>NZ_CP012369.1:0-147500 GCF_001267405.1 Moorella thermoacetica
ATGATAAAAATACCAATTTTACCGGGCCCGGTATACCTTTCCCCAGAATCAACACTATAAACATCTTCTTTATTTAACACTTTTCAAGGAGGTCGCCTTTTTGGCTCCTGTACAGCTCGATCTGGCCTGGCAACAGGCCTTAACGATTCTCGAAAAACAGGTCAGCACCCCTGCCCTGGAAACATGGTTTTACGAAGCCCGGCCGGTTACCATGCAGGGCAATACCCTGGTCCTGGCTGTAGCCAACGAATTTGCCCGGGACTACATCCAGAGCCGCTATTATCCCCTTATCCAGGAAGCACTGCAACAGGTCCTGGGGCGAAAAATTATCAAAATCCAGGTAATCTGCTTCCCTCTCTCAAGTTCAAACCAGCGCCAGGAACCGGAACTGGAGGATCCCAGTCTCCCCCCCCTCAACCCTAAATATACCTTTGAAACCTTTGTTGTGGGTAACAGCAACCGTTTTGCCCATGCAGCCTGCCTGGCCGTAGCCGAATCGCCAGCCAGTTCTTATAATCCGCTATTTATCTACGGGGGCGTAGGTCTTGGCAAAACCCACCTGATGCAGGCCATCGGCCATCGGGTTCGCCAGCATTTACCAGAACTCCGGGTAATGTACATCTCTTCGGAAAAATTCACGAACGACTTGATTAATGCTATTAAGGATAAGGCTACAGAACAGTTCCGCACCAAGTATCGCAATATCGATGTTTTATTAATTGATGATATCCAATTTTTAGCAAAAAAAGAGAGTACCCAGGAAGAGTTCTTCCATACTTTTAATCATTTATATGAGGCAAATAAACAAATAATCATCTCCAGTGACCGGCCGCCCAAGGAAATTCCCACCCTGGAAGACCGCCTGCGTTCCCGCTTCGAGTGGGGCCTGATCACCGATATCCAACCGCCTGATCTGGAAACCAGGATGGCTATTTTACGCAAAAAAGCTGTTGCCGAGGGTATTAACCTGCCGGATGAAGTCATGTTCTTTATAGCTCAAAAAATTGATTCTAACATTCGAGAGCTGGAGGGGGCCCTCATCCGGGTTGCTGCTTACGCCAATTTTACCAAAAAAGAAATAACCCCCGGGCTGGCAGAAGAGATTTTAAAAGACGTTCTCGACCTGGCGCGACCTAAACCGATTACCATTCGTTTAATCCAGGAGACAGTAGCTAATTACTTCAATTTGAAGGTAGAAGATCTAAAAGCCAAGAAGCGCACGCGTTCCGTGGCTTACCCCCGTCAAATTGCCATGTACCTCTGTCGGGAACTAACCGAATCCTCCCTGCCGGATATCGGTAAGGAATTTGGCGGCCGGGATCATACTACTGTTCTCCACGCCTACGACAAGATTCGCGACGACCTAAACACAGATCCTTCCCTTCCCCAGGTAATAGCCCAGATAAGGCAACAGCTTAGAAACCAGTAACCCACAGGCCCGGAGGTTCCAACAGCCAGCCATCTATCCCTTATTCACAAATCCACAGGCCCTATTACTACGGTTACTAAGAATCGTTTAAGATGATGATGGAGGAAAAAATGCCATGCATATCCTTTGTCCTCAACCCCAACTTGTTAATGCTGTGCAAAAGGTATACCGGGCGGTAGCCACAACGACAACCTATCACGCTATTACCGGGATTCTATTGCAGGCCCATGAAAATACCTTGACCCTCCAGGGTACCGATCTTGATCTGGGAATTATTTATACCTTTCCTGTTGAGGTTATCGAAGAAGGCGAGCTCTTACTGCCGGCACGTATCTTTACCGAGATGGTCCGGCGCCTGCCGCCTACCTCCCTTTCTTTACAGAGTTTACAGGATAACACCGTGGAGATCGCTTACCAGCAGTCCAAAGTCCAACTTAACAGCATTGACGCCAGCCAGTTTCCGCTCCTGCCGCCGGTAGAAGGTAACTTCTCCTTTACAGTGGCCATTACCGCCCTCAAGGATGCCATCCGTAAGGTAACAATTGCCGCCGGTAATGACGACCTGCGCAGCATTTTCAATGGTGTTCTCTGGGAATTAGAACCCGGGGAAAACAGGTTTAACCTGGTGGCCACCGATACCCATCGTCTGGCTGTCTACCACGGCCAACCAGAAGATTCCACGAGTAACGAAACGGCTACCGCCCTGGTACCATGCCGGGCTATGAATGAACTGGCGCGTTTACTCCCCGGAGAAGATGGTTTAGTAAAAATAACCATCGGTGAAAGTCAGATCTACGCCCAGCACGAGGGCTTAACGTTATACACCCGATTATTGAATGGTAAATTTCCTCATTACCAGCAAGTTATCCCAACTGATCATATAACTACCATAGAAATAGCCACCCGGGATCTCCTGGACACCGTTGAACGGGCTACCTTACTGGCCCGGGATGAGAATAAAGCCAGGGCCCATATTATTATTTTGCAGGTAGGGGAAAAATCTTTAAAAATAACCAGTGAAGCTGCCGAGATAGGCCACCTGGAAGAGGAGTTAACGGCAGAAATAGCAGGACAACCCCTGGAACTAGCTTTGAACGGGCGCTACCTGCTGGAAACCCTGCGGGTAATTGATACCGAAAACGTAATTCTGGAACTCCTGGCCCCGTTGAAACCCGTTGTTGTCAGGCCGGCCGGCCAGGAAAACTACTTCTGCCTTATCCTACCGGTCAGGATTGGCTAATAACCTGGAAGGCGAGGTGAGGGGGAATCCAAAGGGTCATTATAACCACGCCGACTATCAGGTTGGACCAGTTCTTAAAGTGGAACGGCGTTGCTGCCACCGGCGGCCAGGCGAAAGAATTAATAACATCCGGGCTGGTCCGGGTGAACGGCCAAGTAGAAAGGCGGCGCAGTCACGAGCTGGTGCCTGGCGATGAGGTGGAGGTTAAGGGTGCCTGCTTTAAGCTTACAACAGCTCCAGCTGATTAATTTCCGCAGTTATAAATGCCTTACCTGGGATTGCCGGCCCGGGCTAAATATTATTTTTGGGCCCAATGCTGCCGGTAAAACTAATCTCCTGGAAGCCATTGGTTACCTGGCCCTCGCCCGATCCTTCAGGCAGCAACAGGACCAGCAATTGTTGACCTGGGGAGCAAGCTCCTTCCAGGTGCGAGGATTATGCCACAGTAATGGTGAAAAAATTGAGCTGGTAATTAACTACCAGCAGCACAATAAAAGGTTGACAATTAACGGCAACCGCAACCGCTTAATCGAACTCCTGGGTATATTCCCCGTCATTTACTTCGGACCTGATGACCTGCACCTCCTTAAGGGCGGCCCGGCCTACCGGCGCCATTTCCTGGATCGGGAGATCAGTATGGGCGATCGCCTTTACTGCCGCAATCTGCAAGATTACCGGCGCATTCTCTTCCAGCGTAATCTTTTGTTGCGGGCCATTAAGGCCGGCCGGGGGAAGGAGGGGGAGCTGGAACCCTGGGATATCCAGTTATTAGCAACAGGTAAGGCTATCTGCGAAAAGCGATCTTGTTTTTTACAATCTTTGGCACCGAGGGTTGCCGCTACCTACCGGGATATGGCCGGGGGGGAAGAACTGGCCCTCATTTATCGGCCCGGGGTTGCCAGCCAGGAAGAGTGGGCGGAAAGGCTAAAGGTCGGCCGCGAAAGGGAGGTCCAGGCCGGTATGACCCTCTGGGGTCCCCACCGGGATGACTTTACCTTTACCCTGGACGGTCACGAGGCCCGTTATTTTGCCTCCCAGGGCCAGCAAAGAGCTATCGTTCTGGCCTTGAAACTGGCTGAGGCCCGGTATTACCGGGAACTTTTGCATGTAATGCCAGTTTTGCTCCTGGATGACGTTTTTTCCGAACTTGATGAAGCGCACCAGGGGGCGTTACTGGAGTTATTGGCAGGGGCCGACCAGGCTTTTTTAACGACCACGGAGGTCGGCTTATTACCAGCCAGGCTTATACAACGCTCCCATCTCTGGGAATTAGCCCGGGGAAGGGAACCCCGGCTCACCTCCGGGCCTGTTGAGGCACAGTAAGTATTTGCGGAGAAAACCTGATGGTGACCAGGCCTATTAAACCATTGGGGAATGTTTAGGCGGGCTTTATTTTTGCTTGATCCTTGGTCTTCGTTGCGAACATATGCCCGCCCAACAAGGGAGGAGCCATTCTTTGAAAGGGGGAAAAGGGAGTGTACCTGCATATTGGCAACGACATGGTAGTCCCCTACAGGGAGATTATCGCCATCCTCGATCTAGAAACAGCCGGGCGGTCGGCAGCCACGCGGGAATTCCTGGAAATATTGAATTCCAAAGCCCGGAAGGATCCAGGGGCCGGCGAAATAAAGTCTTGTATCGTGACCGAAAAGGAGATTTACTATTCCACCATCTCCTCCGGCACCTTGATGAAAAGGGCCAGTATGGCATTAGCAATGCCCGATTGAAGGGCAGGCAAACGTCCGGCTTGAATCAAGTATAGATTATATGCTATATTTGTTCCGGTAAAGATTAAACTTGGAGGAAGAAATGGATCAGGTTCGTAATGAATATGATGCTAGCCAAATCCAGATTCTAGAAGGTCTGGAAGCTGTGCGCCGGCGACCGGGCATGTACATCGGCAATACCGGCGTGCGGGGCCTGCACCAGCTGGTCTTTGAATTGGTCGACAACAGCATCGACGAGGCCCTGGCCGGCTTTTGCGACCGGATTGAGGTTACGATTCACGAGAACGGCAGCCTGACAGTCGCTGATAACGGCCGGGGTATTCCGGTGGATATCCATGAAAAGACCGGCCTGCCGGCGGTGGAGGTAGCCCTGACCATCCTCCACGCCGGGGGAAAATTTGGCGGGAACGGTTACAAAGTAGCCGGGGGTCTCCATGGTGTCGGCCTTTCAGTGGTCAATGCCCTGTCGGAGTGGCTGGAGATAAAGGTTAAACGTAATGGTAAGATTTATCATCAGGAGTACCGGCGCGGCCAGAAGGTGTCCGAGTTAAAAGTTATTGGTAAAACCAAAGGTACGGGCACCAGCGTAACTTTTTATCCTGACGGTGAGATTTTTGAAGACCTGGTTTTCCAGGACGAGATAATCGGCCGCCGGTTACAGGAGCTTTCCTTCCTGAACCGGGGCGTGAAGATAGTCTTCCGCGACGAAAGGAACGAAAGCGAGACCACCTATTACCACACCGGTGGTTTAATTGACTTTGTCCGCCATTTAAATAAAAACAAAACCGTCCTCTTCAACAAGCCCCTTTACTTCAGCGGTGAAAAGGATGACGTCCAGGCAGAGATAGCCATTCAGTATAATGACGGCTATAATGAACTTATTCTGTCCTATGCCAATAACATCCATACTGTTGAGGGTGGCAGCCACGAGATTGGTTTTAAAACCGCTTTAACCAGGGTGATCAACGATTATGCCCGCCGCTTTAATCTTTTGAAGGACGCTGAGGCCAACCTCTCCGGCGAGGACATCCGGGAGGGCCTGACGGCCGTCATTAGCGTCAAGGTCCTCGAGCCCCAGTTTGAAGGCCAGACCAAGACCAAACTGGGTAACACGGAGGTACGAGGGATTGTCGACAGCCTGGTAGCCGAAAACTTGAGCGCTTACCTGGAGGAAAATCCCACCATTGGCCGGAGGATTGTTGACAAAGCCCTCAACGCCTTTAGGGCCCGTGAAGCAGCTCGTAAGGCCCGGGAACTTACCCGGCGTAAAAACGCCCTCGAGATAACCTCCCTGCCGGGTAAACTGGCCGACTGTACCCATAAGGACCCGGCTATGGCCGAACTCTTTCTGGTAGAAGGCGATTCCGCCGGCGGTTCAGCCAAACAGGGCCGGGATCGCCGTTTCCAGGCCATCCTGCCCCTGCGGGGCAAGATCTTGAATGTCGAGAAGGCCAGGCTGGATAAAATCCTCAACAACGAAGAGATCCGGACCATCATCACCGCCCTGGGGACGGGCATAGGCGATGACTTTAATATCAATAAGGCCCGTTACCACAAAACCATCCTCATGGCCGATGCCGATGTCGACGGTTCCCACATTCGTACCCTTTTATTGACCTTTTTTTACCGCTATATGCGGCCGCTAATTACCGAAGGTTATATCTACATCGCCCAGCCGCCTCTTTATAAAGTCTACCGGGGCAAGGTTGAGCGTTACCTCTACAACGATGCCGAATTAGAGAAGTTCCTCAAAGAACATGAAGGCGAGCGCTGGGAGATCCAGCGTTACAAAGGCCTGGGTGAAATGAACCCTGAACAACTCTGGGAAACCACCATGAACCCCGAGTCGCGGACCCTCCTTCAGGTTAACCTTGAAGACGCCATGGAGGCCGACGCCATCTTTAACATCCTCATGGGCGACCGGGTGGAACCGCGACGGGAATTTATCCAGCAGCATGCCCACGAAGTCCGCAACCTGGACATTTAATCGGGGCAGTTTTTAGAGCTGCGGGGGTGAGACCCCCGTTTTTCCTTTAGTTTGAACCGGCTGTTTGGCAGGATGTTCCTTATGGCATAATCTAGCTAGGGAACGGAATGGCGAAGGAAGGTGGAAAATACTTGGCCCTGGAAACTAGCGGAAAGATAATGCCCGTGATCCTGGAAGAAGAAATGAAACGGTCGTACATCGATTACGCCATGAGCGTCATTGTCGGCCGTGCTCTGCCTGACGTCCGCGACGGCCTGAAACCGGTCCACCGGCGCATCCTCTACGCCATGTATGAGGAAGGACTGACCCCGGATAAGCCCTATAAAAAGTCGGCTGTTGTCGTAGGTACCGTCCTGGCCCGTTACCACCCCCACGGTGACGCCGCTGTCTATGAAACCATGGTCCGCCTGGCCCAGGACTTTGCCTGCCGTTACCCCCTAATTGACGGCCACGGCAACTTCGGTTCTGTTGACGGCGACTCTCCGGCTGCCATGCGTTATACTGAGGCCAGGTTGTCCAAACTGGCCCTCACCATGCTGGCCGATATCGATAAAGATACCGTTGATTTTGTCGATAACTACGACGGTAGCCTCAAGGAACCGGTGGTGTTGCCGGCCCGCATTCCCCAGTTACTGGTGAACGGTTCGGCCGGCATAGCCGTCGGTATGGCCACCAATATTCCACCCCATAACCTGGGTGAGGTAATTGATGCCCTGGTTCTGCTTATTGATAAACCCGATGCCGATCTCAAGGAGATAACTAAAATTATTAAGGGCCCGGACTTCCCCACAGCGGGTTTGATTATCGGACGCGAGGGTATCAGAAACGCCTATCGTACCGGTCGTGGCAGTATCAAGGTCCGGGCCAAAGCCCAGGTTGAAACCCTGAGTAATGGCAAGAGCCAGATTGTCGTCACGGAGATCCCCTATCAAGTAAATAAGGCCCGCCTGGTGCAATCCATTGGCGACCTGGTCCGGGAGAAAAAGATAGACGGCATTGTCGACCTGCGGGATGAATCCGACCGGACCGGAATGCGCATTGTTATTGAACTGCGCCGGGACGTACAGCCCAAAGTTATTCTGAACCAGCTCTACAAGCACACCCAGATGCAGGAGAACTTCGGGGTGATTATGCTGGCCCTGGTGGACGGCCGGCCGCGGGTCCTCAATCTGCGGGAGATGCTCACCCTCTACCTGGATCACCAGAAGGAGGTCATTACCCGTCGCACCCGCTACCTGCTGGCCCAGGCCGAAGCCCGGGCCCACATTGTTGCCGGCTTGCGGATTGCTATCCAGTTCCTGGACGAGGTAATTCGCATTATCCGCCAGGCGCCCAACGAGCCGGAAGCCTGCCGTGGTTTGATGGAACGCTTTCAATTAAGCGACAAACAGGCCAAAGCCATCGTCGACATGCGCCTGGGCCGGTTGACGGCCCTGGAGAGGGAAAAACTAGAAGAAGAATGGCAGGAACTGCAAAAACGCATTGCTTACTATCAAGAAGTCCTGGCCAGTGAAGCCAGGGTGTACGCCATCGTCAGGGATGAACTCCTGGAAATAAAAAGAAAATTTGCCGACCCCCGGCGAACCCAGATTGTCCTGGAGGAAGAGAACCTGGAATTAGAGGACCTTATTGCCCGGGAAGACATCGTGGTGACCCTGACCCATCGCGGTTATATCAAGCGCCAGCCGGTTGATACCTACCGCAGCCAGAAGCGGGGCGGCCGCGGCATCCAGGCCATGGGGACCCGGGAAGAGGACATTGTCAGGGATATTTTTGTCACGACCACCCATCACTACCTTCTTTTCTTTACCAACCAGGGACGGGTTTTCCGCCTGCGGGGCCACGAAATACCTGAGGCTGGTCGTCAAGCCCGGGGTACGCCCCTGGTTAATTTGCTATACCTGAATAAGGGAGAAACCATCACCGCTGTTATCCCCATTCGCGAGCTTGAGGAAGACTCCTACCTCTTGATGGCCACCAGAAAAGGTATCGTAAAGAAGACCTCACTGGGCGAATACCACACGTCCCGGCGGGACGGCCTGCTGGCCATCAACCTGGATGAAGATGATGATCTCGTCGGTGTTCTACGCACCGAAGGGAATAACGAGGTCATGCTGGTGACGCGCCGGGGCAAGGCCATCCGCTTTGGCGAAGATGAAGTCCGGCCCATGGGACGGGCGGCCCGGGGCGTCCGGGGTATCGCCCTGGATGACGATGATATGGTAGTTGGCCTGGTAAAGGTTCGAGAAGATGCCGAGCTGGTGGTCGTATCCGAACGAGGTTTTGGCAAACGCACCACCCTGGAAGAATACCGGCCCCAGGGCCGGGGCGGTAAGGGTATAATTACCATGAACGTAACTGATCGCACCGGGCCGGTGGCGGCGGTAGCCGTAGTCAAACTGGAGGACGAGCTGATGCTCATCTCTGCCGAGGGCATCCTCATCCGCCTGGGGGTCGAGGATATCTCCCGCCAGGGTCGCAACACCCAGGGAGTCACCCTTATGCGCCTGGAACCCAGCGACCGGGTAGTGGCCATGGCCAGGATACAATAATACTTTAATTTACCGGCAACTTCTGGAGCATAATTAAATGGTTATTGCTCCGGGGGTGCCCCTGTAGTAGAATTGAGGGTAGATACCTAGGCCGCCGGCGCGGCACCACGGATAAAAAAACTTTGTCAATCACATAAGTGATGAAATAAGCAGGGGGGAGATAAGATGGCAGCAGCAGAAGTAGGAACCTGGACGGTCAAAAAGGGCCTGGCCGAGATGCTCAAGGGCGGCGTCATTATGGATGTGACCACCCCGGAACAGGCTAAAATCGCCGAGGAGGCGGGGGCCTGCGCGGTTATGGCCCTGGAACGGGTGCCGGCCGACATCCGGGCCGCCGGCGGGGTGGCCCGGATGGCCGATCCCACGGTTATCTTAAGAATTATGGACGCCGTAACCATTCCGGTCATGGCCAAGGCCAGGATCGGCCACTTTGTCGAGGCCCAGATCCTGGAGGCCCTGGGTGTCGATTATATTGATGAGAGCGAAGTTCTTACCCCGGCTGACGAGGACTTCCATATCAATAAGCACGAGTTCAAGGTTCCCTTTGTCTGTGGCGCCCGCAATCTCGGTGAGGCTCTAAGACGCATCGGCGAGGGAGCAGCCATGATCCGCACCAAGGGTGAACCCGGTACCGGCAACGTGGTCGAAGCTGTGCGCCACATGCGCCGGGTAATGAGCGAGATCCGGCGCCTGCAGAATCTACCCGACGAGGAACTGATGACCTTTGCCAAAGAAATCCAGGCACCCTATGAATTAGTGAAACAGGTAAAGGAACTGGGACGGTTGCCGGTGGTCAATTTCGCCGCCGGCGGCATCGCCACCCCGGCCGATGCGGCTCTAATGATGCAACTGGGGGCCGATGGCATATTTGTGGGCTCTGGAATCTTTAAATCCAGCGATCCGAGGAAACGGGCCCGGGCCATTGTCGCCGCCACCACCCACTTCCGTGAACCAGAGGTTTTGGCCGAGGTCTCCCGGGACCTGGGCGAAGCTATGCCTGGCATAGAGATTGCTACCATAAAACCTGAAGAACGCATGCAGGAACGCGGTTGGTAAGGAGAGGCGAAGGAAGATGAGGATAGGCGTACTGGCCATGCAGGGCGCCTTTCGTGAGCATATTCAATCCCTGGAGGCCCTGGGCGTCCAGGGGGTGGAGATCCGGCACGCCAATCAACTAGAGGGGATTGCCGGCCTCATTATTCCCGGTGGCGAAAGTACCACCATCGGTAAGCTCATGGTAGAGTTTAACCTCCTGGAACCCGTCCGCCACCTGGCGGAAGGCGGCCTTCCCGTCTTCGGCACCTGCGCCGGCATGGTTTTACTTGCTAGGGATATTATCGGCAGCGACCAGCCTCGCCTGGGGCTCATGAATGCCCGGGTCCAGCGCAATGCCTTCGGTCGCCAGGTGGACAGCTTTGAAGTTGACCTGGAGATCCCCGTCCTGGGGGAGGAGCCCTTTCATGCCGTCTTTATCAGGGCGCCCTATATCGAAGAAATAGAGCCGCCGGCGGAAGCCCTGGCTACTTTTAAAGATAAGATTGTAATGGTGCGCCAGGGTAATCTCCTGGCCACCGCCTTTCACCCGGAACTGACTAAAGATTTACGGGTCCATAGCTATTTTCTTAAAATGATAGGGTAACGAAAATAGGCCTCAGGTAATGGCTGCCGCTTTATACGCGGTGGTTGCTAACAGCAAAGCATCCCTCGCCGGAGCAGGTGAGGGATGCTTTGGATTCCTCGAAAACAAGTTTTGCATCGGGTTACTGGAAAAATGGTTTAGGGGCAAGAAAGAAACAGCATTACAATTCAAGGTATAAAGATTAATCAAGGCAGCCGGCAATGGTTGCCTTTTTAACTATCAATTTACGATTTATTTCGTTAAAAAGATCTTGACATTAAATATAAATAATCGTAAACTACAGGTAAGTAAATGAAAATAGATGAAAGGTATTTGAGTAAGATATGTTCTCAAACGAACGTAAACAAAAGATAATAGAAATCCTGCTGCAAACACCCTCAGTTAGGGTAGCGGAATTGAGCAATCTCTTTCAAGTTTCCGAAGTCACCATCCGCCGTGATCTGCAGGAATTAGAAGCTGCTGGCCTTCTTAAACGTACCCATGGCGGTGCCGTGAGCATTACTACGGCTTCCTTTGAACCCGCTTTGGTTGAAAAAGAAGAAGAGCACCTGGAGGAGAAAAAGGCCATTGCCCGAGCGGCTGTGGACTTAATAGCCGAAGGTGATACCATTCTCCTGGACGCCGGTTCCACCACCTTGCAGCTGGCTCGCCTGCTGAAGGCGAATAAAAAACAGCGTTTAACAGTAGTGACTAACGCCCTTAATGTGGCCTGGGAACTGGCCTTTGTTGAAACTATCGATTTAATCCTCACCAGCGGCCACCTGCGAAACCGTACCCTTTCCGCTGTCGGTCCCATCGCTGACAACACCCTGCAGGGTTTATATGTCGATAAAGTTTTTCTGGCCACCAACAGCCTGGATGTCGAGCGCGGTCTGACTACGCCCAATATCTACGAGGCGCAGACGAAGCAAAAAATGGTCAAGGCTGGTTGTGAGATTATTGTCTTGGCCGACCACAGCAAGTTCGGCCGTATCTCATTAGGCCTTATCTGCCCGGTTACCGCCGTTGATCGCATCATTACCGATGCCGGTGCTCCTGCGGAGGACCTGGCGCGCCTGAAGGAGCGTGGCGTGGAAGTAATAGTAGCCGGTGGAAACTAAGCTGTTGGGAGGGGAACGTGTTCTCTACATCCCTGTCATTTAATACTAAAGATCAAGGTGCTCAAATAAGGAAAAGAAACTTTTTCCTGATCCTACAATTATTAAATTTAAACATAAACTAAATTATCCCTGGAGGTAAATAAGTGATAGCAAATGATAGCCACAATTACTTTGAATCCAGCTATTGATAAATCAATTATTATTTCTAAATTTACTATTGGGAAGACGAATCGAGCCAGAGTAGACAGGATAGATCCCGGAGGCAAAGGTATCAATGTAGCAAAAGTTTTAAAGCAACTGGGGTGCCAGGTAATTACTTCCGGTTTCCTGGCAGGAAACAATGGACGCTATATTGCAGCTTACTTAACAGAACAAGAAATAATGAATGATTTTATCGTCATCCCTGGCGAAACGAGGCAGAATCTAAAAATCGTTGATCCAGTTAAAAAGACGATAACTGAAATTAATGAGCCGGGTGCTGAGGTAGATGAGAGCTATCTAAAACAATTGAAGGATAAGGTAGAAGAACTGGCAGCGCAATGCCAGGTGATAGTTTTTTCTGGAAGCCTGCCTCCGGGTTTGCCGGATCATACTTACAAACAATTAATTCTCCTGGCAAAAGAGAGGGGGGCACAGACAATTTTAGACACCGGAGGAAAAGCTTTATGGAAGGGGCTTGAAGCATGTCCTACATTAATTAAGCCTAACAAGCAAGAAGTAGAAGAACTACTTCAGATGGAGGTGGGAGGAGGGAGGCTATTAGATGCTGCCGATCACCTTTTAGCTTTGGGGTTGGATGTAGTAGTAATTTCCCTTGGTGCTGAAGGTGCCCTTTTAGCCTCAGGCAATCAAAAATTAAGGGCCCATCCGCCTGCAGTAGAAGCAAATAGTACAGTAGGTGCGGGAGACGCAATGGTAGCAGTTTTCGCTTATGGGTTAGAAAGGGGTTTACCTTTAGCTGAAACTCTGCGGTTGGCCACTGCCGTAAGTGCGGCAACAGCCGCTGCCCATGGAAGCGAGGTGGGGGATATAGAGCTAGCTAAAAATATGTTACACGAGGTAAAAATACAAGAAATATAGAAAAAAGCATTCTAAAACAAGTATCCAAAACAAGGAGGAAAAGGGTAATTAATGAAAAAAATAGTTGCTGTTACTTCCTGCCCGACAGGAATAGCCCACACCTATATGGCAGCGGAAGCTTTGCAAAAGGCAGCTAAAGAACAGGGAGTGGCGATAAAAGTAGAAACCCGTGGGTCTATTGGGGTTGAAAATGAACTGACGCCAGCAGATATCGAAGAGGCCGTGGCAGTTATTATAGCTGCAGATGCTAAAGTAGATGAGGAAAAATTTCAAGGGAAGCCCATAGTTAGGTCTTCAACGGGAGAAGCTATTAAAAATGCTAAAACTTTGATAGACAAAACTTTAAGCTTGGAGGGTAAAGCGTCCTCAAGGCAAATTACTGATTTTATTCGTGAGGTCGAGCAGCGCAAAAGTGAGCGGAGGTCCCAGGCTACTGGTTTTTATAAACACTTAATGACAGGCGTATCGTATATGATACCCTTTGTGGTAGCAGGTGGAATAATCATTGCTCTTTCCTTCATATTTGGTATCGAGGCCTTTAAGCAAGAGGGTACTTTAGCCGCCAACCTTATGCGTATTGGTGGCGGTTCAGCTTTTGCCTTAATGGTGCCAATACTGGCAGGGTATATTGCATTTTCCATTGCTGATCGGCCGGGCCTGGCTCCAGGAATTATAGGAGGTATGCTGGCTACTCAAATGGGGGCAGGTTTTCTGGGAGGAATTGTTGCTGGATTTCTGGCTGGTTATGTGGCCAAATTTTTACGAGATAATATTAAGCTCCCTGCGGGTCTGGAAGGATTAAAACCGGTATTAATAATTCCACTAATTTCTACTTTAATAGTGGGTTTGTTGTTAATCTACGTTATAGGAACTCCCGTAAAAGTTATAATGGATGGTCTTGAACATTGGTTGACGTCAATGAGCAGAGGCAATGCTGTTATTTTAGGCTTTATTCTAGGTGCTATGATAGCCTTCGATATGGGAGGACCGGTAAACAAAGCGGCTTATACCTTTGCGGTTGGGTTGCTTGGTAGCAATATTTATGAGCCCCAGGCTGCGGTTATGGCTGCCGGCATGACGCCTCCTTTAGGTTTAGCTCTAGCTACTTTGCTGTTCCCTAAAAAGTTTACTAGCGAAGAAAGAGAGGCTGGTAAGGCAGCAGCAGTTTTAGGGATTTCTTTTATTACCGAAGGCGCTATTCCCTTTGCTGCATCTGATCCTTTCAGGGTGATTCCATCTATTGTGGCAGGTTCAGCCGTAGCTGGTGTTCTCTCCATGGCTTTTAATGCAACCCTGAGGGCGCCACATGGAGGCATTTTCGTCCTTGCCATCCCTAATGCAGTAGGGCACTTAGGATTATATAGCCTGTCTATTGCCATTGGTACCCTCGTCACGGCTTTAATGGTGTCACTTTTGAAACCCAACAAAGAAATAAAATAAAATTGGAGGACCTTAAAAATGGATATAAGAAATTTGATCAGTGAAGATTTAATTACGCTTGATTTAAAAGCTAGAGATAAACAAACAGCCATAAGAGAACTGGCTGGCCTTTTAGAGAAGTGCGGTTTAATTACTAATGAAGATGAATTTCTTCAAGACGTCTTAAAAAGGGAGGCCATGACAACTACGGGCATTGGGTATGGTATTGCCATACCCCATGCAAAATCTAAAGCAGTTAAAAAATCGGCAGTAGTCTTTGGTCGTTCTAAACTGGGGGTTGAATGGGAAAGCCTGGATGGACAACCGGTGGATATGGTTTTTCTAATTGCAACGCCAGCAGAGCAGAAAGAGAATGAGCATTTAAAGGTGTTATCGTTGCTTTCCCGCAAATTGGTCTATGAAGAATTTCGCCAGCGCCTGCGGGATTCTAAAACTATCCAAGAGATATTAGAAATATTGAATACGGTGGTAGAAGGAGATTAGAGAAATGATTACAAAAGAACTAACCATCACCAATGAAACAGGCCTTCATGCCCGTCCGGCTACTCTTTTTGTCCAAACTGCCCAGTCATTTAAAAGTAAAATAGGCATAACAAAGGGAAATAGACAAGCCGACGCCAAAAGTATTCTGGCAGTAATGGGCCTGGGAATCACCAAAGACACTTCCATTACGATATGGGCGGAAGGGGAAGACGAGAAGGAAGCTATAGAGGCCTTAGAACGATTAGTTAAAAGCAATTTCCGGGAAGGTATTGAAGATGCTTCTTAAGGGAATAGCTATTTCCCCGGGTAAGGTGATAGGACGGGCACACCGGTTAATAGAGCATGCCAACAATTACTCCAGGAGCTTTTTAACCAGTGAAGTAGAGAAGGAGAAAGAGCTTGCCAGGTTAGCACAGGCTTTCAACCAGGCTAAGGAACAACTGGCAAGCCTCATTGATAAAACTAAACGCGAGATTGGCCTCCAGGAAGCTAAAATTTTTGAAGCCCATCTTTTACTTCTTTCCGATCCGCTATTGGGGGAAAAAATAAGAACAAAAATCCAGGTGGAAGGGAAAGATGCTGTCTGGGCGGTTAGTGAAGCTACCGAAGAAATAGCTCAGGAGTTTGCCTCCCTGGAGGATGAATACTTCCGCGAAAGGGCTGTGGACATTCGCGATATAGGCCGGCGTCTAATTGCCTGTCTGGGAAATGGCTTAGAGGAAGTAAGCGACGAGGCAACCAACACCATAATTGTAGCTGAAGAATTAACGCCTTCCCAAACAGCCAGTTTTTCTCGCCGCACAGTAGCCGGGATTATTACCGAAAAGGGAGGACCTACCAGTCATACAGCAGTGGTAGCCAGGTCATTAGGTATACCTGCAGTCTCCGGAGTAACCAACTTATTAGACCTGGTTAAAGATGGTGATTTCGTTTTCATAGACGGAAATAATGGGGTAATACATTTAAACCCCGATGTAGAAGAGATCAAGAACCTGCCGACCAACGGGCAAAACAATTGGAGAGAAAAAAGGTGTATAAGGAATGCTTTAGCTAAAGCCATAACCCGTGATGGACATGAAATAGAGGTAGCAACAAATCTCCGCAACTTTGAAGAGGCGGAGTTAGCGCTGGCATATGGCGCCGAAGGCGTAGGGCTCTTCCGAACAGAATTTCTTTATATGAATCGCCAGGAGCCTCCGGGAGAAGAAGAACAATTTTTGATTTACCGGGACGTGTTACTTGCCTTAAAAGATAAACCCGTGATTGTGCGCACCCTGGACATTGGGGGCGATAAACATCTGCCTTACCTTGAGCAAGATAAAGAAGATAACCCATTTTTAGGCTTGAGGGGAATAAGGCTGTGTTTAAAACACAAAGACCTTTTTAAGACACAACTGAAAGCCTTGCTACGTGCTTCTTCTTACGGTAATCTCAAGCTCATGTTTCCCATGGTAACGACCTTGGAGGAAATCCGCCAGGCTAAAACTCTCCTGGAAGAAGCACGAGAAGAGTTGCAGGTTGCTGGTATAGAAACAAGTATAAATATTCCCATCGGTATTATGATCGAAGTGCCAGCGGCGGCTCTCATGGCCGATATTTTAGCCAGCGAAGTGGACTTTTTCAGCATAGGCACCAATGATTTAACCCAATACACATTGGCCGTAGATCGGGACAATGAAAAAGTAGCAGTTCTTTACGATGTCTACCATCCGGCAGTTTTAAAATTTATTTACCAGGTGGTGGATGCTGCTCACCGAAAGGGCAAATGGGTAGGTCTTTGTGGTGAGCTGGGCGGAGATAGCCTGGCTGCACCTCTCCTGGTAGGTCTGGGGCTGGACGAGATAAGTATGAGTCCTGTATTTATTCCCGCAATGAAGGAAAGAATACGAGCACTTTCTTATGAGGAGGGACGGGAATTGGTGCGGCGACTGCTGGAACTGCCCGGTGCTAAAGAAGTAAGAGAGGTGTTAGTAAAAACATCATAGGACGAATTAAAGACCCGCCGTTGGAGCGCGGGTCTTTACACTAATTAGCGGCCCTTTTACGCCTTTTTCCCGGCCAGAAACTCTGCCAGGCGGTCCAGGCCTTCTTTGATGTTTTCCAGGGAATTGGCGTAGGAGATGCGGAGATACCCCTCGCAGTTGCGGCCGAAGTCGATACCCGGGGTGACGGCTACCCGGGCCTTCTCTAAAATTTCAAAGGCGAAGGAATAGGAATCGCCGGTATATTTCTTAACGTTGGCCAGGGCATAGAAGGCGCCGGTAGGCTCGACCCGGGTGGCCAGGCCCATGGTCTTGAGGCGTGCTAAAAGATAGCGGCGGCGCTCGTCGTAAGTGGCGACCATTTGCGCCACGTGTTCGTCACATTCCCGCAGGGCGGCGATACCTGCGGCCTGGACGAAGGAACCGGCGCAGATAAAGAGGTTTTGCTGCAGTTTTTGTAAAGGGCGGATAAATTCCGGCGGGGCGATGACGTAACCCAGGCGCCAGCCGGTCATGGCGTAGAGTTTGGAGAAGCCGTTGATGGCTTCCATTTCTTTGGCCTTTTCCAGGATGTCCATGACAATAAAGGGCGGCATTCCCCTAGCCCTGCTGGCGATATTTTTTTCCCCGTCAGGCATGATCTTCACCACTTTAATTGACTGAGAATGATAATGGGTTAACGCTTTTTTCGCTACAGGGAAGGCGAAATCCTGCCTCTTAACTCATGTGCTATAATGATTTTGGTGAGGAAATCAGTGGACAGGGAACTGACGGAAATAATCAAGAAGCGCTATAACCGCACGGCCCTCTTTTACGATTGGATGGACCGGATGATCCCTGCTGGTTTACGCCGGCGGGTGTGGCAGGAGGCCCGGGGCCGGGTACTTGAGGTCGGCGTGGGTACGGGGGCCAACTTTCCTTTCTACCCCTCTGGCTGCCGGGTGACGGCTATTGATTTTAGTCCGGGAATGCTGGCCAGGGCCCGGCAGAAGTTACATCTGGCCCGGGTGCCGGTGGATTTACGCGAAATGGACGTCCAGCACCTGGAATTTGATGCCGCCACCTTTGATACAGTAGTAGCCACCTGTGTTTTTTGCACCGTACCCGACCCCGTCCGGGGATTGCAGGAAGTTTGCCGCGTCTGCCGGCCGGAGGGGAAGATCGTCCTCCTGGAGCACGTCCGTAGTGAGCACTGGCTCCTGGGCCCCCTTATGGACGCCCTCAATCCCCTGGTCCTGTATCTTATCGGGTCCAACATCAACCGGCGGACGGTGATCAACGTGAGGAAGGCCGGTATCATAATTGAGCGAGAGGAGAATCTGGCAGGGAAAATAGTCAAGTTAATCGTCGGCCGTCCCGGGAAAGCCTGAACCAGTCAGGGCCTGAGGTGGGGGTAGATAGGCTTATAGTTTTTTAAGAATATGTTAAGTATGGCATCCGGGTCTTGCGTTCCTGCACTTGTTATGCTAATATAACCTACAAAATCACCTTTGCCAAAGCGATGAAGGGGAGTGCCGGCGGCCCACTCCGGTAGGCGAGAGAGCTGGTGGTTGGTGGGAACCAGCCCGGAGGCTGTCGGGAGGCACCCCTGAGTACCCGGCGAGAAATCCTGTTAAGGAATTAAGCCGGGGCGGTCATGTCCGTTACGCATGTCGAGGGGGTCAGGTTTGGCATAATAACCTGGCCAAGCAGGGTGGCACCGCGGGTAAAACTCTCGTCCCTTTTACTAGGGGCGAGAGTTTTTATTTTAGGTGGCTGCTGTTACCATAAAGGGAGGTTGGAAAAGGAGGAGATACGTGCTGCTATTTACTTTTCTGTATAGATGAAGTGATGTTTATTTTATAAAGTATTACTTAATTACTTGGGAGGTTGATTTTGGTGACTGACAAGCAGATCCTGCTCTTGCCCGGGCCGACGCCGGTGCCGCCGCAGGTGGCCCTGGCCATGGCACGTCCGGCGATAAACCACCGCGGCCCGGAGTTTAAAGCCCTGTGGGCGGAAGTTACCTCGGGGTTAAAGGACGTTTTCCAGACCCGCGCGGAGGTGGTGATTTTAACCGCTTCCGGTACAGGTGGCATGGAAGCTGCCGTAGCCAATCTCATTTCCCCCGGTGAGAAGGTGCTGGTCGTGACCATCGGCGCCTTTGGCGAGCGCTTCGTCCAGATCTGCCGGGCCTTTAACGTGGAGGCGGAGGTCGTAGCCTTCCCCTACGGCCAGGCTGCCGACCCGGAGGTTATAGCAGAGCGTCTGGCAGCCGACACCGGGCATGAGATTAAAGCCATCCTGGTCCAGCATAACGAGACCTCGACAGGAGTTTTAAACGATATCCAGGCTATTAGCCGTGCCCGGGGGGATCATCCGGCTTTGCTTATCGTGGACAGCATCAGCGGCCTGGCGGCGGCTGATTTGCCCATGGACGCCTGGCATATCGATGTGGTTATCGCCGGTTCCCAGAAAGCCTTTATGCTGCCCCCGGGATTAACCATGCTGGCTGTGGGCGAGCGCGCCTGGCAGGCGGCTGAGAAATGCTCCAACCAACGTTTTTACCTGGATATTAAAAAAGCAAGAAATTCGGGCCTGAAGGGCCAGACGCCCTTTACCCCGGCCGTTCCCTTGCTATATGGTTTACAAGAATCCCTGCGGCTGCTAAAGGCCGAGACCCTGGCCGGCAGCTATGCCCGTCACGCTTTGATGCGGGACATGGTGCGGGCCGGGGTTCGCGCCCTGGGCCTGAAGCTCCTGGCCGACGAGGCAATAGCCTCGCCGGCGGTGACCGCTGTCTGTGTCCCAGAGGGGATGAAACCGGCGGATATAATCAATCCCCTGCGGGAAAGATTTGGCGTGGTCGTGGCCGGGGGCCAGGGAGCCGTTAAAGACCAGGTCTTCCGCATCGGCCACTTAGGGTATGTGAGCTTTAACGCCATCCTGGCCGGACTGGCCGCTCTGGAGGCCGTTCTGGCCGACGCCGGGGTACCGGTGACCCGGGGTGCGGCAGTGGCGGCAGCCAGTACTATTTTAAGTGAAAGTGAGGCTGTAGATAAGTAAACTTTGCGTAAAGCCGATAGCTGCGGCGGCGGGGAACGGGATGGGGATCGTAACGTAAGTTGAGGAACGAAGAGTTCCGCTCCCTGCTGCGCTTATTCAAAGAGATAAAGTCAAGTCACCCCCGCCGCTAGAGCAGCCAAGCGATAAGTTTACTAGCAGATAACTACTTAGGGCCGGGGCTGTACCCTCAGCCCCCGGGTAACTAGCTAATAATTGTTTAATTTGGAAGAACTATCTTTTCGGAGGAAGGGATAATTTTCATGCGTGTTTTAGCTCTGGACGGCGTTGACGCGCGGGGCCTGGCCGCTCTCCGGGAGGCCGGGCTGGAAGTAACGACCTCCGGTAAGATGGAGGAGGAAGAATTGAAAGAGGCTATTCGCGACTGCGAAGCCCTGATCGTCCGCAGCGGCACGAGGGTGACAGCAGCAGCCATTAATGCCGCTAAAAAGTTAAAGATTATCGCCCGTGCCGGGGTCGGTACCGACAACATCGATGTAGCGGCGGCCACTGAAAGGGGTATTGTAGTGGTCAATGCCCCTGAGGGCAATACCATTGCTGCCGCTGAACACACCATAGCCATGATGCTGGCCCTGGCCCGTAATATCCCCCAGGCCAGCGCCGCCCTGAAACAGGGCCGCTGGGAAAAGAAAAAATTTGTAGGCGTGGAACTGCGGGGAAAAACCCTGGGGATAATCGGCCTGGGCAAGATTGGCCGGGAGGTGGCCCGTCGCGCCCGGGGCCTGGAAATGAAGGTGGTGGCCTTTGATCCCTATGTAGATTCGGAACAGGCGGCCCGTCTGGAAGTCGAGTTGGTGCCCCTGGAAACCCTTCTGGCCGGGGCTGATTTTGTAACCGTGCATCTGCCCCTCACCAAAGACACCCGCCACCTCCTGGACCGGGAGAAGCTGGGGCTCATGAAGCAGGGAGCGCGGGTTTTAAATGTCGCCAGGGGGGGTATTATTGACGAAGGAGCCCTCTATGAAGCCCTGAAGGCGGGCCACCTGGCGGGGGCGGCCCTGGATGTCTTTGAGGAAGAACCCCTGGGGCAGAGCCCCCTGCTGGAACTGGAAAATGTCATTGTGACCCCGCACCTGGGGGCTTCCACCCGGGAGGCCCAGGTGGCAGTGGCGGTGGAGGTGGCCGGTGACGTTATCCGTTGCCTCCAGGGTGAACCGGTGCTCAATGCCGTCAATATACCGGTGGTTCGGGGGCATCTGGCGGAGGTCCTCCACCCCTACCTGCAGCTGGCGGAGAAGCTGGGCAGTTTCCTCTCCCAGCTGATGGAGAGCCCCATCCTCACGGCAGAAATATGTTTTAACGGCGAGCTGGCCGGCTACGACCTGGCCCCCCTTACCAGTTCCTTTTTAAAGGGGCTCTTACGGCCCCTCCTGGCTGAAGCCGTCAATTACGTGAACGCCCCCCTGGTGGCCAAAAAACGGGGTATCCGTATCCGAGAGAAAAAGAGCCCGGAGATGGAGTACTTTGCCAACCTGATCGGCGTTCAGGTCCAGGGTCGGCGGGAGTCCCACCGCCTGGCCGGGACCGTTAACCAGGCTGGGGAACCCCGGTTGGTAAACCTGGACGGTTACAGCGTGGACACTATCCCGGCCGGCCATCTTCTGGTGATACCTCACCTGGACCGGCCCCGGATTATCGGCCCGGTGGCCCTGGCTATCGGTGACCACGGCGTCAATATCGCGGCGATGCAGGTGGGCCGGCGCGAGCGGGGCGGCCAGGCCGTTATGCTAATCAGCGTCGATTCCGAAGTCCCCCGGGCCGCCCTGGACGCCATTCGCCAGGTGGACGGCGTCCTGGACGTGCGTTATATCTCCCTTTAGAGCCGCAGGAATATTTGCTCTCCGCCGGCAATAGTGGCATAATAATGGCAGGATTATCCGTACTAACTGGTGGAAAGGGGAGCGCCTTTTTTGCTGGATATTAGAGTAGTACGCCAGGACCCGGAGGGGGTGGCCAGGGGACTGGCCCGCCGGGGCCTGGCTGCTGGCCTGGAACACTTTCTGGAACTGGATGCCAGGCGCAGGAACCTCCTGGTGGAGGTTGAGGGACTGAAAAATAGACGCAACCAGGTCTCGGCCGAGGTGGCCCGACTGAAGAAGAGCGGGCAGGACGCGACAGAGTTGATCGCCTCCATGCGCGAAGTCGGTGAGCGCATTAAAGAGCTGGATGAAAAAGTCCGGGCTGTGGAAGAAGAGCTTCGGCAGGAGATGCTGAAACTACCCAACATCCCCCATGCCTCAGTTCCCGACGGCTTAAGCGATGCCGACAACAAGCCGGTGCGTCACTGGGGTGAATTGCCACGCTTTAAATTTGAACCCCGGCCCCATTGGGAGATAGCAGAAAACCTGGGGATTGTTGATTTCGAGCGCGGCGGTAAGGTGGCCGGGGCCCGTTTTGTCTTCTATCGCGGCGCCGGGGCGCGGTTGGAGCGGGCTTTGATCAACTTCATGCTGGATCTGCATACCATCAAGCATGGTTATACAGAGATTTTCCCACCATATATGGTAAACAGCGCCAGCATGCTGGGTACCGGCCAGCTGCCCAAGTTTGCTGAGGATATGTTTCATGTCGAGGGGACGGACTATTACCTCATTCCTACGGCCGAGGTGCCCGTCACTAATCTCTACCGGGGGGAGATCCTGCCCGGTGAGAAGCTGCCTATCTACCATGTTGCCTACAGCGCCTGCTTCCGGGCCGAGGCCGGTGCCGCCGGCAGGGATACCCGCGGGCTCATCCGCCAGCACCAGTTTAACAAGGTGGAACTGGTCAAGTTCACCCGGCCCGAGGATTCCTATGAAGAACTGGAGAAGCTGACCCGGGACGCCGAGGAGGTTTTGCAGCTTCTGGGCCTGCCCTACCGGGTGGTAGCCCTCTGCGCTGGCGACCTGGGCTTTTCGGCGGCCAAGACCTACGACCTGGAGGTCTGGATGCCAGGCACCGCTTGCTACCGCGAGATTTCCTCCTGCAGCAACTTTGAAGACTTCCAGGCCCGCAGGGCTGATATCCGCTTCCGGCCCGGCCCCAAGGAAAAGCCGCGCCTGGTCCATACTTTAAACGGCTCCGGGGTGGCCGTCGGCCGGACGGTAGCCGCCATCCTGGAAAACTACCAGCAGGAGGATGGTACGGTGCTAATCCCCCCCGCTCTGAAACCGTATATGGGGGGCCTTACTTCCATCCAGCCGGAGCAGGATTAACTCCATGGACCCGGCCCTCCACGCCCTTACCGACCAGTACTGGTACTGGTCCCTGTTTTTCTTCATTTACGGCCTGTCCTTCTTCCTGATGGGCTTTGGCATCCTCATCCGTTCCAGGTGGGGAAGTAACCTCAGCCTGGGACGGCGGTTACCCTCCCTGGCCGTCTTTGGCCTGTTGCACGGGGCCACGGAATGGGGTTATATCTTCATTCCGGCCCGGGTGGTAGCCGAGGGCTGGCAAACCTTGCGGGGGGCCCTTTTAACCGGCGGCCATGCTTTACTTCTAGCCCTTTCCTATACCTTTCTCCTGGCCTTTGGCCTCAACCTTATGGTCGATACCAGGAACTGGCCCGGCTGGGTTAGAACCCTGCCGGCAGTTTTCCTGGGTGGCTGGGGTCTGATTTTTTTCCTCACCTTTCCCGGCGGCGGGGCAGCCACGGGGCCGTGGCTTGTTTCCGGAGACGTAACGGCCCGTTATTTACTGGCAGTACCGGGGTCGATCTTGAGCGCCCTGGCCATCCTGGCCCAGGTGGAGGAGCTGGCCCGGTTACGGCGCCGTTCCTTGAGGTTTTGCCTGATTGGCTCAGCTATGGCTTTATTCCTCTATACCTTTGCCGGTGGCCTGATGGTGCCGCCGGCGTCCTTCTTCCCGGCCAACGTCCTGAATACGGGCCTTCTAATGTCCCTTGGCCTGCCGGCCCCGGTCCTGCGCATCCTCAGCAGCGTCCTGGTTGCCTACTTTATCTTCCGCCTCCTGGAGGTTTATGACGCCGAGGAGCAACGTTACCGGGAGACAGTTAGGGAGCGGGAGATGATCTGGCGGGAAAGGGAAAAGATTCGCCGGGATCTCCACGACGGGGTTATCCAGTCCATTTACGGCCTGGCCCTGGGCCTGGAGCATAGCCGCAACCTTCTCGCTGACAACCCGGCGGCAGCAGCCGACAGGTTAAAGGTCTTGACCGGCCAGGCGGAAGGGATAATCAACGACTTGCGGGGATACCTGGCCGGGTTGCACCTGGGCCGGGAACTGCCGGCCGATCCGGTGGCCATTATCAAAGAACAGGTGATCAATCTGGCCCGGGGTACAGAATTGGAGATCAAATGGCAAATTAAGGGGGCAGCCCAGGGCGGCCTGGATAGTGAACAGCGGGACCACCTCTACCATATGGTGGCGGAGATCTGCAGTAATATCCGTCGCCATGCCCGGGCCAGCTGGGTCCGGGTCCAGGTGGATCTAGGTGGGGAGGGTTTTAAGGTTACAATAAAAGATAACGGCACCGGCCTGTTGGGAACAGTGCCAGACCACGGCCAGGGGTTAATCAACCTGCGGCAGAGGGCGGCCCTGGCCGGGGGCTGGCTGGAAATAGCAAGCTCACCCGGTCGGGGCACGACGGTAACCTTCTGGTTGCCTTACTCTATCGGCGGCGGGAGGGAAGGGGATGGCCATTCGCGTTATGCTGGTCGATGATCATGCTCTGGTCCGGGAAGGGCTCAGGGCCCTCCTGGAGCGAGAAGGGGACATTGAAGTAGTGGGTGAGACTGGCTCGGCTGCCGGAGTGCTGGCCCTGGCAGAAGAGTCCCGGCCGGAGGTAGTAGTTATGGATCTCCAGCTGGGCGCGGGCCGGAACGGTGTCGAGGCCACCAGGGAGCTGGTAGAGAAAAAACCGGAAATCAAGGTCGTTATCCTCAGTATGTATGACGATGAAGAGCTGGTCTTCCGCGCCCTGGAGTCGGGGGCCAGGGGTTACGTGCTAAAACGGGCCGGGATTGAGGAACTGACAACGGCCATCCGCCTGGTAGCCAGGGGGGAGGCTTACCTGGATCCCCAGATAGCGCGACGGGTGATAGAGGGCCTGCAAGAAAGGCTGCCCTTCACCAGGGCGTCCCGGCCGGAAGGACCGGAGCTTACCGAGCGGGAGTTAGAGGTGCTGCGCCTGGCCGCGGAGGGCCTGACTAACGCTGAGATCGCCCGGCGCCTGGTCATCAGCGTTAAAACCGTCCAGGCCCACCGGGCCAATATCATGCAAAAGCTGGGCCTCCACGACCGGGTAGACCTGGTCAAATACGCCATTAAAAACGGAATCCTCAAGCTGGATTCCGGCTGAGATAGGCAGACGGGGTATAGGGCAACGAATCTAGGCCGAAAATAGGTTCCCGAACCGATGGGCTCTTTCTCCTCCGACAGGTATAGTAAAGATGCGAAGACCTTCACAAGGGGGAGAGGGAAATGCTTAATCTGTTAAGGGACCGCCGTCTGAGTATCCTCTGGACAGTCGTACGGATTTGGTTGGGCTGGCAGTGGTTGCAGGCAGGCCTGCACAAGCTAGCGGACCCCAAGTGGATGGAAACCGGCGTAGCCCTCAAGGGATACTGGACCAAAGCCGTAGGTACCCCCGGACTTATCCATTACGGATGGTATAAAGCTTTTCTCAACGGGTTGTTAAATAGCGGTTCTCACACCTGGTTTGCCAAGTTTGTAGCGGTAGGGGAGTTTTTGACGGGTGTGGGCCTCATTCTGGGGGCGCTGACGGTAGTCGCGCTGGTTGCAGGGGCTTTCATGAATCTCAATTATATGCTGGCCGGAACTACTAGCACAAACCCCGTCCTGTACACTCTGGCTATCATTTTGCTGCTGGCCGGCAGTGCGACCTATTACTATGGCGTTGACCGCTTTCTCTTCAATTACCTGCGGCGGGAGAGAAAAGATACTCTAAATAATCCTGTACCAGCCCATAAGTAATAACAGGTTGCCCCGGATAACTCCGGTTTCATGAGAAACCGGAGTTGTCCTTTTCCTGTCGGCTGGGTTTCAGAGAGAAAACCTTTTGACAGCCGGTAGGAGCATGTGTTATACTATCTTTGCTAGACGTGGAGGGGTGTCCGAGTGGTTTATGGAGCTGGTCTTGAAAACCAGTGATGCTCTTGACGGGCACCGTGGGTTCGAATCCCACCCCCTCCGCCAGTAAGCGAACGTGGAGAGATGGCCGAGTAGGTCGAAGGCGGTCGCCTGCTAAGCGATTGTACAGGACTAAAACCTGTACCGTGGGTTCGAATCCCACTCTCTCCGCCATAATCAACTGGCGCCTTACCAAGGCGCTAGTCGCCTTTTTACCTTTCGTTTCATGACTTGACGCGGGCCGGTAACTCTGTTAAAATAAACGTTGCCGGTAAAAAATAAAAACGCGCGCCCGTAGCTCAACGGGATAGAGTAACTGGCTACGAACCAGGAGGTTGGGGGTTCGAGTCCCTCCGGGCGCGCCATTTTTTATCTTTGCGTCTGTAGCTCAGGTGGATAGAGCAGCGGTTTCCTAAACCGCGTGCCGGGGGTTCGAGTCCCTCCAGGCGCACCAGGATAGCAGCGGGGTGGCCTTTATGGACCACCATTTCTATATGGGCGAGGCCCTGGACGAAGCCAGGAAGGCCTTTGATCTGGGGGAAGTTCCCATCGGAGCGGTAATAGTAGCAGGGGGGGAGATCATCGCCCGGGCCGGCAACCGCCGGGAAACCCTGGCTGACCCTACGGCCCATGCCGAGATCATCGCCCTCCGGGCAGCAGCCCGGGTACGAGGTGACTGGCGGTTAACAGGGGCTACTTTGTATGTCACCCTGGAACCCTGTCCCATGTGCGCCGGTGCCCTGGTCCAGGCCCGCATCCGCCAGCTGGTTTATGGGGCCCCGGACTTGCGCAGCGGGGCGGTAGATTCCGTGGTCAATCTGGTGGAGAATCCCCATTTTGACCATCAGGTAGAAGTGATCCCAGGCATCAGGGAGGAAGAGTGCCGGGAGCTAATAAAAAAGTTTTTCCAGATGCGGAGAGATGGCTGAGCTGGTTTAAGGCGCTCGACTCGAAATCGAGTGAAGGTGATGAGCCTTCCGTGGGTTCGAATCCCACTCTCTCCGCCAGTATAGTATAGGGGGGGTTCTGCCATTACAGGTGGAACCCCTTTTAGTACTTCGACAGGGAGCTATTTTTCCAGTATGATCAGAAATCCAAGGTTAAGCCCCATTATAAAATGGGCCGGCGGCAAGGAAAAGGAACTTCGTTACATCCTCCCCAACCTCCCCAGCGGGGTCCGCAATTACTATGAACCCTTTGTCGGCGGCGGGGCCGTCTTTTTTGCCGTTGACCGGCCGGCCATGTATATCAATGATAAAGCGCCGGAGCTAATTACCCTTTATAACATGATTCGCGAAAATAACCGGGATTTTTTTCAAACCCTGGAGGCCCTGGCCTGGAGCTGGGAACGCCTTACCATGGTTGTAAGGGATAATGGCACCATTTTGGAAGATATTTACAGAAAGTATGCCAGCGAGGTCTATTCCGGTACGCAATTGTCCCGGGCAGTGGCAGAGCTTATTAAAACGCGGGGGCAGGAGTTCAGGGAGATTCTGGCACCTTTTATTAACCCGGAAAACTTCTTCGGGGAAATAAAAAGAAACCTTCTCAACAAGATAACCAGGATGAAAAAAATTGCCGCCCGGAAGGGCGCCCTGGCCAGCAGGGATATCCTGGCCAACCTGGAAGGCGCCTTTAAAAGTGCTTTCTACATGCACTGCCGCTACCTGTACAACCATACCGCTACCTTCGGCTTGGGCCCGGGAACCGCCACCGCCCTCTTTTACTTTATCCGGGAATACTGCTATGCCGCCATGTTTCGTTATAACAGTCGGGGCGAATTTAACGTCCCTTACGGCGGTATTTCTTATAACGATAAGGATTTCGCCCGTAAGATAGCCTACCTCAAATCCCGTGAAGTACGCGAACACCTGGGTAAGGCCAGGATTTTTTGCCTGGATTTCGAAGAGTTTCTCCGCCAGACTGCCCCCGGGCCGGAGGATTTTATCTTCCTGGACCCGCCCTATGATAGTGATTTCAGCGCCTACGCCGGGATGTCTTTCGGACCAGCCGATCAGGAGCGCCTGGCAGCCTATCTCGCTGGCGCATGCCGGGCAAGGTTTATGCTGGTAATTAAAAATACGCCCTTTATTTACGACCTCTACCGGGATCACGGCTTTAGAATCCGGGCCTTTAACAAAAGATACCAGGTTAGTTTTCAGAACCGAAACGATAAGTCCGCGAGGCATCTGATGATTACCAACTACTGAGTTCCGGCGAAGTCTCCCGGCACGACGAACTTTAACCGGTGAGAGCGTGAAGATGCCACGCTGCCTTTTGTTTGCAGCGAGCAAGCTTCTACCGAAAGGAGAATCGATCGAAGGCTGGGGCGAGGGATGACTAAGGCAAAAGACGGCTTGCAATTAAGCCTAGTTAGCTGTATAATAAACTAGCTAACAGATTTAACTATAAACGACCATCAGTTTGGCGCGGAGAGATGGCTGAGTGGTCGAAGGCGCTCGCCTGGAGAGCGAGTAGACGGGTCACAATCCTGTCTCGTGGGTTCGAATCCCACTCTCTCCGCCATTTTAATTTTTCCAGATTTGACCGTGCTAGATGGGGAGGTAGCGGTGCCCTGTAACCCGCAAACCGCTATAGCGGGGTTGAAGTCCCACTGGCGGACCTGACCTGTGGGGTCCGGCCGGTGTAAGGGGCGAAGAGAACCGGGTCCTGCGCGACGAGAACTCATGAACCCCGTCAGGTCCGGGAGGAAGCAGCGGTAAGTGAGCAGCCTCGGGTGCCGCAGGGGTACCTGGTTGGAGTTACCTGCACCGGTAACGCCCGGAGGCCATGTTCAACAGTGGGTGCACGGTCACTTAAGGTGACAAGAAGGGATTATTCGGATGGTGAATAATCCCTTTTTTACATACCTGTTTTCCTACCTGCCGGCAGTTATTTGCAGGTGCACTATTATTCCGGCAAAAGAAGGTGAAAGAATTGGCCCAGTACCAGGCCCTGTACCGGCAGTGGCGGCCTCGCACCTTTGCCGAGGTGGTGGGGCAGGAACATATAACCAGGACCCTTCGTAACGCCCTGCGTACCGGGCGCCTGGTTCACGCCTACCTCTTCTGTGGCCCCAGGGGTACGGGGAAAACCAGCACGGCGAAAATACTGGCCCGGGCCATCAATTGCCTGGCACCCCGGGAGGGGGAACCCTGTAACGAATGCGCCAATTGCCGGCGTATCCTGGCCGGAAACTCCCTGGACGTCCTGGAGATGGACGCCGCCTCCAACCGGGGGATTGACGAGATCCGCAATCTGATTGAGAAAATACCTCTGGGTCCGGTAGAAGGCAGGTACAAGGTTTATATTATCGATGAAGTCCATATGCTGACCCAGGAGGCCTTTAATGCCCTCCTGAAAACCCTAGAAGAGCCCCCGGCCCATGCAGTCTTTATTCTGGCTACCACCGAGCCGCGCAAGGTTCTGCCGACCATCCTATCCCGCTGCCAGCGCTTTGATTTTCACCCCCTGACGGTACAGGCCATTGCCGGTCGCCTTCAGGAAGTGGCAGCAGCCAACGGGGTGGAGATTGAGCCCGGAGCTTTGAGCCTCTTATCCCGCAAGGCTGCCGGCGGCTTGCGGGATGCCCTCAGCCTCCTGGACCAGATTCTGGCCAGCGGCACCAGGGGACCGGTAACGGCCGGGCAGGTAGCAGTTACCCTGGGCACGGCGCGACTGGACACCCTCCTGGCCCTGACCGATGCCCTGGCTACCGGCGATGGTGCCGGGGTGTTGAACCTGGTAGATAAAGCCCTGGCATCCGGTATCGAGCCCCGGCGCCTGCTTGAGGACTTACTCGATCATACCCGCAACCTTCTGCTCTTAAAAGTGGACCCCGGCGCCGGCTCCCTGACCGGCCTTCTGCCTGAGGAAGTGGAGCAGGTGGCGGCTCAAGCCCGGCAGTTTGACCACCATCGCCTGCTAGACCTCATGGAAAGGCTACAGCAAGGTGGAGCGGCTCTGCGCCGGAGCAACCAGCCGCGGGTCATCCTGGAGATGACCCTGGCTGGCTTCCTGGTTGCCCCCGGCCCCTCCCTGGAAGGCCTGGCCCGGCGGGTGGCGGAACTGGAGGCACGTCTGGCCGCCCTGGAAGGTTCCGCTCCCAGCAGGACCCGGGAAAAGGTTGCCACCAGGAACCAAGGAGAAGGGGGCAGGCCGCCGGTTGCCCCGGGGAGCCGGGCTGATGCCGGCGGGCAGGAACGGGGAAACAGCGGCCCACTTGAGGCCCCCGGGGCAGGGTCTCCTGCTGGACGGGCCCGAGTAATTAACCGTTCCCGGGAATTCCCGCAGGCTGCCGGCAGGGATCGGGCAGGGCTGGCCGGGCCGGAGACCGCGACCGGCCTGGAACCCGGTTCGCCGGCATCTCCGGGGCTGGAACTGGCCGTAGTGCAGGAACACTGGCCGGAAGTCCTGGCTGCCGCCCGCAGGGAAAGCATCCAGCTTCAGGCCTTCCTGCGGGAGGGCGAACCGGTAGCAATAGATGGTGATACCCTGACTCTGGCCGTCAAAGCCGATTTTCACCGGGGCATGCTGGAGCAGCCTGGTAACAGGCAGAAGGTGGAGAAAGCCCTGGCTGCGGTCTTCGGCCGGCCTTTAAAAGTAGTCATTACCTCCGGGAAACCCTCCCCACCGGGGGACACCGGCGATACCTTGACCCGGTTGGTGAACTTTTTCGGGGCGGATAAAGTGGAGATCAAGGACTGAAAGACCTGAAGGAGGATTGAATCAATGGGCATGGGCAATATGAACAAAATGATGAAACAGATGCAGAAGATGCAGGCCCAGGTAGCCAGACTCCAGGAGGAATTGGGGGAGAGGACGGTTGAGGCCAGCGCCGGCGGTGGGGTAGTAAAAGTTACGGCCAATGGTCGCCAGGAACTAGTCAACATTAAAATTGACCCGGCAGCCGTTGATCCTGAAGACGTGGAGATGCTCCAGGACCTTATCCTGGCGGCCGTCAACGAGGCTCTGCACCAGTCCCAGGAGATGGTAACCAGGGAAATGGCGAAGATTACTGGCAATATCCGCCTGCCGGGGTTTTAGGGAATGTATTACCCGGAGCCCCTCAATAAACTGATTACCGCCCTGGGCAGGCTACCCGGAATCGGCCCCAAGACAGCCCAGCGCCTGGCCTTTCATCTCCTTAAAGTTCCGGCCAGCGAAGCCCGGGACCTGGCGGCGGCTATCCTGGAAGCGCGCCAGAAGACAATCTATTGCTCCATCTGCGGTAACTTCACTGACAGGGATCCCTGCCGCCTCTGCAGTGATCCGGAAAGGGATCACTCCTGCATCTGTGTGGTTGAAGAAGCACGGGACATTATCGCCCTGGAGAAAACACGCCAGTACCGGGGCCTGTACCACGTCCTCCAGGGAGCCATATCCCCCGTGGATGGTATCGGCCCGGAGCAGTTAAGGGTCAAGGAGCTCCTGGCCCGGCTTCATGACGGGAAAGTCAAGGAGGTCATCCTGGCCACTAATGCCGATGTCGAGGGGGAATCGACGGCCCTTTACTTGGACAAACTGCTGAAAACCCTGGGGGTAAAGGTTACCCGCCTGGCCTACGGCTTGCCCGTCGGCGGCGATCTGGAATACGCTGATGAGGTTACCCTGGCCCGGGCCTTTGCCGGCCGCCACGAACTAGAATAAAATTGGGATAGAGCAAAAAGTTGGCAAGAAATAATTCCCAGCTGCATATCCTATCACCAAAGGCAGTTGGGAGGTGGCCGGTTTTATGGAACTGGGACCGAGGGAAGAATTAGAAAAAATGGCTGAAGCCATCAGAGAAGCCAGGGAGGAATGGCTGGCGGCCCAGCGTTTTTTTGCCGAAGTTACGGAACCGGACCTGGTTGATCAGGCCATCTACCGGCTGGAGGCTGCAGAAAGAAGGTATATGTACCTGTGGAAAGTAGTCCGTAACCGGGGACAGGCCTTGCATAATTTCGATCTGTAGGGGGTAGTAGCCGTGGCAGGCGATACCATCCAGCTCCTTTTTGCTGCCCTGTTCCTGCTCTTCCTGATTTATCTCCTGGGCAGTATTTTTTTAAAACCCCTGAAGCTGGTCTTGAAAATCATAATCAACTCCTTCTTTGGCCTGCTAATCCTCTGGGCCTTTAATTTCTTCGGTGCCTATTTTCACTTTTTTATCCCTTTAAACTGGCTCACAGTCTTAATTGCCGGTTTTCTGGGCCTGCCAGGCCTGGTCTTGCTGATTTTTTTACGCCTGGTACTGGGAGCCTGAGGCCGGAGCTGATAGGCCAACAAACTGAATCTGGTTTTTACTTTAAGCCCGGTTGCCCCGGGTTTTTATTTTCCTTTCATACTCGGCCCGATAATGAAACATACTAAAGGCGAGGTGAGGGCCGGCGCGCATTGTAGAGGCTTATGTAGGCGAATACGGCAGCGGCAAATCGGAAAACGCTATTAACCGGGCTGTCTATTTACGCAGGCAGGGCCGGGTAGTCACCCTGGCCGACCTGGATACCGTAGAACCATGTTATACCCTGCGACCCCTAAAAAAAGAACTAGAAGAGCAAGGCATAGAGGTCTTGGGGTGGGAAACAGGACAGGTAACTGGCTGGGGTGAAGCCGGGACTGTACTTTACCCGGCGGTCCGCTGGGCCCTGCGCCGGGAAGGCAGTGTCATTATCGATGTCGGTTATGGCGTCGCCGGGGCAAGGACTTTACATTTACTGGAGGACGTGGAGGAGAATCCCGACCTCCGGGTCCTGGCAGTTATTAACACTACCCGTCCGGCTACGGCCACGGTGCCGGCTATAATCGATCATGTCCGCTCCCTGGGGCGGGTCGACGGTCTCATCAATAACACCCATCTGGGCGACGAGACCACGGCTGCCTTGGTACAGGAAGGTGCGGGGATGGTGACCACCGCGGCCCGGGAGCTGGGAATACCGGTGGTGGCTACGGCTGTAGTGGAGGAACTGGCTTTCTTCCTGGGAGAGCGGGACTGGGAAGGTAATCCCGTACGGGTGCTTCATCGCTACATGCCCCGGGCCTTCTGGTAGGACCCCTGTGGCCGGGGGAACTAAAGTTCCACCCCCGCTGCTTAGGCAACTGAACGCCAAGTTTGCTAGCCGAAAACCACTGGAGCCCTTATGGCTGTATTTCTAGCCCACGGGAAACAAACCAAGAAACACTTCATTTAGCAGAATCCTATTTTCGGAGACGGTGAATATATGGCTGCAAAACCCATTGAAGGAGAGCAAAGGGCCTTTATGACCGGCAACGAGGTTGTCGCCTGGGCCGCCCTGGCGGCAGGGGCTGACATCATGTACGGTTACCCCATTACGCCCCAAAACGAGATCATGCACTACTGGACCCGCATGGCTCCCAGGTACGACCGGGGTTTTTTACAGACCGAGGACGAAATATCAGCCGGGTTTACTACTGTGGGCGGGGTTCTGGCCGGCAAGAGGGCCTTTACGGCCACCGCCGGGCCGGGCAATGTCCTCATGCAGGAGGCCATGTCCATGGCCGAGATGATGCGCCTGCCCACCGTGGTGGTCGTGACCCAGCGGGGCGGCCCTTCGACGGCCACGGTCATCTATTCCCAGCAGGAACTCAACCTGACCTGTTTCGGCGGCAATGGGGAGGGACTCAGGATTGTTTATTCCACCTCCTCCCATCAGGACCTTTTTAACTATACCATCAAGGCCTTCAACACTGCCTGGAAATATCGTTTCCCTACCTTTGTCCTGGGTGACGGTTACCAGTCCAAGATGAGGGAACCGGTAACCATCTATGACCCCGCCACCAGGGGTATTGTCATGGAAGAGTGCCGGCCGATGGTAGGCCTGCCGGGTATAGCCGGGATAGATCGTGAGCCTGCCCACCTGCGCAATACCTACAACCTCGAGGATGAACTTTATGACCGGCTTAGCGCCTCAATTAAAGACTACCAGGCCATGCTCCCGGAAGTAGTCGAATGGGAGGCCTACGCTGTGGACGATGCCGAGTTCCTGGTCATTGCCCACGGAGTTGTTTCCAGGGCCGCCCGGGCAGCCGTAGACTCCCTCCGGGAAGCCGGCATCAAGGCCGGGTACTTCCGGCCCATTACCCTTAGACCCTTCCCGGAGGAAGCCTTGCAGCCCCTAGCTGCCAGGGCGCAAAGGATCCTGGTGGTCGAGTCCGCCCACGGCCAGCTGGAACGCCAGGTCAGGGCCAGCCTCTATGGCCTGGAAACACCCGTCAGCGGCTACCTGCGGCCGGGCATGGGCATAACCCCGGAGGAGATAATCGGCGCCGTCCAACAAACTATAAGGAGCTGATTTTATGGCCCTGGCTGCTCAACCGCAAATGCCGCGGGTCTGGCGGGCCGAAACCAAACCCCATAAGTTTTGCCCCGGCTGCGGCCACGGTATTATCCTCAAGGCCCTGGGTGAAGCCATCGATGCCCTGAATATCCAGGAAAGGACCATTTTCGGCTGCGATATAGGTTGTTCCCTCCTTTCCTGGGACTTTTTCAACCTGGATACCATCCAGACCCATCACGGCCGGACAACCCCGGTCCTGGTAGGGATGAAACGGGTCCGGCCGGAGCTGGTGGTTGTTTCCTACATGGGTGACGGCGGCGCCTATGCCATCGGTGCCCAGCACCTGGTCAGCAGCGCCGTGCGCAACGACCTGGTAACCATCATCGTCGTCAACAACACCCAGTACGGTATGACCGGCGGGCAAATGGCGCCAACCACCCTCCCCGGACAAAAGACCGAGACAACCCCCTACGGCCGTGACGTCAAGCTCACCGGCCGGCCTATGCTGGGACCGGAACTGGTGGCTGCCGTCGCCCCGCCCGGAGCCTATGTGGCCAGGGGCAGCATTGCCAACGTGGTCCAACTCAAGAACTTTATCCAGAAAGGGCTGCTAAACCAGATAGAGGGACGGGGAATAGCCTTTATCGAGGCCCTGTCAGCCTGCCCGACCAACTGGCGTACCAATGCCGCCGAAACCTGGCGCTTTATTGAAAAAGAAATGGCCGCCTATTTTCCTACCGGGGAATTAAGGACCCCCGGCGAGGTAAAAAACGGCCAGGTCGGGGAGGGAACGCCCGATGCCCCTGAACATTAAGATTGCCCTGGCCGGGGAAGGCGGCCAGGGAGTCCAGTCCATAGCCGAGATTTTAACTGAAGCCGCCTACCGCGCCGGTCACCAGGCCCTGTATATCCCCAACTTCGGGGTAGAACAACGTGGCGGTGTTTCGGTAGCCTTCGTTCAGGTAAGCGAACAGCCGGTGAGTGCACCCAAATTTACCACCGGGGATATAGTCGTGGCTTTAAGCTACCGGGCCGTGGAACGGGTAAAGCAGTATACCGGCGCGGCGACCACCCTGGTTTATGACGCCAGCCTGGAGGATGAAGTCCGTAAGGTATATGGGGATAAGCCCGGAAAGCTGGCCGTTCCTGCCCTGGAGATAGCCCAGAAGGAGATGCACCCCCGGGTTTTTAATGTCATTATCCTGGGGGTGCTGGTGGGTCTCACCGGTTTTCTGAAACAACAGGAAGTAAAAGAAGCCCTGGAACGCCAGCTCGGCCATAAATTTGCCCAGGACCCCAGCCTGCGGGATCTGAACTATCGCGCCCTGGAAAGGGGCTACCAGCTGGTTAGCAGGAGGGAAGCACAATGAGCGTAGCTTTTAAAGCCATTACTACGGAAAACGGCAAGGGCATCTTTCACCTCTTCCCGGCCCTTTGCAAGGGCTGCGGCCTGTGTATCGAGAAATGCCCGGTGGATACCATTGGCTGGGCCAAACAACTGGGGGCCTTTGGTACGCCGGTGGTCGAACCCGGTCATGGTAAACCCTGCATTGCCTGTAAAAAATGCCAGCTGGTCTGCCCCGACGCAGCCATCTGGATTGAGCGCCGCAACGGCAAGGACCGGTCTGACAGCCTTACCAGTTTGCCAGAAAGGCATTGACAGGTGTACCAGGCAGTGGTATATTGAGAGTAGATGGAGCAATATTTAAATTTTTTATTAAGTAGGGGTATATTGTGATTGGTTACGCGTAATCTTGAACCCTGCCCCATTTACAGCCGGCTCGCCCGAGGGAGTGAAAATAAAATAACCGCAAAGGTGGTAAGGCCATAAGACAGGTAGTTAAAAAGTGAAAAATGGTGAACGATTTTTATTAACCGGTCTTTTTGCCTGCCTGAAGGATATAACTATGAGAACAATTCTTGACATAGATTTAAAACAGCTGCTACATTTATATGTAGATTTTTTGTATTGCCATCATACCCACGAGGGGTAGGAGGGATGCGAGGGGTTATCTTATTTTTATTCATCATTTTTCGCCCGGGGAGCGGTTAAGATGATACGTTTATACAAAGTGGGGAAGGGGAGAAGGCTGAATGGTCGATCAAGCAACTCTAAACGAACTGGTTGCTATTGTCGGTAAGGAAAATGTATTTACTTCTAAAATTTCGTTGAATACCTACATGTATGATGCTTCTCTCGTTTACGGTCGACCGGAGGTTATTGCTTATGTCAAAAATCGTCAGGAGATAGCATCTATTTTGAAATTAGCCAGCATCAAAAAAATCCCGGTGACCCCCAGAGGTGGCGGTACCTGTTTAAGTGGCGGCGCTGTACCCCAGCGTGGCGGCATTGTCATGGTGATGACGAAAATGAACCGCATCCTGGAGGTTGATCCCGAAAACAGGGTGGCGGTAGTCGAACCGGGCGTTACCAATATGGAGTTGCAGAAGGCCGTAGCCCCCTACGGGCTGGTTTATATGCCGGATCCTGCCAGCCAGAAGGTTTCCACCATGGGCGGCAATCTTGGTGAGAACTCCGGTGGCATGAGGGGGATCAAGTACGGCCTTACCAAGGATCACATCATTGGCATGGAACTGGTCTTATCCAGCGGGGAAATTGTGCAAATTGGAGGTAAATTGGAGCCAATAGCCCAGGAATTAAATCTCAATGCCATTATTATCGGCTCAGAAGGCAATTTAGGCGTGGCCACCAAGATTATCTGCAAACTAACCCCGGCGCCGAAGGCTAACCGGACCATGCTGGCCTCTTACAACACCCTGGAAGATGCCGGGACAACCGTTTCCGCCATTATCGCCCATGGCATTATCCCCTGCACCCTGGAGCTCATGGATAACAAGATCATTAACGCCGTTGAGGACTGGTTGCATATCGGCTTGCCTACCCGGGCGGGAGCTATCCTCCTGATTGAAGTGGACGGCTGGGACGCCGGCCTGGATCGCCAGGCCCAGCAGATAATGGCTATCTGCCGCGAAAACGGGGCTACGGACGTCAAACTGGCCCAGAATGCCCGGGAGAGGGATAACCTCTGGACAGCCCGGCGGATGGCCATTGGCGCCATCGGCCGCTTGGCACCCAACTACGATATGGAGGACGCCACCGTCCCCCGTACTAAACTGCCATTAATCCTCAAAGAAGTCGACCGCTTGAGCAAGGAATACAATGTCCCCATCGGCATGCTGGCCCACGCCGGCGACGGCAACCTCCATCCCCTGGTCCTGTTTGATGAACGGAATAAGGAAGAGATGGCTAGAGTGGAAAGGTGCGAGCCGCCCTTTTCCGCTATGCCCTTGACCTGGGCGGTACCCTCTCCGGCGAGCACGGCATCGGCCTGGCCAAGCTGGATTTTGTTCCCTGGGCCTTTAACCAGCAGGAGCTTCAGTTTTTACGCCGGGAACGTCTGGCCTTCGATCCCAGTGATACATTAAACGCTGGTAAAACTGTTCCCGAAACGGCAGCTTGAGGAGGATGGCAAAATGCGACGCGAAATTATCGCCAACCTGGAAAAAATCGTTGGCAGGGAGAATTGCCAGGTGGAAGAGGCCGTCAGGCGGCAGCACGGTTTTAGCAAAACAGCCCTCCCGGAGGCCGTTCTTTACCCTCAGGACAGCCAGCAGGTAGCCGCGATATTAAAGGTGGCCGCCGCGGAGGGCATTCCGGTGGTACCCTGGGGTGCCGGTACCATGGCCCGCAGGGGTTTACTACCCTTAAACGGGGGCCTGGCGATTAACCTTACCGCGATGAACAAGATCCTCGAATATGATTACGAAAATATGACGGCCTTCGTAGAAGCGGGCGTCACCCTCAAGGATTTACAGGCCACCCTGAAAACCCACAACCTATACTGGCCTGTGGAGCCGGTGGATGGAGACACCTCAACAGTCGGCGGTTGCGTGGCCGCCGGCGCTTCCGGACCCAGCAAACTGGGCTACGGTGACGCCAAATTTCACATCCTGGGACTCGAGGTGGTCCTGTCTACGGGAGAGATTATCCGCACCGGCGGCAAGACGGTGAAAAACGTCCAGGACTATGATAACACTCGCTTTATAGCTGGCTCCTGGGGCAGCCTGGGGATTATCACCAGGGTGATGCTGAAGTTAAGGCCGTTGCCGGAAAAGGAAATCACCGTCTTCCTTTCCTTCAAGGAACTGGAAGCAGCCATTGAGGCGGCCCGGATCATCAGGAGCGATACCCTGCCCACAGCCCTGGAACTCATGGATGGCGTGGCCATGAAGATCCTGGCCCGTGCCGGTTACCGTCCAAACGGGGAAGGCCCTGGCATCCTGGCGAACTTTAACGGTTTTACCGAGCAGGTGGACGCCCAGGCGGACTACCTGCAAGGGAAGTTTAAAGGTACCCTTATCCTGGAAGGAGAGGCTGCGGCCGGCGCCTGGCAGGCCCGGCGGCAGATCTGGCCGACCTTTGCCGGTGAGGGGGGAGCCATCCTGGCCAGCGCGGCGGTACCCTTCACCGCCTTGGGAGAGTTCCTCAAGGGGGCCAGGGCGGAACTGGACCGCAGCCGTAAAGGGGCGGCTATGGTAGCCCACTTTGGTAACGGCCACATTCATATTCTCCTGGACCAGGCCCCCGAAGCTTTTAACGGCGTCCGGGGGGTTGTCGACCAGCTGTCTGCCCGGGCGGAAAACCTGGGCGGTTTCCTGGTAGTAGATAATATCGATGACCTCGAGTTTACCAGACGCCGGGTTGAGGCCCGGGGAAGGGCTATCTTTGAACTCCTGGGCCGGGTCAAGGCGGCCTTCGATCCGCGAGGGATCATGGCCCCCAACAGCAAGGTCCTGGCCTATGTATTAGTAGATAATAGGGCAGCTTCTTGAGGGGAGGAGGAATAGGCCATGGTTAAAACCTTTCGCCAGCGGGAAGAAGATATTGTCCGTTGTAATAGATGCGGTTTTTGTGAGGAAGTTTGTCCCACCTACAAGGCGACGGGGGAAGAGTTTTCCCTGGCCCGGGGACGTAACCGTTTAATGCGCCAGTCCATGGAGGGCAAACTGGATTTAACGAAAGAGCCCGAGATCAACCAGCATATCTATTCCTGCCTTCTTTGCGGCGCCTGTGTAGCGGCCTGCCCCTCGTCCGTCATCACCGACACCCTGATCAAGACCGCCCGGGCCGAAATTACCCGGGCCAAGGGCCAGCCCTTCCCCATCCGCATGGCTTTGCGGGGGGTCCTGGCCAACCAGCGGCGCCTGACCCTGGGGGCCAAAGTCCTGCGCTTCTACCAGCGCAGCGGCGCACGCTGGCTGGCCCGGCATATCGGTTTTCTTAACTTGATGGGTTCCCTGGGCAAGGCCGAGGGGCTGCTGCCGGCCATCCCCGAGAAAACCCTGCGCGTCCAGTTACCCCAACTCTTAAAGAAGCCGATGAAGCCCCGGCATAAAGTCGCCTACTTTGCCGGCTGCATGATTAACAACTTTTTTACTGCTGTTGGCGAGGCCACCCTGCGGGTTTACCAGGAAAACGATATCGAAGTAGTAGTGCCGACCAGCAACTGCTGCGGCATCCCCCATGAGGCCTATGGCGATATAGAGATGCAAATAAAACTGGCCAAAGAAAATCTGGACGCCTTCAGCCGCTATGAGGTTGAAGCAATTGTCACCGATTGCGCCAGCTGTGCCCACGGCCTTCACAGTTACGCCGAACTCCTTCAGGACGATCCCCATTATGGTCCCCTGGCGGCGCAGCTAGCGGCTAAAGTAAAGGATGCCTCTCAGTACCTGGTCGAGATTGGCTTTAAAAAGGAGATGGGGCCGGTCAACGCTACCGTAACTTACCACGATCCCTGCCATGCAGCCCGGGGCCTGAAGGTCAAGGAGCAACCGCGGGAGATCTTGAAGAGTATCCCGGGGGTTAAATTCGTCGAGATGAATGAATCCGACTGGTGCTGTGGCGGTGCCGGTTCCTATAACGTAACCCACTACGAACTATTACGTAAGATCCTCGCCCGCAAGATGGATAACTTTAAGAAGACCGGAGCCGAATACCTGGCAACCTCCTGCCCGGCCTGCCTCATGCAACTGGCCCACGGCCTGGATGTCTACCGCTTGTCTGGCAAAGCAATCCATGTTATGCAAATATTGGACCAGGCCTACCAGAACCGGGCCGTCCGGAGCAAGGCCAAGGCCGGCTGATACCCCTGACCCCCACCCGGGGGTTTTTCTTTTTGGCGCGGTTCTGGCCAACGGCTATTTTTTACGCCCACCCTGTGAGTTATAGTTCATATACCCACCCGCAACCGAATAGGATCATCCTGGGGGTGAAGGGGATGATCCTGCTCTGGCACCGGCGCCGGATAAGCAATTTCCTGATCCCGGTGCTTTTGTTTTTCCTGGGGCTTATGCTGGGGGCCTGGCTGGCCGATTGCCAGCCCCTGGCGGCCCTGGTTGGGCGTACCAACAGGCTTTTACCCATTTATAGCGTGGGCACCACGGAAAAAAAGGTGGCCCTCTCCTTTGACGCCACCTGGGGGGCGGAGTATACCCCCAAGTTGCTGGCTACCCTTAAACAGCACGGTGTCAAGACGACCTTTTTCCTGACCAACATCTGGCTCAAAAAGTATCCTGATGTGGCCAGACAGATAGCCGCCGACGGCCATGAAATCGGCCTCCACTCGGCCTCCCATCCCCATTTTACCGCCCTGAGCCCGGCGGAAATGGAAAAGGAACTGCAGGAGAACAGCCGTATGGTTACGGAGGTGACGGGTTATAAGGCTGAGCTCTTCCGGCCGCCCTTTGGTGACTACAACGACACGGTCATCAGGACGGTGGAGAGGCTGGGTTACCGGGCCATCCAGTGGGATGTCGATTCCCTGGACTGGCAGGAGCAAATGACGGCTACGGATATCTATAACCGGGTAGTCAAGGGCATCAAACCGGGTTCCATTGTCCTGTTCCATAATAATGGCCGTTATACGGCCGATGTCCTGGGCCCCCTCCTGGATAAGCTGAAGGCCGACGGCTACCAGGTGGTGCCGGTGGGGCAACTGATTCTCAAGGGTGATTACTACGTGGATCACGCCGGGGTCCAGCGCGCCGGGCGCTGAGGGACGGGGGCGTTCAGTTTGCCCGCCAGGAACCACCGGAGCCCGGAGCCTATACCCCGGCCCGGAGGAAGGTATATACGAAACCGGGAATGCCCCGGGCAATGGAGGGTGTTTCGCCCCTCCGGTAAGTATGTTACAATAGAAGGGTGAAGACCCAAGGGCAGGCGCCTCTATGGGAGGCGCTTTTAAACTATCGTCAGCAAGGACTTAATTCCTGGCATACTCCCGGTCACAAGGACGGGGCCTATACCTTGCCCCTGTGGCGGGATTTCCTGGGCGCGGCCCTGGCTCTGGACCTGACTGAGGTACCTGGCCTGGATAACCTGGCCTGTCCCGGGGGGGCTATCGCCGCCGCCCAGGAGCGGGCGGCCCGCTTTTATGGCGCAGCCCGGACTTTTTTCCTGGTAAACGGTGCGAGCGCCGGCCTGATGGCCGTCATCCTGGCCACCTGCCGCCCCGGGGATGAAGTTTTGCTGCCCCGGTACGCCCACCGGGCGGTTTTTAATGGCCTGATTTTAAGTGGGGCCCGGCCGGTTTACCTGGCCACGGAATGGCTGGCCAGCCCGGGCCTGCCCCTGGGGGTAGCCCCGGAAAGCCTGGCCGGAACCTTAAGGGAACATCCCGGGGCCAGGCTCCTGCTCCTGGTCCATCCTACCTATGAAGGTGTAGTACCCCGGAGCGAAGAACTAATTGCCCTGGCCCACGCCCACGGCGTGGCGGTCCTGGCCGATGCCGCCCATGGGGCCCACTTTGGCCTGGCTCCGGGCCTGCCACCGTCTCCCCTGGACCTGGGGGCTGATTTTGTCGTCCAGAGTAGCCATAAAACCCTGGCGGCCCTGACCCAGGCAGCCATGCTGCACCTGCGGGAGGAGGCAGCGGCAGCAAGGGTGGCGGCAGCCCTGAACCTGCTCCAGACTACCAGTCCTTCCTACCTCCTGCTGGCTTCCCTGGATACGGCCCGTCTCCTGGCGGAAGAACGGGGCCGGCAGGACTGGGGTCTGACGGTAGCCCGGGCTACCGCGGCCCGGGCCAGGCTGGATCGGGCCGGACTACCGCCCCTGGCAATGGCAGATGTTACCGGGCCGGCGGCCAGCGGCCTGGATGTAACCCGCCTGCTCCTGCCTACGGCGCCCCTGGGCCGGAGGGGAACGGAGGTGGCTGCCACCCTGCGCCGCGCCGGCCAGGAGGTAGAACTGGCGGGAGAGGATTATATCGTGGTAATCATCACCCCCGGCGACGGTGAGGAGAAAATCGAGGCCCTGGTGACCGCCCTGCTGGCCCTGCCGCGATCCGACAGTAGGCAGCCGGCAGCTTTAGCCCCGGCACCGCCCGTCAGGATACCCGAGACGGCTTTGACGCCCCGGGAGGCCTGGCTTGCCCCCCGGCGGGAGTTGCCCCTGGGGGAGGCTACGGGGAAGATTGCCGCCGAACTCATCTCCCCCTGCCCGCCGGGCCTGGCCCTGACGGTACCGGGGGAGGTTCTGACGCCGGAGGTCCTCGAGCGGCTCAGGGATTTACGGGGACCGTCTGGCCGGGTGCTGGTAGTGGATGGCTAACCCGGCAGGGTGCGCGGTAACCGGGGTGCTCGCTGGCACGAAGGAAATACTGGTAGTAATTATAAATTTAATCCTGGGACGGCAGGTAATGGAGATATGGGCAGAGGCCTTTTTATAACCCTGGAGGGGCCGGACGGTTCCGGTAAAACTACCCAGATGGATCGGCTGGAAGAATACCTGCACCGGCGGGGGCTGGCAGTGGAACGGACCCGGGAACCGGGCGGGACGCTGCTTTCGGAGGCCATCCGCCGGTTGCTCCTGGAGCCTTCGTATAGCCCTGTTGATGCCCGGGCGGAGCTTTTCCTCTACGCCGCCGCCCGGGCCCAGCATGTAGCGGAGCGGATTCGCCCGGCCCTGGCGGCGGGCAAGATCGTCCTGTGCGATCGCTTCAGCGATTCCACCCTGGCCTACCAGGGGTACGGCCGCCAGCTGGGAGCAGAACTGGTAGAGCGGCTCAACGACCTGGCCACCGGTAACCTGCGGCCGGATATAACCTTTCTCATTGATGTTCCGGTGGCAATCGGCCTGGGCAGGCATTCGGGCGGCAGCGACCGACTGGAACAGGAAGATCTGGAGTTTCACCGGCGGGTACGCCAGGGTTATCTGGACCTGGCCCGCCGGGAACCCCGGCGGGTGCACCTCATTGACGGTACTCCCTCCCCGGATGTGGTCTGGGAGGAGATTAAGGAGATCCTGGATGCCCGGCTGGAAAGGTTATAAACTAAAGCAGCTGAGCGCATAGCCTGCTCGTCTAGAACCGCCGGAGGCCGTAGCCTGTACCCTCCAGCCCTTCAAGAAACTGGAATATAGCAAGAACCAGCAATCGCTATTTTTGGTAGGATCCTATTTTCGGGAGGAGGTGGCAACAGGTTTTGACGGCACACCAGCAATTAAAACAGGCTTTACTGGCGGGGAAACTGGCCCATGCCTACCTCCTGGTAGGGGGGAGTGAAGAAGGACGCCGGGCCGAAGCCATCTACCTGGCCACGGCCCTGAACTGCCGCTACCTCCAGGGGGGCGAACCCTGCGGTAGCTGCCACTCCTGCCGGCAAATGGCCGGCGGTAACCATCCCGATTTCTACCTCCTGGAGCCCCGCGGTACCAATTTAAAGATTGCCCAGATAAGGGAACTGGAAGCCAGGCTGGCCCTCCAGGCCTTTCAGGGTGGAGTCAAGGTAGCTGTCCTGGCCGGTGCCGACACTATGACGGAAGCAGCAGCCAATTGCCTTCTAAAGACCCTGGAGGAACCGCCGGAAGGGACTTATCTTATTTTACTGGCCGCCCAACCTGACCCCCTTTTGCCCACCATTCGCTCCCGCTGCCAGGAAATCCACCTGGAAGGGGCAATGGCGATTTCTCAGGCGGGTACCGGTTACTGGGCCCGCTTGGTGGCGGCCGATTTACCGGTTATAATGGAAGAGATCCTGCCGGAACTGGAAAAGGAGGCTGACTTGCCGGCAGTGCTGACCGGTATGGCCCTGGCCTGCCGGGACCAGCTGGTTTGGCAGCTTACAGGGTCGGCAACACTATTACTAAAGCCAGGCGAACCGCTGACGCCGTTCCTGGCACCTTCCCGGCTGTGGGCCTGTTTCTGGACTATCCAGGATACCCTGGCGGCCCTGGAGCATAACGCCAACCACCGCCTGGCCCTGGAAGTCATGATGTTTAAACTTTACACCCAGTTTTCCGGAGAAGCCATTCATGGCGGCGAGCCGTCGCCAGCGTAGGCATGCAAGCATTATCAAGCATTATCCGGGGGAGGTGCATAAATCATCATTACGGTAGTCGGCATCAGGTTCAAAAAAGCCGGGAAGATATACTACTTTGACCCGGGCGGTCTGAAACTCAACAAGGGCGACGCCGTGATTGTAGAAACGGCCAGGGGCCTGGAATTAGGTGAAGTAGTCATTGCCCCCCGCCAGGTGGAAGAAACCGAGGTGGTCCAACCACTGCGGCCGGTTCTACGCCCGGCTACCCAGGCCGATCTGGAACAGGTGGCCGTAAACCGCCAGAAGGAAAAAGATGCCTTCGCTATCTGCCAGCAGAAAATCCAAGAACACGGCCTGCCCATGAAACTGATAGATGTCGAATTTACCTTTGACGTCAGCAAGATTATCTTTTACTTCACCGCCGAGGGCCGGGTCGATTTCCGGGAGCTGGTTAAGGACCTGGCAGCTATTTTTCGCACCCGCATCGAATTGCGCCAGATAGGCGTCCGGGATGAGGCCAAGATGCTGGGCGGTCTGGGCTGCTGCGGCCGTCCCATCTGCTGCGCCACCTTTATGGGCGACTTTGACCCGGTATCCATCCGCATGGCCAAGGAACAGAACTTATCCCTGAATCCGACCAAGATCTCCGGGCTCTGCGGCCGGCTCATGTGCTGCCTGCGCTATGAAAATGACGCCTATGAAGATGCCAGGCACCGCTTGCCCCGCTGCGGGGCCATGGTCCGGACGCCGGCAGGCTGTGGACGGGTGACGGGGATTAATATCCTTAAGGAAAGGGTAACCGTAGAAATACCCGAGCAGGGGAGTATGGAGTTTCCTCTGGAAGCCATTGAGGGAGAATGTCATGAGCACTAATCTACCGGAGGATACCGGGGGCATGCTGACAGTCGCCCTGGCCGGGTTGGAAGGGCAGCTGAATGAGGTCCTTAAGGAAACCCGGCGCCTGCGGGCCAGGGTCGCTGCCCTGGAAGAAGAAAACCAGCGCTTGCGGGCCATGATCCTGGCTGCCGGCGAGGGGGAGAGTGGGCGCCAGCAGCTGGTGCGCCTTTATAATGAAGGTTACCACGTCTGCCCGCCCCATTTTGCCCGGGTACGGGGTAATGAGGGCTGCCTTTTTTGCCAGAGTTTCCTGGAAAAGAAGGGGTTACTGCCCGATGGCTAGTCTCTACCTGGTGGGAACTCCCATCGGCAACCTGGAGGATATTACCTTCAGGGCTTTGCGGGTCCTGAAGGAAGTAGACCTTATCGCCGCCGAAGATACCCGGCATACCCGGGAACTCCTGACCCATTATGATATTCACACCCCCCTGACCAGCTATCACCGTCACAACCTGGCCAGCAAGACCCCTTACCTGTTGGGGCTGCTGCGGGAGGGTAAGGATATCGCCCTGGTTTCCGACGCCGGCCTGCCGGGAATCAGCGATCCCGGGGAGGAACTGGTCCGGGCCACGGTAGCCGCCGGACTGCCGGTGGTACCGGTACCCGGGGCGAATGCCGCCCTGACTGCCCTGGTGGCCTCCGGTTTGCCCGCTGGTCGTTTTGCCTTTGAAGGCTTTTTGCCCCGGGCCGGGAAGGAGCGCCGGGAACGCCTGGCCGCCCTGGTGGGGGAAGAACGGACCCTGATTTTTTATGAGGCGCCCCACCGGCTAACTGCCACCCTGGATGACCTGGCGGCAACCCTGGGACCCAGGCAGGTGGCCATCGGTCGGGAGTTAACAAAAAAGTTTGAGACCATATGGCGGGGAACACTGCCGGAGGCCAGGGAGTATTTCCGGGATAACCCACCCCGGGGCGAACTTACCCTGGTGGTAGCCGGGGCGCCACCAGCCCCCCGGCCGGCCTATGATCCCGCCCGGGCGGCTGCCGAGGTGGCTGACCTGGAGGCCAGCGGGCTGGACCGTAAGGAAGCCATGGCCCGGGTAGCTCGCATCTACGGCCAGTCCCGGCGGGAGATCTACAGGGCCTGCCTGCAAGCCCGGGAAGGTGGGCAGGGAGGGTCCGGCGGGCTGGGGGAACCTGCAACCGCAAGGGGTGGGAGCCTACCGGGAGACAAAGCTGTTAGCCCTTCAGGGGATTAAAAAAGGGACACCCCCTGGTGCCCCTTTTGTCCCCTGAATTTCCTTAGACGGCTTTGGCCTGCTGGCTCATGGCCTCCAAGCATTCGCGGCAGACGTTCTTTCCGTGGAAGTTAACGATATCCTCGGCGTTGCCGCAGAAGACGCAGGCCGGCTCATATTTCTTGAGGATGATCTTCTCATGATCGACGTAAATCTCCAGGGCATCGCGTTCATCGATACCCAGGGTGCGGCGTAATTCAATGGGAATGACCACCCGGCCAAGCTCGTCCACTTTCCGGACAATACCAGTGGATTTAATCATGGCTTTCTCCCCCTCCCTGTTTCAACATGTTTCGACAACCTGTCTATATGGTACCAATCCTTCCAGTAAAAGTCAACCATATTTTGGACAAAAAAATAGCATTCTCGCGCTATTACAGGCAAAACTTGACACCTTACTCCTGTTTTTAATATAATACTCCTGAATTTGCCGAAAGGGGACGACCCAAGTGGGGGATAAGGTTTTCTATGTAACTACCCCTATCTATTACCCCAGCGATAAGTTGCATATCGGCCATGCCCTGACCACCACCATGGCCGATACCCTGGCGCGTTACAAGCGCCTGCGGGGTTACGACGTCTACTTTCTTACCGGGTCGGACGAACACGGCCAGAAGATCCAGCGCAAGGCCCGGGAGGCCAACCTGGAACCCATCCAGTATGTGGATCGGATTGTCGCCACTTTCCAGGAACTCTGGCGGCGCCTAAATATCTCTTATAATGATTTTATCCGTACCACCGAACCGCGCCATGCACGGGTCGTCCAGGCCCTGTTGCAAAAGATATATGACCAGGGCGATATCTACAAATCCACTTACGAGGGCTGGTACTGTACCCCCTGCGAGACCTTCTGGACAGAACGGCAGCTGGTGGATGGCAATTGCCCGGATTGCGGCCGGCCGGTGGAACTGGTCAAGGAAGAAAGTTATTTCTTCCGTATGAGTAAATACGCCGACCGTTTGCTGCAATATATCAAAGATCATCCCGATTTTATCCAGCCTGTCACCCGGCGTAACGAAATGATTAGTTTTATCGAGGGCGGCCTGGAGGACCTGTGCATCTCCCGGACGACCTTTGACTGGGGCATTCCGGTGCCTATGGACCCCAAACATGTTATCTACGTGTGGTTCGACGCCCTGACCAACTATATCTCGGCCCTGGGTTATGGCACCGCCGACGACCATCTCTTCCGCAAATACTGGCCGGCAGCCGTGCACCTGGTGGGCAAGGACATTGTCCGCTTTCATACTATTATCTGGCCCATTATCCTAATGGCTGCCGGTATTGAGCCGCCCCGTCAGGTCTTCGGCCACGGTTGGCTACTGGTTGACGGCGGTAAGATGTCTAAATCCAGGGGGAATGTCGTTGACCCCATGATCCTCATTGATCGCTACGGCTCCGACGCCATCCGCTACTTCCTCCTCAGGGAGATGCCCTATGGTGCCGACGGCTATTACAGCGAGGAGGCCTTAATTAATCGCTACAATACCGATCTGGCCAACGACTTTGGCAACCTCTTAAGCCGGACGACGGCCATGATCGAGAAATTCAACGGGGGCGTTATTGACCCGCCGTCAGCCCCGGAACCCTTGGACGAAGAGCTCAAAAACCTGGCCGCCGGCATCCCGGACGAGGTGGACAACGCCCTGAATCATTATGAGTTTGCCAGGGCCCTGGCGGCAATCTGGCGTCTGGTTAACCGGGCCAATAAATACATTGAAGAAACCGCACCATGGGCCCTGGCCAGGGACCCCGGGCAAAAACAGCGCCTGCAGACGGTTCTCTATAACCTGGCCGAGGCCGTGCGCCAGGCGACGATTATGGTCGGCCCCTTTATGCCCGGCGTACCCGACCGGGTCTGGGACCAGCTGGGCCTTAAAGACGTTCCGGCGGCCCTTACCTGGGAGAGCCTGGCTACCTGGGGGGGCATTCCCGCCGGTACCAGGGTGAGAAGGGGCGAAGCCCTGTTCCCCCGGATTGATTTAAAAGAAGGAGAGATACCAGTGGCAGAAAAAGCAACGGAACCGGTTAAGGTGGCCGAGGCTGCTCCCGCCGGGGGGGCTGTTGCCCGACCCGGTGAAGAGGAAATCACTATAGAAGAATTCGCCCGGATTAAACTGCGGGTAGCCCTGGTGCTGGAGGCCGAAAAGGTGGCCAATGCCGACAAACTCCTGAAATTGCGGGTCCGGGTCGGCAACGAGGAACGCACCATTGTGGCCGGGATTGCCCGCTACTACCAGCCGGAGGAACTCGTTGGGAAAAAGGTGGTCATCGTAGCCAACTTGAAACCGGCCAGACTGCGGGGTATCGTCTCCCAGGGCATGGTCCTGGCGGCCGTTGACGACGAATCCTTAAGCCTGGTAACCCCGGAGCGGGCCATCAAAGACGGCGCCCAGGTGCGCTAAATGGTGGAACTTATCGACTCCCATGCCCACCTCAATGACCCGGCCTTCGCCGGCGACCTGGACCAGGTTATGGCCCGCCTGGAGCAGGCCGGGGTGGTAGGGCTGGTTAATGCCGGCTACGATGTCCCTTCCTCCCGCCTGGCAGTGGAACAGGCCCACAGCCGGGGCTATATCTACGCTGCCGTGGCCGTGCATCCCCACGACGCTTTAAACTTTGATGAAGAAGCGGCAGCCATCATCCGGGGCCTGGCCAGGGACAGCCGGGTGGTGGCTATTGGTGAAACAGGGCTCGATTACTACCGTAATCTCTCGCCCCGCCGGCGGCAGCAGGAGGTCTTCCGCTGGCACCTGGACCTGGCGCGAAGCTTGAGGCTACCGGTGATTATCCACGACCGCGATGCCCATGAGGATACCCTGCGGATCCTGCAGCAGGCTGCACCCTACCCGGCCGGGGGTGTGCTCCATTGTTTTTCCGGTAGCTGGGAGATGGCCCGACAGTGCCTGGACCTGGGCTTTTATATCTCCTTCGCCGGGCCGGTGACCTTTAAGAACGCCGTCAAACCCCGGGCCGTGGCCGCCCGGATACCCCTGGAAAGGCTGCTGATAGAGACCGATTGTCCCTACCTGACGCCGGAACCCCACCGCGGCCAACGCAACGAGCCGGCCTACGTGGGCCTGGTAGCAGCGGCCCTGGCGTCAGCCCGGGGTCAGACGGTGGAGGAAATAACGGCCGCCACCACCGCCAACGCCCGGAAGCTGTTTGGGATCTAGATCCCCCGGTTAATGTCAGGTTCTGGCGGCTGGGGCGCCGCTTTTGTTTGACCGGGAGCCTTTGATGGTGACCGGTTAGAATGGCATTTGGTTGCCTTGAACGGCTTGATGCGGGCGCTAACAGCTAGCAGGTGAAAGGTGACCCCGCCCCTTCGCTTTTTGCAAGGGGCGGGTTTTTATTTGCAGTATAAAAAACAAATATTCTGGCAAGACTATGGGCGGCATATAATGGAAGGAGTGAAGTCATGTTTCTGCTGCGACAGCCTTCTGCAGGCCGGGGTCGTAAACTGGTGCTCCTGGCCTGCCTGGTGGCGGGGTTACAATCCCTCTTCCTGGTGGGCTGGACCAGTAAAAAGGTTGATATCTACGCCGATGGTCAGGCCAGGCAGGTGACCGTTAACCAATGGCTGGTAGGCGATTTCCAGTCCCGAAGCCAGGAAAACTTAAGGATTGGCGACTGGATTTTACCCCTTCCAGGAGGCTGGTTCTGGCCCGGCTTGAAGCTGTTTATGGCCAGGGGTACGCCTGTGGCGGCCGAGGTTGCCGGCCAAAATATCTGGCCCCGGGAACCGGCCTCTGTGGCCAGTGAGCTCCTGAACAGGGAGGGTATAACCCTGGGGCCCGGGGACAGGGTGGAGACCAACCTGGGAAGCGAAGACCCCCACCAGTACATCCGGGTAATTCGCGTCGAGGATAGTATCGAAGTACAGCAGCAACCAGTAGACCCGCCGGTGGTGCGCCGGCCAGACCGTTACCTGCCTCCGGGCCAGGAAAAGGTGGTACAGGAGGGGCAACCAGGTGTCCGCTATTACAAATACCAGGTGCGAAAAGAGAATGGCGTTGAAGTCGAGCGCCGGCTGGTAGACACGTGGGTTGAAATCCAGCCCAGCCCCAAAATAGTTGCCTACAGCAGCAGGGCTTATCCAGAGGTTACCGCCCGGGCCGGGGACACTTTGATGGTAATTGCGACGGCCTATACCCATACAGGCAACCGGACGGCCACCGGGATCTGGCCCTATCGGGGCGTTGTTGCCGTAGACCCGCGGGTTATCCCCCTGGGGACCCGGCTCTATGTAGAAGGTTATGGCTATGCCGTTGCCCAGGATACCGGTGGGCTCATTAAAGGCAAGCGCATCGATCTCTTTATGGATAGCGCCGGGGAGGCGATGCGCTGGGGCCGGCGACAGGTAACCGTTCGCATTCTCGGCGATTAGAAAAAAATTCCAGGCGTAAAGGCAGGAAAATCTTACCCCGGTGTCGAAGTATTTAGGGCCGGCATATACAGGAGGTCAGTTTGGTTCTTGTACTTAAAGAGTTTAATCTGGAGGTGACCCATGGACGGCTGGATTAATAATTGGCGCCAGAAGCATTCCCGGGGGCGCCGCCGGCCCTGGCCCTGGCTCCTGGTGGCGGTACTATTACTTTTTACCGGCACCGGGTGGGGAGTAATGAGTTATACCTGGAAAAAGGTAACCCTGGAGGTAGATGGACAAAGAATTGCTACGCGCACTTTTGCCCCTACAGTTGGCGAGTTTTTAAGCCAGCAGCATATCACCCTGGGGGCAGAGGATGCCGTCACCCCGGCCCTGGATGCACCGGTTACCAGGGATATAGTGATAACTATCAAAAGGGCTGTACCGGTTAAAATCAATGCAGACGGCCGGGAAAAGGAGATCTTAACACCGCCGGATACAGTGGCCAACGTCCTGAATAAGGCAGGGGTCACCCTGAACCCGGCAGACCGGGTAATCCCTGACCTCAATGCTACCATTGCCGCGGGAGATACCATCAAGGTGATCCGGGTAACCGTAAAGACAGAAACCGTCAGTAAAGAAATCAACTACCGGGTGGAACGGCGCCCGGAACCGCAACTGGAAAAGGGTATTACGCGCTTGCTGCAGGAAGGGGTGAAGGGTCTCCAGGAGGAGACCTACCGGGTTATCCTGGAGGACGGCCAGGAGGTTAAACGCGAGCTGGTCTCCACAAAAACCCTGAAGGAACCTGTGCCGGAAATAGTAGCCGTTGGCGCCATGGATACAGCCTCCCGGGGCGGGCAGAGTTTTCGCTTCGAGCGGGTCTTCTGGGCTACGGCCACGGCCTATACCCACTCCGGCGCGCCGACGGCCACCGGCGCCTACCCCCGGGTGGGAACCATTGCCGTAGATCCTGCGGTAGTTCCCCTGGGTACCCGCCTTTATGTCGAGGGTTACGGCTATGGTATCGCCCAGGATATCGGCAGTGCCATCAAGGGCGACCGAATTGACGTCTTCCTGGATACCGAGGCGGATACTCGCCGCTGGGGTGTCCGCCGGGTGAAAGTCTATGTCCTGCGTTGAGGGAAGCCAGCAGAGCCTTCCCTGAAAACCACCCTGACGGGTGGTTTTTCCTTTTATAGGTATTTGTACCCCGGGGCCGGGTGTAGTATAATAGTTTACGGAGGGATCAGGTTGGATTCTGTAGCCACGCCGGGGAGAACCCTGGCTCTGGTCCGGGAAAAGGGACTGGTCCCGCGCAAATCCCGCGGCCAGAATTTTCTTGTAGACGCCAATATCGTCCGGAAGATTGCCCGGGCAGCCGAAGTTGGCCCCGGTGATACTGTGGTGGAAATCGGCCCCGGCCTGGGAGCCCTTACCCAGGAACTGGCCGCCAGGGCCGGACTGGTGATAGCCATAGAAATCGACCGGGAATTGTTTGCTGCTCTGGAAGAAACCCTGGCCGGCAGGGATAACGTTCGCCTGGTTGCCGGTGATGCCCTGAAAGTCGATTTTGACCGGCTGGTGGCCGGAATTTTAGGGACTGGAGAGGGAAGGTTGCCCACTTATAAGGTTGTGGCTAACCTTCCTTATTATATAACCACGCCGATCCTGATGCATTTACTAACCAGTAGGTTCCGGATAGCAGAACTAGTTTTAATGGTCCAGGCCGAGGTGGGCTATCGCATGTTGGCCCGGCCTGGAGGAAAGGACTACGGCGCTCTGAGTGTCGTGGTGCAGTATTATACAGAACCGGCCGTCGTCCTCAAAGTCCCGCGGACGGTATTTTATCCGCGGCCGGAGGTGGACTCCCTGGTCCTGAAGCTGACCTGTCGCACCCGGCCGGTGGTACAGGTAGAGGACGAGGACTTCTTTTTCCGGGTAGTCCGGGCTGCCTTTAACCAGCGGCGCAAGACCATTCTCAATGCCCTGGGGAGTCTGGGCTTTGAGAAATCGAAAATAATGGAGGCCTTAGCGGGGGCCGGTATCGACCCGCGGCGCCGGGGGGAGACCCTGGGAATGGAGGAATTTGCGAGCATCAGCAGGACACTACAGCACTAAAGGGAAAGAAGGTGGAACCAGTGTATTTTACCAGTCCTACCAGGGGTCGCCTGACGGAAGACGAGATGTTTGCCGACATGATGCAGTTTGTTGATGCCAACCCCGAAGCCCAGTACAAGATTATCATCGGCTCGGATTCCCAGGCCCGGGTGCGTACTTGTTTCGTCACCGCCGTTATTGTCCATCAGGTAGGCAGGGGAGCACGTTATTATTACCGCAAAAAGTACCAGCGTAAAATTACCTCCCTGCGCCAGAAAATCTTTTATGAAACAGCCCTCAGCCTGGAAACGGCCAGTTTCATCGCCCAGAGGCTGGCGGCCAATGGCCATGCTGATTTAAACGTGGAGATCCACCTGGATATAGGTCCCAATGGCGAGACCCGGGACTTGATCCGGGAGATAGTCGGGATGGTGGTAGGGAGCGGGTTCGCCGCCAAGATCAAACCCTACTCCTGTGGCGCCTCCAAGGTGGCCGATAAGTACACCAAGAGCGGGTAAATCCCGGCCACCGGCCAGGGGCCGTTCATTCCGGCTATTTGCCATCGGGCCTTTACCTGCAACTAGGGGTTGCAGCCGGACGGCGAAAGGGGCCGCAGGCTGGGTCGAATATTGATAAGCGGTACCGGGGCGGCTGGAGGATAGGGTTACGGAATAAGCCCCGGCAAGTGTAAACACAAAGGGGTGGCGAGCCTGTTTTCAGGCTGCCACCCCTTTTTCCTGGCCTCCGTCCGGGTTTTTTTACCGGGCAAAAACATGGTTACCAATGGTAGTGATGATGGTACGCGTCCAAACCCAGGAATCGGCCGGTACCTCGGCAGGATTCCAGAAATAGAGGGCGCCGCCACTGGGGTCATAACCCCGCAGGGCCTCCCGGGCCGCCTGGTAGGCCGTAGCGTCGGGAGTAAGGTAAAATTGACCGTCGTTTACCGAGGTAAAGGCATCGACATCGTAGATAACCCCGGCGATGGTACTGGGGAAGCGGCCGTCACGGGTGCGGTTAATGGCTACTGCGGCCACGGCGACCTGGCCAGCATAGGGTTCACCCCGGGCTTCACCGTAGACCAGATGGGCCAGTAGATCCAGGTCACTGGAGCTATAACCGTAACTTGTCCCCCTGGAGGCAGTCGCTGTCCGGGTCCCATTAGGGATGCGCAGGGTCTGTCCTGGATAAATGATATCGCTGGATAAGCCGTTAGCTGCCATTATCTGGTCCGCGGTCACGCCGTAGCGCTGGCCGATGAAGAAGAGGGTATCACCTGGCTGGACGACGTAAGTATTTCCACCTCCGTCAGGAACCCAGAGGGTCTGACCCGGGTAGATCCAGGTGCTGTCCAGGTTATTTGCTTTTTGTAAATCCCAGGCGCTAATACCATAACGCTGGCCAATGAGGTACAGGGTATCACCAGGTTGGACGGTGTAAGTGGCTGCAGCGGCTGTACCGGCAAAGGCGAGGAGGCCGGTCAAGAGGAAGGTAACCAACAGGAACAGCCGCCAGCGGGTATGGTCTTTCCTTTTTATTGCCATCAACTCCTTAAATTTTTTCTCTCTCCCGGACAGGCCATCCAGCTTACTGCTATTATACCTTTACTTAACATAATTCGTCATTGCTAAATAGTTGCCAGGGAAGGAGCATTATGGAAACTTGACATAATCATGAGGGGCCGCTGCCCGGAAAGAACCCGGACCAGGATGTCCCGTCGCCGGGCGTGATCGTAGCCAAGGTAATTACACCCTGCTGTAGAACGGTCGGGAGTCTCTCCCCTGGCGGTTTTAATGGCCTGGATACAGTCGCCGATGAGGGTCACAGCCATAGTTTCCGCATGAGGGTCAAGGCGTTGCCGTGACCCCAGATAGATATGATCCAGGGTAACGGCTACGGATACGTTGCAACCGGTTCGGGTGGCATGGACCAGGGTCAGGGGGGGTACGGCCAGGTCAGCCAGGGGTATTTGCAGGAGCAGGCGGCGCGAAATGGCGTGGGGGCCGTGGGAAGGGGTAGCGTAACCGATATCGGACCAGAGACCCAGCTCTTGATTCAGTAAACCCCGGTAGTAAAGGACCGCCCCTGCCAGGGGATGCCGGGGTTTCACCTCGGGGTAGCAATTGCAAAGGGCCAGGTCGACGTTCCTTTCCAGGGCTTCCAGGAGGAGTGCCGCTTCCCGGTTGAAGTTACCCACCATGTCGCCGTCGACATAGAGAAGGCCCCGGGCGCCCTGGTCCAGGGCATATAGGGTCCCTATGGCCCGGGGTACATCTGGACCCAGGGCTTCGGGGAAATAGATAATTTTGGCCCTGGAGCCTGTGAAGTTGAGGACCTCAGCCAGGGTGGCATCCCGGCAGCCGTTGAGGACCGGGATAAATAAATCCAGGGGCAGAGCCCACAGATTTTTAATTACCCTGACCAGACGACCGGCTTCGTTGCAGGCAGGTATAACGGCAGCGAACAAGCTCTCACCATCCCGACGAGCAAAGCTCTCTTTACTATAAGATATTCTTTCTGTGGGAGATAAGCGAAAGTTGTCGGTCACCACCCGGGGAGAACGGAACATAAAATAGAATGATTAGAGGTCCACCGGGGAGGGATAAAGGTTGGATCAGATCAAGCCTGGAGATATTGTGGCGCGGAAGTCATATGGTAAAGATATTTTTTTTAAAGTCAAGGCTTTGACCATCACCGATAAAGGAACGACTACGGCAATTTTAAGGGGTCTGGACGTACGGCTGGTGGCCGATGCCCCGCTGGACGACCTGGAACTGCAGCCGGCAGAAGAGGTGTTGCGTTATCGTCACGACGATATCCAGCGGCATAACCTGTGTATCCGGCGTATTTTACAGCGCCGGGCTGTAGAAAAGGAAGCCCTGTTCACCCGCAGTGAAGAAGCAACCGCCAGGGAAAAATCAGCCGATAGGCAGGCGACGCCGGAGAATTTTTTTGAGGTCCCGGGCCGGGTGCTGCACCTGGATGGTGACGAGGAGTATCTGGATAAATGCCTGCACGCTTATGAACAATTAAAACTCCCGGCCCACGGAGTCTATGTCCCGGAAGAACAACAGGCAAATAAAGTCAAGGATCTATTACAGGAGTATACCCCCGATATCCTGGTCCTGACTGGCCACGATGGTCTGTTAAGGGAAAGGAGCAATTTTAGCGACCTGGATAGTTACCGCCATTCCAAACACTTTTTAGCCGCTGTCAAGGCAGCCAGGGCCCTGCGGCCCGGCCATGATGACCTGGTCATCTTTGCCGGCGCCTGCCAATCCCATTATGAAGCCCTGCTAAAAGCTGGAGCCACCTTTGCCAGCTCGCCCTTGCGGGTGTTAATTCATGCCTACGACCCTGTTTTTGTAGTTGAGAGGGTGGCCTATACCTCCATCGAGAAGACCCTGGCCCCGGCTGAGATAATTAAAGACACCATTACCGGCAATGAAGGTGTCGGCGGAGTAGAGATTAAAGGGAAATTGCGTCTCGGCTATCCCAGCTCGCCATATTGAAACTTTCTCCAGGGCAATGCCGTTATTATGCCATTATTACCCTTGACAATTAACCTGCTGTTTTAGTAAAAAAATTTATTAAAGTTGACATTGTCCTTTTTCTGCGGTATAATAAGGTATACGCGGAAAGAGGGTGGTCTTATTTGAATGGAAAGGAAGTACTGGCTACCATCAGGGAAGACCTCGAAGCCCGCGTCGGGCAGAAGGTTAAGCTACGGGCTAACCGGGGGCGTAAAAAAATCCTGGAACGGACCGGAGTACTCGAAAAGACTTACCCTAATATCTTTGTTATTCGCCTGGAAGAACAGAAAAGCCCGGAGCGCCGGATTTCCTTTAGCTATACCGATGTTCTTACAAATACCGTGGAACTAATGGTAGAAGGAGATTATGGTGACAAAAAGCTCGGGGCCAAGCCTTAGGGGGTTACCAGTTATCTGGTGACCTTTTTTATTACCCGGGCCATGGCTTGCCGGGAAAACTGCATACTAAAGTCCGCCCCGCCCCATACTAACAAGAGGGGTGGGGTTTTTGTTGCAGATGGTAGTATGTGTAAAGCAGGTACCGGATACGGCTGAGGTGCGCATCAATCCCCGGACCAATACCCTGGTCCGGGCCGGGGTACCGGCAATCATCAATCCCTATGATGCCCACGCCGTTGAGGCCGCGGTCCAGCTAAAGGAGAAGTACGGCGGCCAGGTGACGGCCCTGTCTATGGGCCCACCCCAGGCGGAAGAAGTCCTGCGCCGGGCCCTGGGCATGGGGGCTGACCGGGCCATCCTCCTCAGTGACCGGGCCTTCGCTGGTTCCGACACCCTGGCCACCAGCTATATCCTGGCTGCAGCTATCAGGGCCATCGGCCGGGAGACTCCGGTTGACCTGGTCTTCTGCGGTAAACAGGCCATTGACGGCGACACGGCCCAGGTGGGACCGGGCATTGCCACTCGATTGGGTTTTACTCAGCTGACTTACGTTATGGCCATTGACGGGGTGGACCTGGAAAAGGGGCAGATCCAGGTCCAGCGCAAGCTGGAGGGTAAACGGGAGGTTATCCGCGGCCGCCTACCCGCCTTGCTGACGGTGGTCAAGGATCTCAATGAGCTGCGTTATGCCTCTCTCCCGGCCCTAATCCGGGCCGCCCGGGCCACAATTACCACCTGGAGTAAAGATGACCTGGACCTCGACCCGGCCTCCATCGGCCTCAAGGGTTCGCCCACTTCCGTCCGGCGCATCTTCGCCCCGCCGGCCCGGCCGGGCGGGGAGCTCATCCCCGGCGACCCCCGCCAGGCGGCAGCCATCCTGGTAGCCAAACTGGTCCAGACCAAGATTATAGCGGATAAGTAGAGGAGCTGACGCGGGCTTGACTACAGTCTCCAATGCCGAATATCGCGGCGTCTGGGTCTTTATCGAACAGGTGGCCGGCGAACCGGCCCCGGTTTCGTGGGAGCTGCTTGGAGCCGGCCGACAACTGGCCGATGCCCTGGGAGTCGAACTGGCCGGCGTGCTCCTGGGTCAGGGAGTAGCGGGTCTGGTTAGTGAAGCCTGGGCCTACGGGGCCGACAGGGTCTACCTGGTGGAAGACCCTGTCCTGGGCCCATATCGTACAGCTCCCTACGCCCGGGCCCTGGTGGAGCTGGTTCAACGCTACCGGCCAGAGATACTGCTCCTGGGGGCCACCAGCCTGGGCCGGGATCTCTCCGGGGCCGTGGCCACAGCCCTGGGAACCGGCCTCATGGCCGACTGCACCGGCTTGAATATAGACCCCGCAACCCGCCTGCTGGAACAGACCCGGCCGGCCTTTGGCGGCAACGTCATGGCTACCATTCTCTGTCAACGGCATCGGCCCCAGATGGCTACCGTCCGGCCCCGGGTCATGCCTCTGCCGCCCCGGCAGGAAGGCCGCCAGGGGGAGTTGGTACGGGTAGGAATAGCTTTAAAAGAGGAAGAGGCCCTGGCCACGGTCCTTAAGGTTATCGAAGAGAAGGGAAAGGCTATCTACCTCGACCGGGCGGAGATTATCGTTGCCGGCGGCCGGGGACTGGGGTCCAGGGAAAACCTGCGCCTCCTGGAAGAACTGGCCGGTGTCCTGGGGGGCACCCTGGGGGCTTCCCGGGCGGCAGTAGAAGCCGGCTGGCTGCCACCGGAGTACCAGGTAGGCCAGACGGGTATTACCGTCCGGCCAAAGGTATATTTCGCCATCGGTATTTCCGGGGCCATCCAGCACCTGATCGGCATGCAGAACTCGGAAGTGATTGTGGCCATCAACAAGGACCCGGAGGCGCCCATCTTCAAGGTGGCTACCTACGGTATAATTGGCGATTTCCAGGAGGTAGTACCGGCGCTGACGGAGGAGTTCCGCCGGCAGCTGGCAGCGAGATCCGCCTGAAAACCGGCGCCGCCGGTTGCAAGAATCTCTCTTCCGGAAGGGGTGCGAGGATGGCTGAGCGCTTTGAGGTAGTAGTTGTCGGGGCCGGTCCGGCCGGCCTGGCGGCGGCCCTGACCCTGGCCCGGGCCGGGGTGGAAGTAATTGTCTTTGAGCGTGGAGAACACCCGGGCAGCAAAAACGTTATGGGTGGCGTCCTCTACCGCCACCCGACAGAAACTGTGGTCCCCGGGTTTTACCACCAGGCTCCCCTGGAACGACCGGTGGTGGAACAGCGCCTGTGGTTGCTCACCGAGGAGGCGGCCCTGACCCTGGGCTATAAAGATATGGTTTTTGCCGGCGAACCCTTCAATGCCTTTACCGTCCTGCGGGCCCGTTTTGACCGCTGGCTGGCCGACCAGGCCGTAGCCGCCGGGGCGCTTTTGATCAACGAAACCGTCGTCGAAGACCTCCTGTGGGAAAACGAGCGCGTCATCGGGGTACGGACAGGCCGGGAAGGGGGCGATGTGCGGGCGGAAGTGGTTATCCTGGCCGAGGGGGCCAACTCCCTGTTGACCCAGAAGGCCGGGCTGAAACCCGACGGCATTAACACCAACCAGCTGGCCGTGGCCGTGAAGGAGATTATTGCCCTGCCCCGGGAAAAAATCGAGGATCGTTTTAACCTGGAAGAGGGCCAGGGCTGCACCATTGAACTCCTGGGGGAAGCCACCAAGGGGATGCTGGGCACCGCCTTTATCTATACCAATAAGGACTCCCTCTCCGTAGGTGTGGGGGTCCTCCTGGCGAGCCTGGTGCGCCGCCGCCTGAACCCCAACGACCTCCTGGAGCACCTGAAATCCCACCCCATGGTACGTCCTCTCCTGGCCGGGGGCGAGAGCAAGGAGTACCAGGGACATCTTATCCCCGAGGGCGGTTACCAGGCTGTTCCTAAACTCTACGGCAACGGCGTCCTGGTAGTCGGGGATGCCGCCATGCTGGTCAACGGGATTCACCGGGAAGGTTCCAATCTGGCCCTGACCTCCGGCCTGCTGGCAGCCAGGACTATCCTGGCCGCCAGGGAGAAGGGTGACTACAGTGAAGCCAACCTGGCCCCTTATCGCCAGGCCCTGGAGGAGAGCTTTGTCCTGAAGGACCTGAAGAAATACCAGCGGGCCCCATTTTTCTTCGACCAGAACCCCCAATTCTTCACCCTGTACCCCGGCCTCCTCTCCCGGGCCGCCAGGGAGTTTTTAACCGTTGACAACGTCCCCAAGCGTGAGAAGCAGAAGCGGATTTTGCGGGAGATTATCACCTCCCGCAGCCGTTTCCAGATTGCCCGCGATCTCTATAACCTCTGGAGGGTGATGGGCTGATGCGCCTGGAGGATAAACTCTTTCTTAATCGTTATCAGACCGACAAACACCCTCACCTGCGCATCAAGGACCGGGAGGTCTGCCGCCACTGCGAGGGCAAACCCTGTACCTTTATCTGCCCGGCCCGGGTTTACGTCTGGAACGAAAGGGAAGAACGCATCGAGACCGCCTATGAAGGTTGCGTCGAATGCGGCACCTGCCGCTACGGGTGTGCCCATGATAACATCGACTGGCGCTATCCCCGCGGCGGTTTCGGTATCTTGTATAAGTATGGTTAACTTAATCATCCACGTGGCACCGGCCGGGCATGGCTTTACGCCCTGCTTAAACATAAAAACCCTGCAGTCTTCCTATCCCTTTGGGCACACTTTCCAGGTCGGTAAAATATTATATATTAACGACGACCAACCCGGAGGTGTGCTTGATGACCATTGACCAGATAATTAATTTACTGAACCTGGACCTCTCCTGGGAGTACGCCGCCATGATCCAGTATATCCAGCATGCTAGCCTGTTGACCGGGCCCGAGTATTTTGCCATTATCGATGAAGAACTCCAGCATGCCCAGGATGAGCATGAGCATGCAGTCAGATTAACCGATAAGATCCAGTATCTGGGGGGCTTCCCGACGGTTAATGTCCAGGAAATCAAGACCTCCCTCAGTAACGTGGAAATGCTGCGTCAGGATCTTCAGGCGGAATATGACGCCCTGCACCGTTATCTCCAGCGCATTGAGCAGCTGGAAGCCCTCAAACTCTACGATGTCGCCCAGGTCATCCGCGAGATCGCCCTGGTAGAACAGGGGCACATTATCGACCTGGAGAAATCCCTGGGCATCCAGAAAGTCAGGTAAATATAAGGAATTTATTTTAGGGACCATGTCGGGTTCCATTTTTTTATGCCCGGCTGCGTACGGCTGGTAACGAACCCCCAGTTAACAAAAACCATATTATGGTTAATAATGCCTTTTCTAGGGGGAGTTAACGTTGGCCCTGCAGGAACGACAACTGGAAAACAATTGGTACTATGTCCCCGACCCGTCGGGGCTGGCCTCCTTACGCAGCTACGGTGGCCTGCTACGATATGTCCTGCCCTTCTGGTTTGGCGTAACTGAGAACGGTGGCCTGGTGGACCAGGCCGACACCGGGGGACTGGCAGCCATCCGCCGCTACAATCTGCCGGTGCTGGCCATTGTCCACAATTACTCCAGCCCCCAGTACGGTCCCCTCATCCATCGCCTGCTGACGACAGAAGGGTTGCGCCAGGCCCTGGTCCAGAATATCCTGAACCTGATGTATCGCTGGGACTTTGCCGGGGTGAATATTGATTTTGAGTTCGTCCCGCCGGAGGATCGTCCCTACCTGACCAGTTTTTTGAACCAGCTGGGGCAGACCCTGAAAGGGGCCGGCTTTTTAACAACTATTTCCGTACCGGCGGAACTCCGGGACAATCCCCGCCACCCCTTCTCGGGGGCTTTCAGCTATCCGAATCTGGCCGCCGCCAGCGACCAGGTTTATATCCTGGCTTACGATGAACATTTCGCCACCCCGGGTCCCATAGCCTCTACCAGTTTTATCCGCCAGGTCCTGGATTATGCCGTGACGGTAATTCCCCGGGAAAAGATTCGCCTGGGCATGGCTGTCTACGGTTATGACTGGGCCGAAGGGGCCAGGGTGCCGGTGACCCTATCCCACAGCCAGGTCCTTGACCTGGCCCGTCGTGTCGGGGCCAGCATCTACTATGACCCCAATGCCCAGGAGTCGACCTTTACTTATGTTGAGGATAATACGCCCCATGTGGTGTGGTTTGAAGACGTGCGCAGCTTTAGCGTTCGCCTGGGGCTGGTCAGGGAGTACAACCTGCCTGGTATTGCTGTCTGGCGCCTGGGCCTGGAAGACCAGCGCATCTGGGAACTCCGGGGGTAGGTTAAATATGGTCATTACCAATCCCTAAAAGAGGCTGGAATGCAATCCAACCAGCCATCACCTTTTTGCCAGGTAAAATAAACAAAGGCCAGGAGTTTGCACTCCTGGCCTTGCGGCGTACCAGGCGATTATCCTTCGGCCAGCTTCTTGTACTGCTCCAGCCGGGCCTTGGCGTCGGCTTCGGCCTTGGCAAAGAGCTGTTCGGCCTTCTCCGGGAACTGCTTCTTCAGGGAGGTGTAACGAATCTCGCCCATCAGGAAGTCCCGGAAGCTAGCTGTTGGGGTCTTGTAATCCAAGATGAAGGGGTTTTTGCCCTCTTGCGCCAGCTGCGGGTTGTAGCGATAGAGGGGCCAGTAGCCGGCTTCCACCGCCTTTTTGGCTTCCCGCTGGCTGTAAGTCATGTTGATGCCGTGGTTGATGCAGGGCGCATAGGCTATTATCAGGGAAGGCCCGTCGTATTTCTCGGCCTCGATCAGGGCCTTCATCAACTGGCTGTGGCTGGCGCCCATGGCTACGGAAGCCACGTAGACATAGCCATAAGACATGGCCATGAGGCCCAGGTCCTTCTTCTTGGTGAATTTACCACCGGCGGCGAAGCGGGCCACGGCGCCCGTCTGGGTGGCCTTGGAGGACTGACCGCCGGTGTTGGAGTAGACCTCAGTGTCCAGGACCAGGACGTTAACGTTGGCACCGCTGGCCAGAACGTGGTCCAGACCGCCGTAACCGATGTCGTAAGCCCAGCCGTCGCCACCGATGATCCAGATAGATTTCTTGGTCAGGTAGTCCTTTTGCCGGTCGATGTCCAGGAGCAGGTCTTTCACTTCACCGCTGGCCTGGCTGATCTCGCCGGGCAGGAGGGCCTTAATTCTATCGCCGTATTCGCGGGAACGGTCGGCGTCGTCCTTGCCGGCCAACCAGCCTTCGCAGGCGGCCTTAAAGGCTGCACTGACGGGAGCCTCCAGAGCTTTGCTGATAGCTGTGGCCAGTTCGTCCTGGCGCTTGGCCACGGCCAGGGCCATACCGTAACCGAACTCGGCGTTATCCTCAAAGAGGGAGCTGGCCCAGGCAGGACCATGTCCCTGGCGGTTCACAGTATAGGGGCAGGCCGGCGCGCTGCCACCCCAGATGGAGGAACAACCGGTAGCATTGGCAATGATCATCCGGTCGCCAAAAAGCTGGGTGACGAGTTTGACATAAGGCGTCTCGCCGCAACCGGCGCAGGCACCGGAGAACTCCAGTAAAGGCTGGCGGAACTGGCTGCCCTTGATGGTGGCCGGGTTGAAGTTGACCTTGACTTCCGGTAACTGTTCGGCGAAGTTGTAGTTGGCCTCTTCGACGGCCGTCACTTCCTCCAGGGGTACCATAGTCAAGGCCTTGACCTTGGCCGGGCAGACATCGGCACAGTTGCCGCAACCGGTGCAGTCCAGGGGTGAAACCTGGATGCGGAACTTGAGGCCGGCAGCCTCTTTGCCGATGGCATCTTTAGTAACAAAGGTCTCCGGCGCTCCGGCCAGGTCTGCTGGTTTGGCCAGGTAGGGCCGGATAGCAGCATGGGGGCAGACCAGGGAGCACTGGTTGCACTGGATGCAGTTCTCCGGCTGCCACTGGGGGATGTTAACGGCGATGCCCCGTTTTTCATATTTGGTCGTCCCTACAGGGAAGACTCCATCCGGAGTAAAGGTGCTAACCGGCAGCTCATCGCCCTTCAAGGCGTTGATGGGCCGCAGGACCTTCTGGATGAATTCCGGTTCCTCGGTAACGGTGGCTGCCGCTTCATCAACGGCGTCAGCCCAGCTGGCCGGGTATTTGATTTCCTCCAGGGCCTCCAGGGCGCGGTCTACGGCGGCGAAGTTCATATTCAGGATTTTATCGCCCTTCTTGCCGTAGGTCTTAACGATGGAGTCCTTGATATACTTAATGGCCTCGTCCACCGGAATGACATTGGCAATCTTAAAGAAGGCGGTTTGCATAATAACGTTAATGCGGCTACCAAGGCCGATTTCCTGGGCGATCTTCACCGCGTCGATATTGTAGAACTTCAGTTTCTTGGTAGCGATGGTCCGCTTCATATCAGCCGGCAGGCGGCTGTCCATTTCCTCGGCACTCCAGGTGGAGTTCAAGAGGAAAATACCGCCGGGTTTAATCCCCTCCAGCAGGTTGTAACGGCCGACATAGGAGGGGTTGTGGCAGGCGATCAGGTCAGCCTGGTCGATTAAATAAGCCGACTGGATGGGTTGTTTACCGAAGCGCAGGTGGGAAATGGTGACGCCACCCGATTTCTTGGAGTCATAAACAAAGTAACCCTGGGCATACATATCGGTATGATCGCCGATAATTTTAATGGAGTTTTTGTTGGCACCCACGGTACCGTCGGAACCCAGGCCAAAGAACTTGCAGCGGAAGGTTCCTTTAGGTGACGTATCGATGTGTTCTTTGATTTCCAGGGAAGTATGGGTAACGTCATCGGTGATGCCCACCGTGAACTTATTCTTGGGCGTGGTTGCCGCCAGGTTGTCAAAGACAGCCTTGACCATGGACGGGTTGAACTCTTTGGAACCCAAGCCGTAACGTCCGCCGACGACCAGGATATTCTTGCCGTGCTCGGCCAGGACGGTCTGGACGTCTTCATAGAGGGGTTCACCCAGGGAACCGGGTTCCTTGGTACGGTCCAGGACGGCGATCCTCTTGACGGAAGCCGGCAGAACCTTGAGGAAATGCTCGGCAGAGAAGGGCCGGAAGAGGCGCACTTTAATAAGGCCTACCTTTTCGCCCTTTTCAACCAGGTAGTTGACGGTTTCCTCGATAACTTCGCAGGATGAACCCATGGAAACAATGACCCGTTCGGCATCAGGGGCACCGGCGTAATCAAAGAGGTGGTAATGACGTCCCGTCAGCCCGGCGACCTGCTCCATTACCTGGGCTACAATTCCCGGCGTGGCCAGGTAATAGGGGTTGGCCGCCTCGCGGCTCTGGAAGTAGATATCCGGGTTCTGGGCCGTACCCCGCTGGTGGGGATGCTCAGGATTTAAGGCCCGCTGCCGGAAAGCACGGATGGCGTCCCAATCCACCAGTTTGGCCATATCTTCATACTCAATGACGTCGATCTTCTGGACTTCATGGGAGGTCCGGAAACCGTCAAAGAAGTGAACAAAGGGAACCCGGGCCTTCAGGGTGGCCAGGTGGGCTACCAGGGCCAGATCCATTACCTCCTGTACGGAAGCGGAGGAAAGCATGGCAAAACCTGTCTGCCGGGCGGCCATGACATCGGCGTGGTCGCCAAAGATAGAGAGGGCATGGGTTGAAAGGGCACGGGCAGCTACATGGAAAACACAGGGCAGTAACTCTCCCGCAATCTTATACATATTAGGGATCATCAACAATAAACCCTGGGAAGCTGTAAAGGTAGTTGTCAGGGCGCCTGCGGCCAGGGAACCGTGGACGGCTCCGGCGGCACCGGCCTCTGACTGCATTTCAGCTACCTGCAGGGTTTTACCAAAGATGTTCTTGCGACCATGGGCGGCCCATTCATCAGCAATTTCGGCCATGGGTGAGGATGGCGTGATGGGATAAATAGTAGCCACCTCAGACATGGCATAGGCCACATGGGCGGCTGCTGTGTTGCCATCAAGTGTTTGCTTGGGCATGGTTCACCCTCCTTGAAAAAATTAAACCTACCCCTCTACCCCATATTACTCTAACACTACCTATACTAATGGTCAATACTTAAGTATAATGTATAAAAAAGACAAAATGATATGAGATCTACATTAAAAACTACCCCCGGGGGTTACCTCCCCGGGGGCGAAAGTGTATCTGCTTACCTTGTGCGGGTATATAATTATGGCCCGGTACTGATATCGTCGATTCGCCAGCCGGTAGTGGGTGTTTCCCGGCGCAGGGTGAAAAAGCGTACCTGGCGACCGCTGTCGTAAGTAATAACCCGCCGAACATTTATATCAACCTCGACCATATACTTCTTTACATCTGGTTGCTCCGGCCCGGGACCCTGGTAAGGCTGGATGCGGATGACCCTGGCCCGGGTGATATTATTGATCTCATCGGCATCATTGGTGGCGTAGGAGTAATTATAGAGGCGGTTATTGTCCATGTTGCGGAACAGGTAAGTGACCAGGCGGCGGCGGGTTTCACAGGCATGGGCCGTCCGCGGGTCTTTATGGTCGATGGCTTCATAGTAAGTCTCAATAACCTTTTCCGGGTTCATCTGGCTGATGAGTTTCTCCTGCTCGTTGCGGTGATCGATATACTGATCGACCCATTCACCCCAGGATTTTCCGGTGATTTCTTCCAACCGCCGGCCCTTTAAGGAACAGGCAAAAGCATCGGGACCACCGGCGTCCAGCCAGGCACCGACAATTTTATCGCCGTCCCTGACTATTACGGCCCGGCCGGCGTCCTGGCGCGGTTTCATAAAAGCCGGCAGGGGCTCTTCCAGTTTGTAAAGGTTAATCTGGACATTCTTTCCCAGGTAGGGGGTCAGGTCCAGGCCGACGTCCTTGCTAAGTTCGTTGTTGTAGGCATAGTAAAGGGCTACGGGGTATTCTCCTGATTCGTGGAGGAGCTTATCCGGCAGGCGGCCGCTGTAAGTCTTGATTTTATAAAAGATGGTCCAGCCGTATTGCTTGAGAAAGGCCACATCGGCCGGGTCCACATTGCTGGTGGCCTCAGGGTACTGGGCCAGGGTGGCCAGCCGGGAATTGAAAGCAGCCGGCACCTGGTGCCAGCCGTCTTCCAGCTCAAGGTAACCGGGGCCGTTGTCCTGGTGGTAATAGGGGTACTGCTTGCTGGCCAGAATCTCCCCATTATGGGTAAATTTAAAGGCCAGGAAGTCGCGAGCCCCCGTCCAGGAGTCCGGCGGCGGGTTGGTAACTGGTAACTGGCCCAAAAAATCTAGGAACCGCCGGGCAAGTTGCTTGTCGTTAAGGTTGATGACCTGCTTGGGGTCGCCTGAGGGTTGGTTTACATAAAATTCAAGCCCTACAATGTTGCTTTTGAACTCCTTAAAACTGGCTGTCGCAGTAACCGGCTGTTTTTCCGCCCGGCACCCGGCGAGGCTTAAAGAAAGTAGAATTAAAAAGCAGGCAAGCAAACGCCGGAACATTGGCTTCTCTCCCTGTTTCAAATGGCTTAGTCTAATCTATAATAATATCCCTGTCCCGCCTCAATATCAATAGACGCCGGTTTTTTTATAAAGTTCCCGGCCATTGAGGAAAATAACCTTTCCCCCGGGTGCTTGGAGGCCAAGAAGTTCTTGACCTTTCTGCCACCATCAGCTTACAATAAAGGGGAATACAGGGGTGAAGACGATGCAGGTACGCTATAAGCTCTGGCTGGAAGAGGGGGAACATGTCTTCGGTGAGGGCCTCTTTGAACTCCTGCAGGAAATCGATCGCTTGGGGTCGATAAACCAGGCGGCCCGGAGCCTGAAGATGTCTTACCGCCAGGCCTGGGGTCAGGTGAAAAAGGCGGAGGAAAGGCTGGGGCAGCGTCTTCTCTTTACCCGGATAGGAGGGGAAACCGGTGGCGGGGCGGAGTTAACTCCCGAAGGGAGGTCGTTGGTGCAGCGTTACAGGCAATTTAAAAATGAGGCTGCCGGGGCTATTGAGACAGCCTTCCAACGCTATTTCGGGTAATTTTTATACCGCCGTTATGCTGGCTAAAACATAAGGCGTGTAAGCTGGTAGGTGTAAAGGGGGGAGGACTGCCAGAGGCCTTAACACCCCATGACTATCGAGAGACGAATATTGCCGGCTGGCATTTACCAGCAATGGCCACGGGGCGGTGAAAAAAACAAGGCGGGTAGCACCAAATAATATAACCATCCGGGCAATATCGGGGAGATAATCTGTCCTTACCGGGTACCATGTGGGCTCAAGATAAATAATTGTTCGGGGGGATACATAATGGCGAAAATAAGAAGAATGTGGCTGGTTTTATTGGCGACCCTAATCCTGTTATTAACGTTTACTGGATGCGGCCAGGGGACAAAAACAGGGGACAAGCAGCAGACGCCGCTAGCCGCCGGACCTGTCAATAAAAACCTTATCCTGGCCACTACCACCAGTACTATGGACAGTGGCTTACTCGACGTCCTTATTCCCATGTTTGAAGAAAAGAGCGGCTATATCGTTAAACCAAATGCCGTAGGTACCGGGCAAGCCCTGGCCATGGGCGATCAGGGTAACGCCGATGTCTTGCTGGTCCATGCCCCGGCCGACGAGGTCAAACTGGTACAAAAAGGAACAGTCATTAACCGCCAGCTGGTCATGCATAATGACTTTATCATCGTCGGCCCGCCAAGCGATCCGGCCGGGATCAGAGGGGTAAAAAAAGCGGCCGACGCTTTTAAAAAGATTGCCGCCAAGCAGGCCATCTTTGTCTCCCGGGGAGACGATTCCGGCACCCATAAGAAGGAAAAGGATATTTGGAAAGAAGCCGGGATCAATCCCCAAGGCAAGTGGTACCAGGAAGCCGGTGCCGGCATGGGCCAGACCTTAAATATAGCCTCGGAAAAAGGCGGCTATACCCTGACGGACCGTGGCACCTACCTGGCATTAAAAAAGAACCTTAACCTGGATATTATGTTAGAAGGGGAAAAGACCCTGCTCAATATCTATCATGTTATGCAGGTCAACCCGGAGAAGTTCCCCGGAATGAAGATCAACAGCGAGGGAGCGAAGGCCTTTGTAGATTTCATGGTGGCTCCGGAGACCCAGAAGGTTATCGGTGATTTTGGTAAGGATAAATTCGGTCAGTCCCTCTTCTTCCCCGACGCCGGCAAGGATGAGAATACCCTGGGGCAGTAACGGGTCTCGTCCTGGGGACCCCAACAATGCCGGCCGGTAGCGAAGTTATTTGCGGAGGCAAAGCTTAAACGGTGGAAGCAATCTGGCAGGGCCTGGTACAGGCCTTCCTGTTAATTATCAAGCTGGACCCCGGGGTTATGGAAGTGGTAACCCTCACCCTGAAGGTGTGCGGTCTGGCGACGGCTATCAGCATCTTGATAGGGGTGCCCCTGGGCATCTTTCTGGCCTTGAAGGCTTTTCCTGGCCGCCAGGTGGTCGTCAGCCTGGTCAATACCGGTATGGGTATGCCGCCGGTGGTCGTCGGGCTCGTGGTGAGTTTTCTCCTCTGGCGTAGCGGACCCCTGGGGTACTTCGGGCTTATCTATACCCCGGCGGCCATGGTAATTGCTCAGGCCCTGATTGCCGCCCCCCTGATTACCGGCCTGACCATGGCCGCCATCCAGCAGTTGCCCCGCGGGCTGAAGATCCAGGTCCTGGCCCTGGGGGCTACCCCGGGGCAACTCTACTGGACTTTACTCAAGGAGGCCCGCCTGGGCATCCTGGCGGCTGTTATCGCCGGCTTTGGCGGCGTTATTTCCGAGGTCGGGGCGGCAACTATGGTCGGCGGCAATATTATGCACCAGACCCGGGTGCTGACAACGGCCACGGTGATGGAGGTATCCCGGGGGCACTTTGATGTGGCTATGGCCTTGAGCTTCATTTTGCTCGGCCTCTCCTTCGCTGTCACCTTCGCCCTGACTGTATTGCAACAGAGGGAACGTACTGGAAAGGCTAATAAAAGAAGGTTTTTGCGGTTTTTCAGGAGTTAACCGGGAGTGCTCTAAAAGGGGGAAGGCCATGGGTATCAGCATCTGCGCCAGGGACGTGCGGGTAATCAAGGGCGGCCGTCAGGTCCTGGCAGTCGATGACCTGGAAATCGGGCCCGGTGAGGTATGGGGCCTTATAGGGCCCAACGGCGCCGGCAAGAGCACCCTGCTTCAGGTCCTGGCCCTGCTGGAAAAGCCGGCCACGGGAGAGGTCTGGTTCGCCGGCCGGAAGGTTGACTACCGCCGGATATTACCCTGGCGGCGGCAGCTGGCCGTTGTCTTTCAGGAGTCTTTACTTTTAAATACCACCGTGTTTAATAATGTGGCTACGGGTTTGCGTTTCCGCGGCCTGCCGCGGCCGGTTATTAAGGAAAGGGTCGAACGCTGGTTAAAGGCCCTGCAAATCGAGGACCTGGCCGATCGGCCGGCCAGGGGGCTTTCCGGGGGTGAGGCGCAGCGGGTTAGCCTGGCCCGGGCCCTGGCCCTGGAGCCCCGGGTTCTTTTCCTGGATGAACCCTTTGCCGCCCTGGACGCCCCGACCCGGGCCGCCCTCCTGGAAGAACTCCATCACATCCTTGAGGCCACAGGCATAACGGCTGTTTTCGTAACCCATGACTTCACCGAACTACCCTTTCTGGCGGACAGAGTGGCAGCTCTCCAGGAAGGGAGAATTGTTCAAACCGGCACCCCGGAGGCCATTCTCTGGCATCCGGCCAGTATACAACTGGCAGCCTTTGTGGGGATCGCCAATCTCCTCCCGGGGGAGGCCAGCTTGAACGGTGCTGGTCCTGCCAGGGTACGCCTGAGGGGAGGAACTACCATCCTGGCCGGGACCAGGGTCAAGGGCCGGGTGGTGGCCTGCCTCCGCCCGGAAGAGATAAACATCTGCGGCTTTCAGGAGGGGAAACAGGGGGCAAATATCCTCCGGGGGAGGATTGTGCGGGTGGTGCCCCTGGGAGGGCAGTACCGGGTGGAGGTAGATTGTGGCCTGGAATTGGTGGCCCTGGCCGGGGCCGCCCAGATACGCCGGAGTTTTATGGTCCCCGGGCGGGAGGTTATGGTAACCTTTCCCCCCGAGGCCGTCCACCTGATACCAGCTTGATACTTGCAGGCTTGCCGTCAAGCAGGTATAATAGCCCGGGAAGGGGTGATAAAACTGCCTAAAATACTGGTAGTTGATGATGAGCCGGCTATTGTGGAGCTGGTAAAATTTAACCTGGAACAGGCGGGTTTTACCACCATAACTGCCAGTGACGGTGCGGAAGCACTGCAGAAAGCTGAGGCCGAAAAACCCGACCTCATTATCCTGGACGTGATGTTGCCGAAGGTAGACGGTTTTGAGGTCTGCCGGAGCCTCAGGGCCAGGGGCAGCATGCCTATTTTGATGCTGACGGCCCGCCGGGAAGAGGTGGACCGTGTCCTGGGCCTGGAATTGGGGGCCGACGACTACCTGACCAAACCCTTCAGCCCCCGGGAACTGGTTGCCAGGGTGCGGGCAATTCTACGTCGGGTTGCGGAAAAACAGCAACAGAACGATGGTATAATTACCGTCGGCGACCTGGTGATAAACCCCGCCAGCCATCTGGTGACGGTACGGGGTAAACCGGTGGATCTCACCTTGAAAGAGTACCAGCTTTTACAACTCCTGGCGGAAAACCGGGGCCGGGTTTTTAGCCGGGAAGCCCTCCTGGAACGTTTATGGGAAGGGGAATACTATGGTGACACCCGGACCATAGACGTTCATATCCGGCATCTGCGGGAGAAGATAGAAGCAAACCCCAGTAATCCCCGCTATATCATTACCGTCCGCGGGGTGGGCTATAAATTTCGTGACTAGCTGCGATCTTCCTGGCCATGGCGGGGGGCCTTTTTGACAATCATCAGGGCCCTGGTCAGGGCGCTGTAAATATCAGCCCGGTGCTGGGCTTCGAGCATGGCTATTTTCGAATAGATAGCCCCTTGCTCCCGGACCACGTAACGGGGCGGTAGCTGGTTCAGCGCCAGGGCGACTATATCGTGGCGGCAGGTATCGCAGCGACAGGCCTCCGGGTCCCGTTTAAGGACCTGGTCCAGCAATTCCCAGACACAATCCTCCATATAGTTTTTAAGAAAGAGCTCTCTGGCCATTGCTTTCTCCTTCCTTTTTGAGTAACTCCCATGGGGGAGTTTATCTTGCCTGTTACATATTCGCCTTCCCTTTTTTCCTTCCTGCTTTTTCCCTGTTTTTAATGGTAATAATCTTAATAGGTCCATATTAAGAAAGAGGAATCTTCTTTTTAATGGCTAATCATACATAGGTGAGCAAAATTTAGGGGGATGTTTATTTTTGGATGTCCTCACCTTGCCGGCCTATGGTAAAATAAATCTGACTTTAAAGGTCCTCGGGCGGCGTTCCGACGGTTATCACAACCTGAGCACCATCTTCCAGTCAATTGCCCTGGCGGATAGACTCACTTTCAGCCGTTGCCGGGAAGGAATACGCCTGGAAACCTCAGGGCTGCCGGTACCGCAAGGACCGGAAAACCTGGCCTACCGGGCAGCAGCCCGGTTGCAGTCCCGTTACGGTTTTCCCGGGGTGCGGATAACCCTGAAGAAGCAAATCCCCCTGGCAGCCGGCCTGGCCGGGGGCAGCGCTGATGCTGCGGCTACCCTGATAGGTGTGAATGCCCTTTTTAACCTGGGCCTGACCCCCGGCCAGCTGGCCCGGGAAGGGGCGGCCCTGGGGTCGGACGTCCCTTTTTGCGTTATTGGTGGTACGGCCTTAGGACGGGGGCGGGGGGAAGAACTCTTCCTTTTACCTCCCCTCCCGACACTATGGCTGGTACTGGTAAAACCGTCCTTCGGGGTCAGTACGGCAGCCGTATACCGGGGTTGGGATGCCAGCCCCGGCCAAACCCCCATGGAGGCCCCCGACGAGGAAAGGGCCCTGGCGGCCATTAGGCGGGGCGACCGGGCAGGAATTATGGCATCCCTGGGTAATGACCTGGAAGCAGTCACCTGCCGCCTGTACCCGGAAGTTATGGCCATTAAGATGCATCTCCTGGCCGAAGGGGCAGAGCGGGCGGTGATGTGCGGCAGCGGCCCGGCGGTCTTCGGGGTGGCTGCCGATGGAGAAACCGCCAGGCGCATCGCCTCCCGGTTACAGGAGACTTACCCCGAAACTATAGTCACCCGGACCTTATGATCGAGGAGGCCAGCCGTGAAGAATCTACTCAGTGGCAAACTGGAAAATTATAAACCCTTGCGGGAAATAGTTTTTGAAGCCCTGCGGGAGGCCATTATCAACGGCCAGCTCAAGGCCGGGGAAAGGCTGATGGAGGTCCAGCTGGCGGAGGAAATGGGCGTCAGCCGGACCCCGGTGCGGGAAGCCATCCGCAAGCTGGAGCTGGAAGGCTTTGTCGTCATGATCCCCCGCAAAGGAGCCTACGTGGCCGACTTCTCCACCAAGGATATAGCCGACGTTTTTGAGATCCGCTCGGCCCTGGAAGCCCTGGCGGCAGCCCTGGCCTGCGAGCGCATTACCGAGGAGGAACTGGATGAACTGGAACGCCTCCTCATCAGGGTGGCCGACTGTACGGCCGCCAACGACCTGGAGACCCTGGTCGAAGTGGATACCCAGTTCCATGACGTCTTGTATAAGGCCAGCCGTAACGACCGCCTGGTGCAGATCATCAATAATTTACGGGAACAGATCCAGCGCTTCCGGACTATCTCCATGGGCACCCCGGGGCGCATGCGGGAGACCCTGGAGGAGCATAAACAACTGGTAGAAGCCATCACGGAGCGCAACGTGGAACTGGCCCAGCGGATCGCCCAGGAGCATATAGAAAACGCTGAAAACCGCATGATGGAAGCCATCAGGGAAGAGATGCGTTCCGGCGGCGGCCGTAAGGCCTGAGGGGGCAAGAAGATGCAGGTTGATGCCATTATCCTGGCCGGGGATAAAGAAGGCCGGGCCCTTCTTCCCATTGGGACCCGTCCGATGATTTCCTGGGTGGTGGCCGCCCTTGAGGCCTCCCCCAGTATCCGCCGGCTGGCAGTATCCGGCCTGCCGGAGCTTGAAACCATCCTTCCCCCGGATGTTATCCTGGTGCCGGCGGGGCAGACTACCGTCGAGAGCGCCCTGAACGGGGCGGCAGCCTTTCCCGGGGCGGAATGGCTCCTCATGGTGACTGCGGACATCCCCTTGTTGAAACCCGCGGCGGTGGAAGACTTCCTGCAGCGCTGCCAGGAACGACCGGCGGATTTCTATTACCCCATTGTCAGCCGGGAGGCTAGTGAGGCCAGCTATCCAGGCGTCAAACGTACCTATGTCCGCCTGCGGGAGGGCACCTTCACCGGCGGGAATATGGTTTTGATCAAGGCCAGTGCCCTGAACGATTGTGCCAGCCAGGGACAGAAACTGGTGCGGCTGCGTAAGAGCCCCCTGGCCCTGAGCCGGTTAATAGGCCTGGGGTTTATTTTGAAGTTCCTTACCAGGCAATTGACTATTGCCGAGGCCGAGGAGCGCTTTTCCCATCTTTTGGGAGCCAAGGGGGTAGGCGTAATTACCCCCTACCCGGAGATCGGCATCGACGTCGATAAAGAGAGCGACCTGGAACTCGCTCGTGGCGTTCTGGGCGGCGAGGCCCCTGTCAGCCCCCATAACGGCGGCCGGTACTAATGATATGTAATTTCGGACTGGCTTGGGCGGAGGGGGAGAATTGGCGTCCAAGCAGCGAAGCGGCCAGCATTCAAACGCTGCCAGGAGGGGGGAGTTGAATACTAGCCGCTCCCCTAGGACCATGGAGCTAACGATAACCAAGCCAGCCCGCCCGGTAATGGTATAATAGCTTTTTTGGGAGGAGATCTCTTATGGCAGATACAGTCGCCGTCATCCTGGCCGCTGGCCAGGGGAAGCGGATGCATTCCCGGCGACCAAAGGTATTACACCGTATTGCCGGTCGCTGCCTGGTGGAACATGTCCTGGCGGCAGTCGGGGAGGCCGGTATAAAAAAGCAGATCGTCGTCATCGGCCACGGGGCGGAAGAAGTTCGGGAGGCCCTGGGCCCGGAATATACCTATGTCCTACAGGAGCAGCAACTGGGCACCGGCCACGCCCTGGCCCGGGCCCGGGAAGCGGCTGGCACGGCAGCAACCGTGCTGGTGCTCTGCGGGGATACCCCCCTCCTCAGGCCGGCAACCTTGGCCCGGCTTCTAAAGGAGCACCGGGACAGGCAAGCTGCCGTTACTATTTTAACAGCCGTACTCGATGACCCTACCGGATATGGCCGCATTATTCGCGACGGCCAGGGTATGGTTGCGGGGATTGTCGAAGAGCGGGACGCCAACCCGGTAGAGAAGGCTATCAGGGAGATCAATGCCGGCATTTATTGTTTCGAAGCTGCTTACCTCTGGCCCTTTCTGGAACAATTACAGCCGAATAACGACCAGGGAGAGTACTACCTTACCGATGTGGTGGGCCTGGCCTGCCGGGAAAACCTGCCCGTCCAGGCTGTAGCCGCCGGCGATCCGGAAGAGATCCTGGGGGTTAATGACCGGGCTCAGCTGGCCAAAGCCGGGGCTATTTTAAGACGCCGGATAAACATGGGCCTGATGCAAGCCGGGGTAACCATTATAGACCCGGAAACTACTTATATCGATGCCACCGTCAGGATCGGCCCGGACACCATTATTTATCCCGGCACCTTTTTAGAAGGGAATACTATTATTGAGGAGGGATGCTCCCTTGGCCCGGGAACTACCCTCCGGGACTGCCAGGTAGGTAAGGGCAGCCATGTTATCCATACCGTGGCCCTGGAGAGTGAAATAGGCCCTGGTTGCCAGGTAGGTCCCTTTGCCTACCTGCGTCCCGGGACGGTCCTGGATGCCAGGGTCAAGGTTGGGGATTTCGTAGAGATCAAGGCCTCCCGGATTGGGGCTGGCTCCAAAGTACCTCACCTGACCTACCTAGGTGATACCACGGTGGGTACCGGGGTGAATATCGGCGCCGGGACCATTACCTGTAATTACGACGGTGAGAAGAAGTGGCCGACGGTCATTGAGGATGGAGCCTTTATCGGTAGTAATAGCAACCTGGTTGCTCCCGTCCGGGTAGGGGCCGGAGCCCTGGTGGGGGCCGGGTCTACCATAACGGAAGATGTACCCGCCGGTTCTATGGCCCTGGCCCGGGGAAGGCAGGTAAACTTATCCGGCCGCAGTAAAAAAAGTAGCGAAAAAAGGCAGGAAAAAGGTTAATCAGGGCGAAATAGATAGAGTTAAACCTTTCCCCGGTAAACTTGGAGGTTATAAAAAAGCAAATGGAAACCGAGAGCGGACGCCTGAAGATCTTCACCTGCAACGCCAACCCCAAACTGGCCGAGGAAATCGGCGCCTACCTGGGTGTGCCCCTGGGAGCGGCCAAGGTAAAACGCTTTAGCGATGGGGAAATAAGCGTCGTTATTGACGAGAGCGTGCGGGGGGAGGATGTTTTCGTCATCCAGCCCACCTGTGAACCCGTCAATGACAATCTGATGGAACTCTTGATCATGATCGATGCCCTGCGCCGGGCTTCCGCCAGGCGGATTACGGCCGTCATACCCTACTATGGCTACGCCCGCCAGGAGCGCAAGACCAGGGCCCGGGACCCTATCTCCGCCAAGCTGGTGGCCAATCTCATTACCGCCGCAGGCGCCCACCGGGTCCTGACCATGGACCTGCACGCGGCGGCCATCCAGGGATTTTTTGATATTCCGGTAGATCACCTGACGGCAGTCCCCATCCTGGCCGATTACTTTAACAGCAAGGGGTTTGAAAAGGCGGTGATTGTTTCCCCGGACCTGGGGGGCGTGACCAGGGCGCGTAACTTCGCCGAGCGCATAGGCGCTGAGATCGCCATTATTGACAAGCGGCGGCCGGCGCCCAACGTCGCTGAGATCATGAACCTCATCGGCGATGTGAAAAATAAAACGGTCATCATGATTGATGACCTCATCGACACCGCCGGGACCATCTGCCTAGGAGCTAAAGCCCTGATGGAGCAGGGCGCCTGCGCCGTTTATGCCTGTTGTACCCATCCGGTCCTATCCGGACCGGCCCGGGAACGCCTGATGGCCTCTCCCCTGCAGGAGGTAGTTGTCTGCAATACCATTCCTGTCCCGGAGGGGAAAGAAATACCCAAGCTGCATCGCCTCTCCGTAGCTCCCCTCCTGGGGGAAGCCATTATTCGCATCCACGAAGACCTCTCGGTCAGTAAACTTTTCGATTAACTGTTCTCTCCGGGGGGCGGCCCGTCGTTCTTCTTCTGGCTGAAGGGCAGACGCTGCCAGTAACGGTTGACAGTCTCACCAACTTTCCTGGTAATAGTGCCGGCACTGTCAAAGGTTTTACCGGCGCTCTTGCAAGCATCTTGTAATTTTACGCTCAGCAGGCCGCCTGATTTCTGGAGGGCCTCTTCGGCGCCAGCCCGGGCAATAAGGGCGTCGCGGCCACAGGTGATGATTTGGTCGGTCTCCAGGGAGCGTGCCCCGTGGAGGAGGCCGCTTTTAATGTCCAGGTAGTGGATTTTGCCGTCCTGGGGATCGAAGCGGAAATCTTCTACCGTGCCCAGGACGGTGCCCTCTTCGGTGATGACCCTGGCCCCCAGGAGGGGCAGGGGGTGTTTGGCCAGGGCCTCCAGCTCGGGCAGGGAACTGAGTTTCACCACGGCGCTGGCCTCATCTACAGTAACGGCATGGCTACCGACACTTTTAACATGGCTATATGGGACGACCGGTTGTTCCTTGAACCACCCTTTGCGATCAACGGTAAAGGCGGCGATAGCCATCTTCGAGTGGTCAATGAGCAGGCGCTTAATGCGGCCCAGCTGGTGACCGTCGGCCAGGCTAACCACCGGCATGCCCATGAGTTTTTTGCTGGTATAAAACATCAGCCTCACCTCCCGGCTTATACATGCTTATTCAACCGGGGAGAGGTTTATGCTGACTACCAGCAGGCTAAAATTAAAAAGTGAAAGGAGTTGAGGGCCATGCAAGCCCAAACATTAGAGGTAACTATGCGCCCGGAAGTAGGCAAACAAGCTGCCCGGCGACTGCGCCGGCAGGGTAAATTACCCGGGATAATCTATGGTAAGAAGATCGCTAACTTGGCAGTGATTATTCCCGCCCGGCAACTCGAACACATCCTGGCCACCGAGGGGGAAAACGCCCTGTTAAAGCTGGTTGTCAGCGGTGATGGCCAGAATAAGGAATTTACCGCCGTAATCCGGGAAGTTCAGCGTCACCCCCTCAAGGGGAACTTGACCCATGTTGATTTCTATCAGGTTTCCATGGAAGATAAACTCCGGGCCACGGTACCTGTTATCCTGGAGGGCGAAGCCCGGGGCGTCAAGGAAGGCGGCATTCTCCAGCACGGGGTCCGGGAGATTGAAATTGAAAGCCTTCCGGCCGACTTGCCGGAGAGTATCGTCGTTGATGTCAGCCACCTGGGCGTAGGGGAGCATCTGACGGTAGGCGAAATTAAGGTGCCGGCTGGAGTCAAGATTCTCTCGGAACCTGATACCGTCATAGCGACTGTAGTAACTACCCGCGCGGTCGAGACGGAAACCGAAGAGGAGACGACTACCGGGGAATCGCCAGCCCAGCCAGCTGAATAAAACCGGTCTCCTGCAGCTACTTATAATTACAGCCGCTGCTTGATGGTAGGGCGGGTTCCCGGAGGAGCCGCGCAAGGGGGGGCGCCCTCCGAAGGGCGGGGCGGACCGGTAAAAAAGCGCGGCCAGAGTTTCATGGCCAGCAGGCCGGGTTTGGCCGCGGCCCGGGACCTGCTAAGCTGGAAGGAACCCACCTCCTTAACATCGTTAGCTAGTTCGCCAGTTAAAGTAATAAATCTGGGAGCGGAGGTTGGCGCTGGTGCTGATGGTGGTGGGCCTGGGCAATCCCGGGCCCCGTTATGCAACGACCAGGCATAATGCCGGTTTCATGGTGGTCGATCTCCTGGCTGATGATTTGGGGATTACTCTGGACCGTACCCGGGAACAGGCCCTGACCGGCCAGGGCCTGGTAGGAAACAACCGGGTTCTTTTAGTCAAGCCCCAGACATATATGAATAATAGCGGTCAGGCGGTAGCCCCACTGGCCCGCTGGTACGGCATCGCCCCGGAGGCAATACTGGTCATCCACGATGACCTGGACCTCGCGCCGGGGCGGTTGCGTCTCCGGCGCGGGGGGAGTTCGGGGGGGCACCGCGGCCTGCAGTCGATTATCACCCATCTGGGGACAACAGCCGTTCCGCGGTTAAAAATAGGTATCGGTAGGCCTCCCTTGGGGCAAAATGTAATTGATTACGTCCTCAAGCCCTTCAGTGAAGGGGACTGGGAACTGATACGCCCGGTGCTCCTCGAGGCCGCCCGGGCTGCCCGTTTTCTCCTGGAAGGGGGCAGTATGGACGAGGCCATGAATCGCTTTAACCATTAACTAAATTTGCCGCCGGCTGGCATGTTCTTCCTGTTCCGTGTTTCTCGCAGCATCAAATGCCAGCCATGGAGTAAGTCAGGTGATGTTTTTCGTTAAAACCCTGCTGGTGGGTCTCAGCGCTGCCCTTTGCGCCTGGCTCCTCAACCGCTTGCTGCTGCACCTGGGAGTTCACGGAGTCCCAGCCCTCCTGGGGCCGGTTATCGAGGAGACGTTAAAAACGGGTCTGGCCCTGGCTGCCGGGGCCTCCCTGGCCGGCGTCCACAGCACCTTTGGCCTGATTGAGGGACTCTGGGAACTGCCGGCCGGGACCCCGCCGGGGGCTCCAGCCGCCCCGGTCCGGGGGTATCCTGGCGCCTGGATAGGGCCGGCCCTGGCGGCCTGGGGCGGCCATTCCTTTTTTGGTTTGCTGGTATTATTGACCTATACCCGTACCGGACATCCAGGTACGGCCTGGGCTATGGGCCTCCTGGCCCATCTGGCCTGGAACAGGGCCGTCCTGGCCTTACATCGCTAAATTTACGCGGGAAGGAAACTTGACTTCCTTTAGTGGGGCCGAATATAATATATACTGAACTTATATTGGGAATATAAAAGAGGCCCGGGTTAAAAGGGCCTTTTATTAGTCCAATGAGGCCTGTCCTGGGTAATGGAGTGCGGTAGATGTACAATAACAGCATATTACAAATTATCAGAGATAGCGAACAATTTTACGCCATCGCCGGGGGCCTGCGTCGGGGCGCAGGCGAGGTGCAGCTTTATGGCCTGCCGGAAGGGATGAAGGGCTTGTGGCTGGCGGCTATGCTGGATGAATTTAACCCCATTCTGGTAGTCACCCCCGGGAGCGAAGAAGCCCAGCGCCTGGCAGCGGATATAGAATCCTTCTGGCCGGGGGAGGGCATTGACTACCTGCCGCCGTCTGAGCTCCTGCCGTTGGAGGTTTATACCCCCAGCCCGGAACTGGCCGCCCAGCGCCTGAAGGTCCTGACGAACCTGGTCAGCGGCCGGACCCGCATCCTTGTGGTGCCGGTGGAGGACTTGCTCCGCAAGCTGCCGCCGCCGGATACCCTGCGCCATTCCCTCCAGTCCCTGGAGGTAGGCCAGATTATTGACCGCGAGGCCCTTTTGCAGAAATTAACTGGCCTGGGGTACAGGCGGGAAGAGGTGGTTGAGGCCCCGGGCCAGCTGGCGGTAAGGGGAGGTATTATTGATATCTTCCCCCTAGGAGCCGAGGAACCGGTGCGTTTAGAATTATTTGGCGATGAAATCGATTCCTTGCGCCGCTTTGACCCCGTCAGCCAGCGCTCGGTGGCCGACCTGCGGGCTATAGTCGTGGGGCCGGCCCAGGAAGTCCTCCCGCCCCCGGACCTGGGGCCGGGGCTGGAAACCCTGAAGGCAGAATTTTCCCAGACCTATGCCACCCTGCGCCAGCGCCAGCCCCAGGCCGCCAGGGAACTGAAGGACCGGGTCCAGGAGTTGATTGCCATGCTGGAGGCTGGTTCCTGGCCCGGTGGTAGCAGCCAGCTCCAACCCTTCTTTTACCCCCGGCAGGCCACCCTTTTTGAATACTTCCAGCGCCAACCCCTGCTGGTCCTTGACGACCCGGCTCGTCTGCTGGAAGAGATGCGCCGTCGGGAGCAACAGCGCCTGGGAATTTTTACCGATATGCTGGCCGCTGGCCTGGCTCTGCCCTCCCAGGGCCAGGCCTATCTGGATAGCGCCGACCTGGAACGGTTGTGGCAGCGCTACCAGCGCCTGTATTTCTCCCTGCTACCCCGTCGGGTACCGGGGAGCAATCCCCGGCCGGCAGTAGGTATCAGTGCCCAGACCATACCGGCTTTCCAGGGTAAACTCGGCCTGGTGGTAGAAGAATTGACCCGCTGGCGCCGCGAGGGGTACCGGATCATCCTGATGGTAGCTGACCCGAACCGGGTGGTAGCCCTGCGCCAGGCCCTGGCCGAGCAGGGTATCGAGGCCCTGACCCATCCTGAGGCCAGGGACACCCTGGGACGGGGAGAGGTAATAATGGTCTCCGGCCGCCTGCGCCAGGGCTTTACCTGGCCGGAGATGCGCCTGGCCATTATCGGGGATACGGAGATCTACGGCCCGATCAGGAGGCCGCGGCGGGTCAAGACGCCCCGCGAAGGAAGCAAGATTAGCTCCTTTACTGACCTCAAAGAGGGAGACTATGTTGTCCACGTTCACCACGGTATCGGTCGTTACCTGGGCCTGCAACAACTGGACGTAGGCGGGGTTAAAAAGGACTACCTCCTCATTCAATATGCGGGCAAGGACCGCCTCTATGTACCTGTGGACCAGGTTTCCCTGGTCCAGAAGTATGTCGGCGGTGAGGGGCATGTTCCCCGCCTGTATCGCCTGGGCGGCAATGAATGGAACAAGGTCAAGAGCCGGGTTCAGGAGGCCGTCCAGGAGATGGCTCAGGAACTGCTGGACCTTTATGCCCGTCGGGAGGCCATCCCCGGGCATGCCTTTGGGCCCGATACCCCCTGGCAGCGGGAATTCGAGGAGGCATTCCCTTATACGGAAACGCCGGATCAGCTCCGGGCCATCGCCGAGGTTAAGGCCGATATGGAAAAGCCCCGGCCCATGGACCGCCTCCTTTGCGGCGACGTGGGCTACGGCAAGACGGAAGTGGCTATGCGGGCGGCCTTCAAGGCGGTCATGGATGGTATGCAGGTGGCTGTCCTGGTACCCACCACTATCCTGGCCCAGCAGCATTACGAGACCTTTAAAGCCCGTTTTGCCCCTTTTCCGGTAAAAATCGCCGTATTGAGCCGCTTTTGTTCGCCCAGGGAACAAAAGGTAGTCGTGGAGGCTTTAAAGCGGGGTGAGGTGGATATAGTTATCGGTACCCACCGGCTTCTCTCCAGCGATGTAAATTTTAAAAACCTCGGCCTGGTGATTATCGATGAGGAACAGCGCTTCGGCGTTGCCCATAAAGAAAAGCTGAAGCAATTGCGTTACAGCGTTGACGTCCTGACCATGACGGCTACCCCTATACCCCGGACCCTGCATATGTCCCTGGCCGGCGTACGCGATATGAGTATGATTGAGACACCGCCCGAAGACCGCTTCCCCGTCCAGACCTATGTGGTGGAGTATAACCCGGAGCTGGTGCGGGAGGCCATCCGCCGGGAACTGGATCGAGGCGGGCAGGTCTTTATAGTTCATAACCGGGTGCAGGATATTGATCGCTTCGCCTACCATATTCAGCAACTGGTGCCGGAAGCCCGGGTCGGCATCGGCCACGGCCAGATGGGCGAAGAAGAGCTGGAGAATGTGATGCTGGACTTTATCTCCGGCCGCTACGACGTCCTGGTCAGTACCACGATCGTGGAAAACGGTCTGGACATTCAGAATGCCAATACCCTGATTGTCGATGAGAGTGATAACTTCGGCCTGGCTCAGCTCTACCAGCTCCGGGGCCGGGTCGGCCGCACCAACCGCCTGGCCTATGCCTACTTCACCTACCGGCCGGACAAGGTACTCGGTGAAATAGCTGAAAAACGCCTGGCCGCTATCCGGGAGTTTACGGCTTTCGGTTCGGGGTATAAGATTGCCCTGCGGGACCTGCAGATCCGGGGTGCAGGTAATTTCCTGGGGCCCGAGCAACACGGCCATATGGTGGCCGTCGGCTTTGACCTCTACTGCCAGCTCCTGGAGGAAGCAGTCCGCAAACTGAAGGAGCAACGTGGCGAGGGAGTGCCCCGGCCAGCCTTGGCGGAACCCCAGGCCACCCCCATTGAACTGTCGGTAGATACCTTCCTGGGTGATAACTATATCCCGGAGGCTACCTTAAAAATGGAACTCTACCACCGCCTGATGAATGCCGGGGATCTAGCTGCCGTAGAGGATATCGCCGCGGAAATGGAGGACCGTTACGGACCGCCGCCGCCGGAAGCCAGGAACCTTCTGGCCCTGACCAGGGTCCGCATCCTGGCCCGTGAGGTAGGGGTAATAAGCGTCAACCAGAAAAACCGGGAAGTAGAATTGAGCTTTGGCCAGCATACCGGCCTGCGGGGAGAAAAACTCCTGCAGCTCAACCAGTATTTCCCCCGGAAGCTGGCTTTCTCTTCAGCCGGCGGCCTTACCATCAGGGTACGGGTCATGGGTCTGAGCCAGGAAGAATTACTGGACCTGCTGGAGAAAGTCCTGACCAGGATCAAGTACCTGGTAACCGAAGCAGCAAGTTAGGAGGGTCGACATTGCTTTCGGATGATCTTACCCGGCTCTGGCAGGGCCTTAAGCCGGGGTTGCTCTCAATCCTCACGAAATTATTCCGGGCCGCAGTCATCATGGTGGCCGCCCTGGTCCTCTACCGGCTGATCTCCAGGTTTATTCACCGCATTTTCCAGGTTGCCAGGAGGGATCCCCAGAGGGAAAAAACCCTGGAGATCCTCCTCAGCTCTGCCGTGCGCTACCTCATTTATACTGTAGCCGCCATGATGGCCTTAAACCAGTTTGTTAACATAACCCCAATTATCGCCGGTGCCGGAGTGGTGGGCCTGGCCATAGGTTTTGGCGCCCAGAGCCTGGTCAAAGATATCATTACCGGTTTCTTTATTATTTTTGAGGACCAGTTCCACGTCGGCGATCTGGTGGAGATCAACGGCCAGGTGACCGGGACGGTAGAGGAACTGGGCCTGCGCATGACCACCGTCCGGGAATGGAGCGGCAAGAAGTTTTATATCGCCAACAGCGAGATCAAAACCGTCCGCAATTATAACCGGGATGAGCTGCGGGCCATTGTTACGGTTACCTTTCCCTTCGAGGAAGACCCGCGCCGCATCCGGACGGTTCTGGAGCAGGTGTGCCGTGAGGTAGAAAGGGAGTACCATGAAGAATTTATCCCCGACCCCTCTGGCCAGGGCCTGGCCGAGCCACCCCAGATTTACGGAGTCACTGATATTGATAAAACGGATAAGGGGGGCCAGTTTACCATTACGGCCCGTACCAGGACCGGCGCCCTCTGGACCGTTGAAAGGGCTTTACGGGAAAAGATCTGGCAGGCCTGCCGGGATAACGGTATCCGCCTGGCCTACCCCACCAGGGTTTATGTCGGCAACCAGCCCGGCGGCGAAGAGGTCCCGGCGGGGAGCAACTCGCCGATGCTATAAATACCATAGTCTTAGCAAAAGAACCTGATTTTATACCTGGCTCCAGTTATAGAAAAGGAAGGGAAAAAATGAATAAACCCTTGCAGCGGATTATATACTAACAGTGAAAGCTATCTTAGGAAAAAGGCTACCTTAAAAAGGGTAAAGGGGGGATAGATTGCAGTGAAAGCAACAGGCATTGTACGGCGCATCGACGATCTAGGACGCGTAGTGATACCTAAAGAAATCAGGCGAACCCTGCGGATCCGCGAAGGAGATCCCCTGGAGATCTTCGTTGACCGCGAGGGCGAGGTGATTTTAAAAAAATACTCGCCCATTGGCGAGCTGGGAGACTTTGCCAAGGAGTACGCAGATTCGCTTCACGAAGCCATCGGTCATATTGCCTGTATCGCAGATCGGGACAATATTATCGCGGTGGCAGGTGCCCCCAAGAAGGAGTTCCTGGATAAACCTATCGGCCAGGCAATAGAGAGGGTAATGGAGGAAAGGAAACCTCTTCTGGCCAATTCCCCGAGTGAAGACCTTTTCCCCATTGACGGCGAGGGCGAGGCCTATAAATTTACAGCTGAAGTTATCGCTCCAATCATCGCCGAAGGAGACCCTATCGGAGCCGTCATCCTCTGCTCCCGGGAACCGGGGGTAAAAATGGGAGATATGGAATTAAAGCTGGCGGAGACGGCGGCAGGCTTCCTGGCCAAACAAATGGAACAATAATGGCAGCGCCCCGGGCGCTGCTTTCTTTTTGACTTGGTTTCTGGTACAATAAAGCGGTATTCCTTTCCTGTGAGGCGAAAGTAATGGCAGGCAAGGTGATAGTTACCGGCTTGGGGCCGGGGGACCCGGCCCAGGTGCCAGAAGCTGTCCTTAAGGCCCTGGCCGGGGCGGATAAGATTTACCTGAGAACCGCCCACCACCCGGCGGTAGCCGCCCTGGAGGTACGGGGCCTTAAGTGGGAAACCTTTGATTCTTTTTATGAGGAAGCGGCGGACTTCGAGGAACTCTACCAGCGCATAGCCAGTTTTCTCCTCACCGCGGTAGCTAAGACAGATAAGAAACTGGCCTACGCCGTACCGGGTCATCCCCTGGTCGCGGAGCGAAGCGTGGCCCTGCTGCTAGAAAAGGCCCCGGCAGCCGGTGTCGACCTGGAGATTATTCCGGCAATGAGCTGCCTGGATGCCCTTTACGCCACCCTCAAAATAGACCCCGCCCTGGGGTTGACCGTAGCCGACGCCCTGACCTTCACGGTGGCTGGCCTGGACCCGGCCCGGGGTTTAATCCTTACCCAGGTATATAACCGCCGGGTAGCCGGGGAGATTAAATTAGACCTTATGACTGTCTACCCGGATGAATACCCGGTAACCGTCGTCCGCGGCGCCGGTCTTCCTGACGGCGAAAGGGTAGCCACCGTGCCCCTCTACACCATCGACCGCCTGGAATGGCTTGATCACTTAACCAGTCTTTACCTGGCACCCTACCCCGAGGGCCGGGATCGCACCCTGGCGGGCCTGGAAGCCATTATGGCTCGCTTACGAAGTCCGGAGGGGTGCCCCTGGGACCGGGAGCAAACCCATATCACTCTGAAACGTTATCTGGTAGAAGAGACCTACGAGGTCCTGGAGGCCATCGACGCCGGGGACATGAATAAACTATGCGAAGAATTGGGAGACTTACTGCTACAGGTGGTCTTCCACGCCAGGCTGGCGGAGGAAGAGGGTGATTTTACCCTGGCCGACTGCCTGGAGGGTATCTGTGCCAAGATGCGCCGGCGCCACCCCCACGTCTTCGGCCAGGCCGTTCTGAATACGGCCGGGGAAGTACTGGCGCGCTGGGACCAGATCAAGGCTACCGAAAGGAGAGAAAAAGGCGAAGAAGCACCGTCGGTATTGAGCGTGCCCCGGGGCTTGCCGGCCCTCTTAAAGGCCTTGAAGGTCCAGGAGCAGGCCGCCCGGGTGGGTTTTGACTGGCCCCGGATAGAGGAAGTCTGGACCAAGGTGGAAGAAGAACTGGACGAGTTGAAAAAAGCGGTTGCCGGCGCCGGGGTGGAGGAGCAGGCGGCTGAGATGGGGGATCTCCTCTTCTCCCTGGTCAACCTGGCCCGCTGGCTCCAGATTGAACCGGAGGCGGCGCTTCAGGCAACGGTTGCTAAATTCGCTCGGCGCTTCAATTATATAGAAAAGGCCGCCCTGAAGGGAGGCAGGGATATCGAGGATCTCTCCCTGGCGGAGATGGACGCCCTCTGGGAAGAAGCGAAAAAAATTAGGCCATCTTAGCTGGAAATGCAGGAGATTGTTGGATTATAGCGAATACATGACGACAGGGGCAAATGTCACAGCAGGAGGGATTGAGTAAGGATGAATAAAATGGACCTGATTGCCAGCGTCGCCGAAAAAACGGACCTGACAAAAAAAGACGCCGAAAAGGTGGTTAACGCGGTCCTGGCAAGCATCGAAGAAGCCCTGGCCCAGGGCGAAAAGGTACAGCTGGTTGGTTTCGGCACCTTTGAGATCAAGGAACGGGCGGCCCGGGTAGGCCGTAATCCGCGGACGGGGGAAGAAATCCAGATTGCCGCCACCCGTGCGCCGGTCTTTAAGGCGGGTAAAGCCTTAAAAGACGCTGTCGCCCGCTAATGAAAGCAAAAAGAAAATCAGGCCACGGCCTGATTTTCTTTTTGGGGGAGGTATACAATGCGCCTGGATAAATTTCTCAAGGTGTCCCGGCTGATAAAGCGGCGAACCCTGGCCAAGGAGGTCTGCGACGGCGGCGGGGTTGAGGTTAACCGCCGGCCGGCCAAGGCCAGCACCGAGGTAAAACCGGGGGACGTCCTAACTCTAAAGCTGGGCAATCGCTGGCAGACTGTTGAAGTCCTGGCCACACCGGAACACATCGCCGCCAACCAGGCCCGGGAAACCTACCGGGTCCTGGCCGAAGGCCAGGCTGAGAATCCCGAAAAATAGGGCCGGTGTGCATACTCCGGCCTCCTTCCGGCCTATAATAAGGTTAAATCCTTTAAAGGCAGGGAAGGATATGGCGCGCGGGTTTAAACTGGTAGCGGTTCTCCTGAATATCTTGCTATTAAGTCAACTCTTTGCCGGTTGCCGGGCACCAGCCAGGAAACCGGCAGCCCAGGAACCAATAATCTCCCTTTATGTAAACCAAACCGGCGAGGTTAAGCGGATGAAGATCGAGGACTACCTGCCCGGAGTGGTGGCGGCGGAAATGGATCCCACCTGGCCCCTCAACGCCCTGGCAGCCCAGGCGATTTTAGCCCGGACCTTCACTATGAAAAAAATCCAGGAGGGCGGCGTCAAGGCCCACGGCACTGATGCTTCCACCAGCGTCGAGGAGTTTCAAGCCTATGATCCCACTAAAATCAATGATAACGTTCGCCGGGCCGTAGAGATGACCCGGGGCGAGGTTGTCAAGTACAATGGTAATTATATTAACGCCTGGTTCTACGCCTCCGGCGGGTCCCGGACGGCCTCCTCGGCCATAGAAGGCCTGAACTTTCGTAGTGAACCGGCACCCTATATCCAGAGCGTACCCGATCCGGGGATGGCCATCACCACGGCGGAAAATAAAAGCTGGACGGCGAGCTTTAGTAATGCCGAACTGGCAGCGGCCGTACGTAGGATTACCGGCCAGGACCCGGGGCCGATTACCAGTGTAAGGGTAGCCGCCAGAGGGCCCTCGGGCCGGGCCACTCAGCTAAGAATCGGCAGACTCACCGTCGATGTCCCGGCCCTGCGGCTGGCCTTGGGCAACGACCGGCTGCGCTCCACCTTGATAACCGGGATCACCACCAGCGGCGGCCGGGTGACCTTTAAAGGCGAAGGTTACGGCCACGGCGTGGGTATGAGCCAGTGGGGGGCCAGGGCCCTGGCCCAGCAGGGGAAATCGCCCCAGGATATAATCAAATACTTTTTCAAAGACATCCAGCTGGTCAAGGCCTGGTAGGCCGCCGGCTTTTTTTTATACTTTTTTACCCCCTCACCTCATAAAATTTACGGGAGGGGGTATGGCGGGATGGCTGACGGGCAACACCAGCTGTCCATAATCAACCGGGAGAAACTGGTTATCAGCGGCGTCCTCCAGGTCCTGAACTATGATGAAGAAGAAATTCTCCTGGAGACCACCCTGGGATACCTGGTTATTAAGGGCAGCAATTTTAACATCAGCAATTTAAGCCTTGAGACCGGCAACCTGGAGCTCAGCGGCCGGGTGAATAATCTCAGCTACAGCGAGGGGAAGGGCGCCAGGGGTAAAGGCCTGATGCAGCGCCTGTTTAAATGATCCCTGTTCTCGACCAGTGGCAGATATTTTTAGCCCTGGCCGGGGCGGGGATGGTGCTGGCCTTTGCCTTCGACTGCTACCGGGTGGGCCGTTATTTCTGGCGGCCCCGGTCCCTGGCTACCATGGTCGGGGATGCCCTTTTCTGGCTCTTATTTACCCTCCTTACCTTTATCCTGCTCATGCTCATCAACTGGGGCGAGGTACGGGCCTATACCTTTCTAGCCCTGGTCCTGGGAGCCTTACTTTACGGCCTTTTCCTGAGCCGCAGCACTCGCCGCTGCCTCTATGCCGGGGGGCGTATTTTGGGGTCAGCCCTGGCCCTGGGCCGGCGCCTTCTCAACCGGACGGTGCTGGTTGTCCTCCTGCCCGGTCGCCTGGCCCTCAATTTCCTGGCCTGGCCCCGTAAAACCTTGCAATTTATATGGCGCCGCTGGCGGCGGCCCGGCGGTCCCGGAGGGTCGGCAGGCGGTTAATTTATTTACCCCGGCTGGCAGGATTCCCCTCCCTGGCGGCGAATTATATACTTGTCCAATAGTTGTCCACAATTTGTGCATAATATGTGGATAAACCTGGGGAAGAGAACGTGCAAATTGAAATCCGGGGTGCGGAAAAACTGAGTTTCCGGGAGCGCCAGGTAGTGGCCCTCAAGGAGATGGGCTTAAGTAACGAAGAGGTTGCCCGGCGCCTGGGCCTGAGTGCCAGCAGCGTGGCTACCCTTTACCACCGGGCCCGGACTAAGGGCTATCAGGTGGTAATTGTCCTGCCTGGCGAAACCCTGGGAATATTTGCGGAGGAAGAGGATGAGCAAGGTAATCCGTCTGCCTAAAAAGCGCCGGTTGTGGCCTGAGCTGATAATTATACTGGTTGCCGTCTATCTCCTGTACTCCTTTGCCCACCTGGGCCTGGCTCTCTATCAGACCAACCTGCAGATACAGGCCTATGAAAACCAGAAGGCCGCCCTCCTTCAGGAGAATGCCCGCCTGCGCCAGGAAATCCAGGAATTAAACAGCGATAGTTATATTGAAAAGGTGGCCCGGGAAGAACTGGGACTGGTCAAACCCGGTGAGCGGGTGATTATGTCCGCTCAGCCCGGCCAGGTAAGGCCTTACAAACCGCCGGAGCCGGGACATCAATTTCGCGATTAACCATCTTGGTTATTGACAAATTTCTTAACTCTTGCATATAATGGGATCAGCTTGATGAGAACAGGAGGAATTCCGCTCGTATGTCCATCGCTGTAGGCACTGTTTTGGAAGGGGTGGTCAGCGGGATCACCAAGTTCGGTGCCTTCGTGGAATTACCCGGCGGCTTGACGGGTCTGGTGCATATTTCCGAGGTTGCTGATACCTACGTGAAAGATGTCAATGACTACGTGAAGGAAAAAGACCGGGTCAGGGTAAAGGTTATCAACATCGATGAAAAGGGAAAAATCGGCCTTTCCATTAAACGCGCCAATCCCGATTACGTGGAGCGGCGCGGGCCACGTCACAGCCGCCAGGCTGCTTCAGCCTCCTTCGAGGATAAACTGGCCCGTTTTATGAAGGAGAGCGAGGAGCGCATCCAGGATTTAAAGCGGCATACGGATTCCAAGAGGGGCGGTCGTGGTACGCGGTATTGAAATAGGGACTTATTATATGTGCTAATTCCTCCGGGCACCTTAAGGGTGCCCTTAAATTTTGCCAGCAGGTGATGGTTATAATGACCCTTTACGCTGCCCTGGATATAGGCTCCAATTCGGTCCGGTTGCTGCTGGGAGAGGTAGCGGGGGAACACGTAAAGCCCCGCCGGGCCGAACTCCGGAGTACCCGGCTCCTGGCCGGGGCCACCGGCGGCTGGCTCCAGGAGGAACCTGTCCGGCGCACGGCAGCGGCTGTGGCCGAGCTGGCCGGCCTGGCCCGGGGCTATCACCCGGCAGGGATGGCCTGCATCGCCACCAGTGCCGCCCGGGAGGCCCGCAACCCGGAAATCTTAACGGCCGCAGTAGCGACCGGAGCCGGTTTGGATGTTATTATTATTGATGGCTCTGTCGAAGCCCGCCTGACCTACCGGGGAGCCCTGGCCGGCCTGACCGTACCGGTAGACAACCCCCTGGTTATCGACATTGGCGGCGGCAGCACGGAGTTTAGCTGGCGGGAGGGCGGGGAAGTCCAGTTTACCAGTGTCAGGGTGGGGGCCGTGCGGGTTATGGAAGAGTCCCTGGACCGGGAGGCCATCAGGTCCCTGCTGGCCCCGGTCCTGGCCCGGGTCCGGAAGAGCCGGCCGGGGTTTATTATCGGTACCGGCGGTACTATTACCACCCTGGCGGCCCTGGAACTAGCCCTGCCCACCTACCGGCCGGAGCTGGTTCACGGCCTGGTCTTACCGGCAGGAAGGGTGGAGGACTGGCGGCGGCGCCTGGCGGCCCTGCCCCTGGAGGCCCGGCGCAACCTGCCGGGCCTGCAGCCGGAGCGGGCGGATATTATCGTAGCCGGAGTAACCATTCTGGAAATAATTCTGGCCGGGCTGGGGGCGGCCAACCTGCAGGTTAGTGAGGCCGACCTCCTGTGGGGATTGCTCCTGGCCATGGCCCGGGGGGAACGACTAAAATGAAACTGGTTGTCGCAGTTACCGGAGCCACCGGGGCTGTTTACGCCGTCAGACTCTTGGAAGCCTTGCGGGCGACGGGGAGCGAAGTCCACCTGGTATTAAGCCGCTGGGCCGGAGAGACCCTGCGCCTGGAGACGGATACTACAGTAGATACCCTGCGGGGCCTGGCTACTCGCTGCTACCAGGAGAATGACCTGGCAGCCCCGGTAGCCAGCGGTTCCTTCCAACACCAGGGGATGGTAGTTGTCCCCTGCAGCATGAAGACCCTGGCCGGTATTGCCCACGGTTATGCCGCCAACCTGATCATGCGGGCGGCCGACGTCACCATCAAGGAGGGGCGCAAGCTGATCCTGGTACCTCGGGAAACGCCCTTAAGCCCCATTCATCTGGAAAATATGTTAACCTTGGCTCGCCTGGGAGTGGTGATCATGCCTCCCATGCCGGCCTTTTATTACCGGCCCCGAACCGTTGACGATGTGGTCAACCACCTGGTGGCCAGGATCCTGGACCATCTGGGCCTGGAGCAGGACCTGGTACCCCGCTGGGGCTCCCCCGGGGAGGATTAGGCCGGGAGGAAATACCCGCCCGGCGGCGAATTTATTCCCGGGAAAGGAGAAGGAATTTGGCTCACCAGGATTTGCAGGCCTACCTGGCCTATCTAGAAGCCCACAAACTGTTGCATCGCGTTAAGGTAGAGGTCGACCCCATCTTTGAGATTGCGGCCATCAGCGACCGGGTGGTCAAACGGGGCGGCCCGGCCCTGCTCTTCGAGCGGGTAAAGGGTTCGACCCTGCCCGTGGCCACCAACCTCTTCGGCAGTATAGACTTGGTAAAGGCGGCCCTGGAAGTGACCGACCTGGAGGAACCGGCCCGGCGCCTCCGGGCCCTCCTGGAACTGCCGGCCGATTCGGGTGGCTGGCTGGATAAGCTGCGCTTTCTGCCCCGCCTGGCAGAACTGGGCCGTTACCTCCCCCGCCGGGTAAAGGAGGCTCCCTGCCAGGAGGTCAGGGTAGAACCGCCATCTTTGGAGGAACTGCCGGTACTGCAACTCTGGCCGGGAGACGGCGGCCGTTTCCTTACCCTGCCCCTGGTCTTTACCCATGACCCCCTGACCGGCCGCCGGAATGTAGGCATGTACCGAATGCAGGTGTTTGACGCGGTCACCACCGGCATGCACTGGCATATCCACAAGGACGGGGCCGAGCACCTGCGCCGCAGCGGGGACCGCCTGGAAGTAGCTGTCGCCCTGGGAGCTGACCCGGCGGTGATCTACGCCGCCACTGCCCCCCTGCCTCCGGGCCTGGACGAGATGCTCCTGGCCGGGTTTTTACGCCGGGAACCGGTGGAGATGGTACCGGCCCTGACGGTGAATATCGATGTCCCGGCCCGGGCGGAGATTATCCTCGAGGGTTATGTCGACCCTGGGGAAACCCGCCTAGAGGGCCCCTTCGGCGACCATACGGGTTATTACTCCCCGGCTGACAATTATCCCGTTTTTCACCTGACCTGCCTGACCCGGCGCCGCCGGGCGGTTTACCCGGCTACGGTGGTGGGACCGCCGCCCATGGAGGACGCCTACCTGGGGAAAGTAACGGAACGCCTCTTCCTGCCTTTGATCCAGCTCCAGCTCCCGGAGGTGGTGGACATCAACTTCCCCCCCGCAGGGGTTTTCCATAACTGCGTCATTGTCGCCATCCGTAAAGCTTACCCCGGCCAGGCGCGCAAGGTCATGCATGCCCTCTGGGGGATGGGGCAGATGATGTTTACCAAGCTCATCATCGTAGTCGATGCCGATGTCAACGTCCATGATCTTCAAGAGGTCGCCTGGCGCGTCCTGGGTAATATCGACCCCCGCCGGGATGCCGTTATAGTCGACGGGCCGGTGGATATCCTGGATCACGCCGCTCCCCGCAGGGGTTTCGGTAGCAAGATGGGACTGGATGCCACCCGGAAACTGCCGGAAGAAGGAGCCTCGCGTCCCTGGCCGGAGGAGGCCCGGGCTGCCCGGGAGGTCCTGGAACTCATCGACAGGAGGTGGCAGGAGTATGGTCTGGCGTAAAATCAGGATTTTTTTGGCCATGATTAAATTTGAACATACCATTTTCGCCCTCCCCTTTGCCTACCTGGGGGCCTTTATTGCTGCTGGCGGCCGCCCGACGGCGGCCCAGCTTGGATGGATAACCCTGGCCATGTTCGGGGCGCGCACGGCGGCCATGTCCTTGAACCGGCTGATAGACCGCCATATTGACGCCCTCAATCCCCGCACCGCCGACCGCGCCCTGCCCCGGGGACTTATATCCGTAACCGAAGTCTGGCTCTATACCATCCTGTCTTTCGGCCTGCTTTTTTTTGCCGCCACCCGCTTGAACTGGCTCTGTGTGGAGCTGATGCCCATAGCCGTCCTGGTCCTGGTCATCTACTCCTATACCAAGCGCTGGACCTGGGCCTGCCATTTCGCCCTGGGTCTGGCCGATGCCCTGGCGCCTGTGGGGGCCTGGGTGGCCATCCGGGCGGCCATTGACCTGCCGGCCGTCATCCTGGGCCTGGGGATGGGGACCTGGGTGGCGGGTTTTGATATCATCTATGCCTGCCAGGATTATGATTTTGACCGCCGCTACGGTATTCATTCCATCCCGGCCCGTTTCGGTAAAGAACGGGCCCTGGTTATCGCCCGCTACCTGCACGCCTTTTCCATCGTCATGCTGGCCGGCGTGGGCTACCTTTTACACCTGGGCTGGCTGTACTTCCTGGGCGTCTTGCTGGCCGCAGTAATCCTGACCTATGAACATCGCCTGGTATCGCCGGAAGACCTGTCGCGCTTGAACCTGGCCTTCTTAAATATGAATGGTTATTTGAGCGTGCTGATGTTTGTCTTTACCCTGCTGGCCTTAACCCTTGAATAACAGCCGGGGATTGCTGACCCTATCCGGAGGTGTTGAATATGAAAATCAGGGGACTGGCCCTTCTTTTACTCCTACTCTTCCTGGTCCCTGTCGTATCTGGCTGCGGCAGCCCGGCTAGCAGCGGGAGCAGCCAGGAAGAGAGCCTGAAGCTGGGGTTAATCCCGGTGGAGGATAACTTCCCCTTTTTTGTCGCCGAGAAGGAAGGCCTCTTTACCAAAGCCGGCTTGAAGGTTGAACTGGTACCCTTTAATAGTGCCCGGGATCGCGATCTGGCCCTGCAGTCCGGGAGTATCGACGGCGAGGTGGCCGATATTGTCGCTACGGCCCTGCTACGTAAAGGCGGAACGCCGGTGAAGATCGTCTCCCTGACCATGGGGGCCACCCCGGCCGAGGGACGCTTCGCCCTCCTGGCCCGGCCCGGGGCCGATATCAGCTCCCCCGGCCAGCTCAAAGGCCGGACCGTCGGCATCTCGGAAAACACCATCATCGAGTATGTCGCTGACGGCCTCCTGCGGGAAGGAGGGGTAGACCCCGGCTCCGTCCAGAAAGTCGCCGTACCCCAGATCCCGGAACGGCTCCAGCTCTTGCTGGGTGGTAAGTTGGACGCCGCCCTGCTGCCTGATCCCTTTGCTTCCCTGGCCGCCAGGAAAGGGGCCAGGGTGATCCTGGACGATACGAAAATTAACCGCAATCTCTCCCAGGTGGTACTTATCTTCCGGGAGGAAGCCATCAAACATAAGACACCGGCTATTAAGAAGCTACTCCAGGTATATGCCGGGGCCGCGAGCTTGATTGCCCGGAACCCCTCCGCCTACCGGGAGCTATTTATTGAAAAGGCCAGGATACCGGCGGAACTCCGGGACACCTACCTGGCGCCCCAATACTCCCCGCCGCAACTGCCCCGGCAGGAGGAGGTCGCGGCGGTGATGGACTGGATGGTGGCCAAAAAACTCCTGGCCGCACCCTATAAATACGAAGAGCTGGTTGACCCGGATTTGGTTAACCCCGGTGGGAACAACCGGTGATCCGGGTTACCGGCGTTTCCTATACTTATATAAACAACGGCGCGAGGGTATCGGCCCTGGAGGATATTAACCTCACCATACCTGCCGGGCAGGCCTGCGTTCTGATAGGGCCCTCGGGCTGCGGCAAAACAACCCTGTTGTACCTGCTGGCCGGGTTATTAAAACCCACCCGGGGGGAGATCCGGATTAACGGCGCCAGGGTGACCCGGCCGCGCCGGCAGACGGCCATTATCCTCCAGGATTACGGCCTCCTGCCCTGGAAAACAGTCTGGAAAAACGCCGCCCTGGGCCTGGCCCTGCGGGGCTGCTCCCGGCAGCGACAGCAAGAGATCCTTGAACCCCTTCTGGCTGCCCTAGGCCTGTCCGGCCTGGAGAAGCGCTACCCGGCCCAGTTGAGCGGCGGCCAGAAGCAGCGAGTAGCCATCGCCCGGGCCCTCTCCCTGGAACCTGATACCCTTCTGATGGACGAACCCTTTTCGGCCCTCGACGCCCTGACCCGGGAGGGCCTGCAGCAGACCCTGGTGGATATACGCCGGCAGCGATGTCTAACGACGGTCCTGGTTACCCATAACATCGAAGAGGCCGTCTTCCTGGGGCAGCAGATTGTAGTCCTGACGGCCGCCCCGGGGCGCCTCAAGGCCGTCCTGGAGAACCCGGAAGCAGGAACCCCGGACTACCGCTTTTCCGAAACCTTCCACCGTAACTGCTCCCGGGTGCGCCAGCTTCTCCAAAAATAGGCTTCTGGTAAAAAGGGATGCAGATGCCATTCAGTTTCGGAGCCGGCGGGTGCAGCTCCGGGCTCCGGGTGCTTAAGCGAACAAACTTGGCGCTCAGTTGCTTAAGCGGCGGTGGTGGCTTGGGGCGTGATACTTCTCGTTTCTGAAACCACGTTACCATCCCTATCCCGTTCACCACCGCCGCGCCGCGGCCTGGCGCAAAGCTTGCGTCTCGAACCGAGTCGCCCTCCGCCTGTACCCGCCAGCCCTTGCCTCAACCTACATTTTCATTGTTCGCTGGCGGAGACATTAGCCCCCATGAGGAGGGCTTTTGTGGATATGCCTTTTAAACACAAAATAGTCGCCTACCTGGGATCCATTCTCTTTTTGTTTGGCTGCTGGTGGCTGCTGGCCCGGGGAATCAACAACCCCGGTTTGCCGGAGCCCCGGCTGGCCTTGCAGGGGCTGGCCCGTTTCTGGCCTGAACTCGCCCGGCATCTTTATTTCAGTGTTTATCGGGTGGTGGTCAGCCTGGCCCTGGCCCTGCTCCTGGCGGTGCCCCTGGGTCTCTGGGCCGGCCGTAACCGGGCTGTTGACTCCTTTCTGGCCCCCATGGTTTACCTCCTCTACCCTGTTCCCAAGGTGGCTTTACTGCCGGTGGCCATGGTCCTTTTGGGCATCGGGGACGGGGCCAAGATGCTCATTATTTTCCTGGTAATCTTCAACCAGATCCTGATAACCACCCGGGATGCGGCCCGTAAGATCCCGGACCAGCTGTTGCTCTCCGTCGCCTCCCTGGGAGCCGGCAAAGCCAGCCTGTTCCGCTAGGTAATCCTGCCGGCCTGCCTGCCGGATATTATTACGGCCAGCCGCGTTTCCCTGGGCAGCGCCATTTCCGTCCTTTTTTTGAGCGAGACCATAGCCGGTAATAGCGGCCTGGGGTACTTCATCCTGGACGGCCTTTTCCGGGCCGACTACGGGGCCATGTTCGCCGGCATCCTGACCATGGCCGGTATGGGCCTGGTATTATATATCCTGCTGCATCTATTTGAATACCTCCTCTGCCCGTGGGAACGGTAGCAGCCGGTACGATTCTGGCAGCCTCCTGTGGTTGCACGAGGCTATACTGGCGTGGGCAAGAAAACTCTCCGGGCGGATATTTACTGAAGTAAGCAGCTTGGTCTGGGCGCGAAGCGCCTGGTGAAAGGATAAACCTAACAAGAAAGGGGTGATAGGTGATGCGGGGTATAAACTGCATAGCCGGCAGGGGACGCTACCGGGTATCTTGCCGGGTCTTTGTCACCGGCGAGGGCCTTATCGCCCACCTGCTGGGGGGCGAAAAACCCCATGTGGGGGCAGTGGCCCTGGGGATACCGCGCCCGAGTCTGCGGGGAGAGGGTGCGAGCGCCACTACATCGGTATTGACCCTGACGGGCCATAAGGATGACGAGGTGGCCCGGCCGGCTGCTACCACCCTGGCGGCAGCCTGTCAGGCCCCGGTGGTAGTCGTCGCGGGCATTCACCTGGACGGGGCCACGCCGGGGGAACTGGTACAGCTCCAGGAGAATGCCCGCCGGGCTGTGGCAGGGGTCCTTAAGTATCTGAAAGGGGTACGTCGAACCCCAGGGCCCTCAGGGTCCGGGCATCAGCCACCCCGGTAGCCGTGAGCCCGTGGTAGAGCTGGAACTCCTTGACGGCCAGCTCGGTCATCAGGCCGTAGTCGCCATCAGTGGGCCCGAAAAGGTAAAAACCCTTTTCCCGTAGGCGGGCCTGCAGGGTGATGACCTCCGGGGAGCCCTGGCCGGGTTTCAGGGGACCGGTGGGCATGATATAGGGCCCTTTAACTACTACCGGGGTTCCCACCGGGATCCAGGGGTAGATGGTCTCGATATCCTCGTTGAACATGCGGAAACAGCCCGCCGAGGCCGCCCAGCCGATGGACCAGGGCCGGTTGGTGCCGTGGATGCCGTAGTTGCCCCAGGGGACATTGAGGCCCATCCAACGGGTGCCAAAGGCACCCCCGGACTCATAAGCCTTGTCGACGATTTTCCACTCGCCGACGGGCGAGGGGCTGGTGTATTTGCCTATTGCCACGGGGTATTTTTGAAAGACCCGGCCATCCACCAGAATTGTCAGTACCAGGCGTTCGGTATCGATGACAATCTTCAAGTTTTTCCCGGGAGGTGGGCCGGCCGGGGCCTGGTGGGCGACTGCGATACCCCGGGCTAGTTCCTTCCAGGTAGCCGGCCCGACCCGGCCCAGGGGGGTTAAATGGTGTTCCCGTTGAAAGTTAATTACGGCCCGCTGGGTGGTTTTATTATAAATACCGTTCAGGGGACCGAAGTAATAACCCATCTGGGCCAGGCGCAGCTGGAGATCACTGACGTCCAGGCCCGTAAGGGGGGGCTCGGTTAACTCCAGGACCCGGGAATCAGTATCGTTACAGGGGCAGGGCCCATGGGCTAGGGCAGGGTTCATAAAGAGGCAAAAAAAGGCCAGGAAAACCAGGATGCGACAGTACCCGTGAACCATAGTCCTTTCCTCCCAGTAAAATACCTCCAGAATAGTATGCGCCGGGAGGGGGATATTCATGTTTAGATACCCCCGGTCGGCGGGAACATTAAGGGGGAAAGAAATTTTGCTGGCAGGGATGCATCCATGTGGTTGGCCCTCTTAATCGCCCTGGTATCCGGTATTGCCATGGCCTTCCAGGGTTCTTTGAATTCTGCCCTGGCCAAAATCACCGGCCTGCTCCAGGCTACCCTGGTCGTCCACCTTACTGCCACCCTGGCAGTGGGAGTCCTCCTTTTCTTCCCTTTGAGCGACGGCCACCTGGGCCGGATCTGGCAGTGCCCCTGGTATCTCTGGCTGGGTGGCCTGATTGGCGTAGTTATTACCTATGGGGTGGTGGCCAGCATTCCCAGGGTGGGTGTGGCCCTGGCTACTACAGCCATCATCGTGGGCCAGGTGACGACGGCTCTCATCATAGACCACCTCGGTCTCTTTGGCCTGGATAAAATCCCCTTTACCTGGTGGAAGGCTGCCGGCCTGATCCTTCTGGCCACCGGCGCCCGCCTGATGTTAAATTAGGACAACCAGAGGGGTTGATTTTACCCTTGACAACCGGGCGCGATTCAGGCATAATAACATATGCGTGGCGGTGTAGCTCAGTTGGTTAGAGCATGCGGTTCATACCCGCAGTGTCGTAGGTTCGAATCCTACCACCGCTACCATGTCCCATGGCCCGTTGGTCAAGAGGTTAAGACACGAGCCTTTCACGCTCGTAACGGGGGTTCGATTCCCCCACGGGTCACCACTCAACCACCCTGACAGCAGGGTGGTTTTTTATTTTCCGGTAGGGGGGTGACCCTGTTTCTTTGTCGAAAAATTGTCCTTTACCATTCCCTTGAGCTGACAATATTTTTAGCAAAATATGGCTTATAATATTGCCAGGTAATGGTAAAGGCGGTGGTTTTCATGTCCGGTCAAACCCGTGCCCACTCTATGCGACAGCAAACCGGGGTTTTGGCAGGGAGCGAGTTTTTTCTCGATGTTTTGCTTCTGGGGGCAGTATTTTTCCTTGTTCGGGCGGCCCTTCTGGAGGAACTCTTTCCCTTCGGTCCGGCGGTAATAATTGCTGTCGGTGCCAGGCGGCGCCTCCTCTGGCCGGCGGTAGTGGTAGCAGCCGTCAGCGCCTGGCTGGCCGGCCTGCCCCAGGTATACAGCCGCCTGCTGATTTTCCTGTTCCTGGGCCTGGCCTGCACCCTTTATCCTTCCCTCAACCAGCGCGGTCCCCTTACCCGGGCTACCCTGGCACCGGTAGCCATTACCCTCGTAAGGGGCCTGGGCCTGACCCTCTGGCAACCCTCCTTTTATGGCTGGGTGCAGGTGATCTTTGAAGCTCTTCTGGCCTGGGGACTGAGCCTGGGGTTGCTGGAAACCGCCACGGCCAGGCGCCAGGAGGAGCGTCTGCTGGGCGGGGGGCTCTTCCTCCTGGGGCTCCTCCTGGGTTTACAGGGGTGGCAGGTATCCGGCCTTTCCATCCAGGGGATCATCAGCCGTTATATCCTGCTCCTGGCAGCCCTGGCCGGGGGGGCAGGAACAGGAGCTGCCGCCGGGGCGGCTGTAGGTTTCCTACCCAGCCTTTCAACCCTGATTACACCCTCCCTGGCGGGGTTAATGGCCTTCACCGGCCTGGTGGCCGGTTCTTTAAAGAACCTGGGCAAACCAGGAGTGATTAGCGGCTTTTTGCTGGCCCACCTGGTACTGGCCAACTACTTCCTAGGCAGTGACGGTGTCCAGGCCGCCCTGAGGGAAAGCGGCCTGGCTGTCCTGTTCCTGGTGGCTACACCGCCCCTCCTGGTTTATTACTTTCGGGAATTCCTGGCGGTACCGGTGGCCGCCCAGCAGGCGCCGGCAGATACCAGCCCCCGGGACAACCTCAAAGTTGCCCTGAAAAGCCTGGCTCAAAACCTCAAATTCCATGGTTTCAACGAAAGTCCCCTGGAGACCGTTCGTCAGGTGGCCAGGGCTGCCTGCCGCGGGTGCCCGGCAGGTAAGGTTTGCTGGGAGCTTGAAGGGGAACAGATGCTCAATACTTTACAGGAGCTATTGCACCGGGGCAGCCAGGGCCCCCTGACCTTGGCCGCCCTCCCCGAATGGCTGGCTTCGCGTTGCAATCGCGGCCGTGAACTCCTGGCCGCCCTGACCACCAGGGCCGGCAAGGGGCAACCCCAGCCCTTGGAGGATGGCCTGACCAACTGGCTGGCCAGTATTTTTGATAACCTGGCGGTCATGGTCGAAAACAGGGGGATCAAAAAAGAAAATTCAGCGGGCAGCGGCACCGGTCAACCGGCCTTGAAGATCAGCGTTGGTATGGCTGCTACCCCGCGCCACCGGGCGGAGGTCACTGGCGACGCCTTCGTCGCAGCTACCCTGGAACCAGGCAGGCAACTGTTAATTCTGGGCGACGGTATGGGCGCCGGGCGGGAAGCGGCAGACGCCAGCGGCACAGCCCTGGAGTTGCTCCAGGATTTACTGGCCGCCGGATTTAGCCCCGAGCTCGCCCTGCGGACAGTCAACATGGTGCTACTGCTAAGAACGACCCGCGAGAACTTTACCACCATTGACCTGGCCATGGTCAATTGCCACAATGGCCAGACTGAATTCTATAAGCTGGGGGCCTGTCCCAGCTTTATCCAGGGGAAGGATGGCGTCAAGATCTTGCGGAGCCACTCCCTGCCGGTAGGTATCCTTGAAGACCTCCAGGTAGAAGCCCTCAAGGAAGAACTGCAGGAAGGAGACCTGCTGGTAATGGTCAGCGACGGCGTCCTGGAGGCCCACCGCGATTTAAATGAAAAGGAAAAGTGGGTGAGTAAAGCCCTGCAGCGAGCCGGGGATGCCCGGCCCCAGGAGATTGCCGATCGTCTGTTGAAACAGGCCCGGGCCCTGGCCGGCGGCAATCCTCCCGATGACATGACGGTGGTAGTTGCCAGGGTGGAGAAGGCCGCCAGCGCATAAAGGCATTTAATTCAGGAAAAACTCCCCAAAAGAAAGCAGGAAAAAGGCTCTTAACGACGAAATAAGGAACTCAGGAGCCAAAACTACGGAGGAATGGGCCAGGTGCTGGACAGGGTCCGGCAGACAATTCAGGACTACCATCTGCTAGTACCGGGGGACAAAGTAGTTGTCGGGGTGTCCGGGGGGCCGGATTCCCTGGCTTTATTGCACAGCCTCATGACCCTGCAGGAAGAGTATGGCTATACCCTCCAGGTAGCCCATCTAAACCACGGGCTGCGGCCGGAAGCAGCGGCTGATGCTGAGTATGTTCGCGATTTGGCCACAGGCTGGGGCCTGCCGGTTACCGTCGCCCAACGCGACGTCTTAGCCTACCGGCAGGAACACCACCTATCCATCGAGGCCGCCGCCAGGGAGGTACGCTATAATTTCTTCCAGGAAGTGGCGGCAGCAGTCGGGGCGACCAGGATAGCCGTCGGCCACCAGGCGGAAGACCAGGCGGAAACCGTCCTCCTGAACCTCCTGCGCGGCAGCGGCTTAACCGGGCTAAAAGCCATGTTGCCCCGACGAGGGCGGCTTATCAGGCCTTTGCTTTTTGTTACCCGGGCCGAGATTGAGGCCTACTGCCGGGATAACGGCCTCCATCCGCGCCGGGATTTTACCAACGAGGACCCGGCCTACCGGCGCAATAAAATCCGGCACCAGCTACTCCCCCTCCTGGCCCGGGAGTATAACCCGGCCATAGTTGCCACCCTGGGGCGGACGGCCCTGATCCTCCAGGAAGACGAAGCCCTCCTGGCGGATCTGGCCCACAGAGCCCTGGAAGGAATTATTAAAAGGCGAGAAGGGGAAACCCTGGTCCTGGACCGCCAGGGGTGGCAGGACCTGGCCCCGGCCCTCCAGCGCCGGGTTCTGAGGCTGGCGGCAGCTACCCTGGGCCGGCGCGTAAGTTTTAACCAGGTGGAAAAGGCCCGGGCAGTGGCCCGGGAAGGGGGCACCCTGACCTGGCCGGGCCGGTTAAGTATCCGGGCCCGGGGTGCAGAGCTGCACCTCCAGTTACCCGGCAAGTCAGCTGGTAAAGTCTCCTTCTCTTATCAACTGCAAGTTCCCGGCCTGACCCCCCTGCCGGAGGTAGGCAAGGCCATCAGGGCGGAGATCGCTCCACCACCTCGGGCCTTTAAACCCGGGAGGGAGGATGAGGCCTGGCTGGACCGCGCCAAATTAAAACAACCCCTCCTGGTACGTAACTGGCTGCCAGGGGATTGTTTCCGGCCCCTGGGAATGAAGGGGACGAAAAAGCTACAGGACTATTTTATCGACAGGCACCTCCCGGCTGCCCGACGCCCCCTGATACCCCTGGTTATCAGTGAAGGCCGCATTGCCTGGGTTGCAGGACTTGGCCTGGCCGAAGACTTCAAAGTCACACCCGCAACCCGGGAGACCCTGCATCTGAAATTGGAGCCATGGCCGTAAAAATGTTCATAAAGGGTAAATTGCAATCATATTTTCCCTGTGCTACAATATATACCTATAAGATGAAGGGGCGGGGCAAGAGGAGGGTAACCCTTTGAACCGAATTTTTAAGAACCTGGCTATCTATCTTTTAATAGTATTACTGGCGGTTTCCGTTATCGGGCTTTCCACACCGCCGGAGAAACCAGCGCAGGAATGGGATCTCACCCGTTTCTATCAGGCCGTCGATCAGGACCAGGTTCGGGAAGTAACCTTGACACCTCAGGACAACATTATTAAAGTTGACGGGGTCTTAAAGGACAACACCAAGTTTATCGTTAATGCCCTGTCTTCAACCCCGCTGACGGACAGGTTAATCAGCAAAGGCGTCAGGATCAAAACCCAGCCGTCACCCCAGCCGCCCTGGTGGACCAGCCTGCTGGGCAGCCTTTTACCTATCCTCCTGCTGGTGGGGCTGGTCTTCTTTATGATGCAGCAGACCCAGGGTGGGGGTTCGCGGGTCATGCAATTCGGCAAGAGCCGGGCCAGGTTGCATACCGATGATAAGCGGAAAGTCACGTTTGAAGATGTTGCCGGGGCCGATGAGGTCAAGGAAGAACTGGAGGAAGTCGTCGAGTTTCTGAAGAACCCGCGCAAATTTAATGAGCTGGGGGCCAGGATACCCAAAGGGGTTCTCCTTTTCGGCCCGCCAGGTACAGGCAAAACCTTGCTGGCCAGGGCTGTGGCCGGAGAAGCAGGGGTACCCTTTTTTAGTATCAGCGGCTCTGACTTTGTAGAAATGTTCGTCGGTGTGGGCGCTTCCCGGGTGCGGGATCTTTTTGAACAGGCCAAGAAAAATTCGCCCTGTATCGTTTTTATTGACGAGATTGATGCCGTCGGCCGCCAGCGAGGTGCCGGCCTGGGCGGCGGCCACGATGAGCGCGAGCAGACCCTGAACCAGCTGCTGGTAGAGATGGACGGTTTTAATGCCAATGAAGGCATTATCATTATTGCCGCCACCAACCGGCCGGATATCCTGGACCCGGCCCTGCTACGCCCGGGCCGTTTTGACCGCCAGATTGTAGTTGATATACCTGATGTCAACGGCAGGAAGGATATTTTAAAGGTGCATGTCCGGGGGAAACCCCTTGATGAAACCGTTGACCTGGACGTCCTTGCCCGCCGTACCCCTGGCTTCACCGGTGCCGACCTGGCCAACCTGGTCAATGAGGCGGCCCTCCTGGCAGCCAGGCGCGGTAAACATAAAATCAGTATGGAAGAAATGGAGGACTCTATCGAACGGGTCATCGCCGGGCCTGAGAAAAAGTCCCGGGTCATCAGCGACTACGAGAAAAGGCTGGTGGCCTTCCACGAAGCGGGCCATGCCCTGCTGGGGCATTATTTACCCCATACGGATCCCCTCCACAAAGTATCCATTATTCCCCGGGGCAGGGCCGGCGGTTATACCCTGCTTTTGCCCAAGGAAGACCGTCGCTATATGACCAAATCCCAGATTATCGACCAGGTCACCATGCTCCTGGGTGGGCGGGTTGCCGAGGCCCTGGTTCTTAAAGAGATCAGTACCGGTGCCCAGAACGACCTGGAACGGGCCACCGAGCTGGTTCGTAAGATGATCACCGAGTTCGGCATGTCGGAGGAACTGGGCCCTTTGACCTTCGGACGCAGGCAGGAAACCGTCTTCCTGGGCCGGGATATCGCCCGGGATCGCAATTATAGCGAGGCTGTAGCCTTTTCCATCGACAAAGAAGCCCGGCACATCATCGATGAGTGTTATAACCGGGCAAAGGAAATGCTCCAGAAGCACCTGGCGGAATTGCACCTGGTGGCCAGGGCGTTGATGGAAAAAGAAACCCTGGAAGCCGAGGAGTTTACGGCTATTATCGAGGCTTATGACCGGGAACACGGGGTTCCTGAGAATTCTTCCGACGCCGGGAAACCGGCAGCTGCCGGCGGCCAGGATACGGGAAAAGATACCCCCGGGAATACTCTTATTAAGTTAACCTTCCTGCAGGGCCTGAAAGGGGTATGGTAGTTGGCTGTAGAACGCACCTTCAGTATGATTAAACCGGAAGGAGTCCGGCGGGGCCTGGTAGGAGCCATCCTGGCCCGCCTGGAACAAAAGGGCTACCGGATTGTTGCTTTAAAAATGCTGCGGCTCACACCTGAAATGGCTGCTGCCCACTATGCCGAACACCGGGATAAACCCTTTTACCAGGACCTGATTAACCATATCACCTCCGGGCCGGTAGTAGCCATGGTCCTGGAAGGTCCCGGGGTTATTGCCGGCCTGCGCCGGCTCATGGGGGCTACCAACCCCCAGGAAGCAGCTCCGGGTACCATCCGCGGGGACTTTGCCCTGGAAACGAGCGATAACGTCATCCATGGCGCCGATTCTCCAGCCAGCGCCGAGCGCGAAATAGCCCTTTACTTTACCCCGGCGGAACTGGGGTGAGGCCCAGGCCGGTTAACCGGCCTTTTTCTTATGGGCCGTTCATGGCGTTGGACGGCTAATTCATTTGCGGATTGAGTAACAACCGGAGGCTGCGGGTCTTGCCATGAAAACCAAGGAACGGCGGCAAAAAATCCTGGAACTCCTGGATAACAACCTCCCCCAGAAGGGAACCGACCTGGCTGCTGCCCTGGGCGTCAGCCGCCAGGTAATCGTCCAGGACATCGCTGTCCTCCGGGCCGCGGGTGTCAATATCCTGGCTACCCCCCAGGGTTATCTCCTCCCCGGGCGGGAGAATTTATGCAGGCGTACCTTTGCCTGCCGGCACGACCTGGCTGGTCTGGAGCAAGAGCTTCTCCTGATGGTTGATTACGGCGGCAAGGTGATAGATGTAATCGTTGAGCATCCCCTCTACGGCGAGATCCGGGGTTACCTGATGCTCTCCTCTCGTTACGAGGTGCGCAAATTTGTCACCGACCTGAAGGCCAGCGATGCGCGGCCCCTGTATACCCTCACCGGTAACGGGGTGCACCTGCATACGGTGGAAGCCAGCCGGCAGGAACTTTTAGATACCATAGAAGACAGGCTGGCCCGGGCCGGTTTTCTCCTTAAATGAAGTAGGGGAGGGATTAAAATGCCGGGATTCCTGGAGTACACCCTTTACCTCAGCACCGATGATGTCCGCGTGGCCCATCACCTGGCCCGGATATTGAACCAGAAGGGTGGACGGGACGTTGTCGCCCGGGGACAGGAAAGTGAACGGGGGGCGGCGGTAGTGGTCCGGATTTTTGGCTGGCAGGAGTTTTCCCTGGTGCGTGTCCTCGAGACGGTCCGGGCTGGGGCCAGGAACTATAACGTCCAGGTTACCGGGGGAAACCTTAGTCCTGCACCGGTAGAAGCCCTCCTGGCAGTGGTTCAGCATGCCCTCCTGCTTGATCGTTTACCTCTAATTGCCGGGGCTACTCCCCGGGAGCCTTTGCGAGAAGCCTCCGAGAAAGGCCGATGCCAGTACCGTTTAATGTTTGTTTATTTGTTATTATCATTTTTATACACGGCAAAAAATGTTGTTTGTTTTTTATGATTACTGGTATATAATAATGAATAGTCACCTGGTAGACTATAAAGAAACAAAAAATTTAATATTCAATTTACAACTGCACAAGCAGGAAAACCGAACTTTGTGTAGAACTTCACAATATGTGACGTGCAACCGGATGTTCACTTTTTCGAATGAGAGGAGTGGATTACATTGTCCAAGGTACCCAGTGATATTGAGATTGCCCAGGCAGCCAAAATGAAACCGGTCATGGAACTGGCCCGGGGACTGGGCATCCAAGAGGACGAGGTCGAGCTTTATGGTAAGTACAAGGCCAAGATCTCCCTCGATGTCTATCGTCGCCTCAAAGACAAGCCTGACGGGAAACTAATCCTGGTAACCGCCATTACCCCTACTCCGGCCGGCGAAGGGAAAACTACTACCAGTGTCGGTCTCACCGATGCCCTGGCTCGCCTGGGGAAAAGGGTGATGGTCTGCCTGCGGGAGCCCTCCCTGGGACCCAGCTTTGGTATCAAAGGCGGTGCCGCCGGCGGTGGTTATGCCCAGGTAGTACCCATGGAAGATATCAACCTGCACTTCACCGGCGATATCCACGCCGTCACCTATGCCCACAACCTGCTGGCGGCCATGGTGGATAACCACCTGCAGCAGGGTAACGTCCTGAATATTGATCCCCGTACCATCACCTGGCGCCGGGTCATCGACCTTAATGACCGGGCTCTGAGGAACATAGTCATCGGCCTGGGTGGCAAAGCCAACGGCGTACCGCGGGAGACAGGGTTTGACATCTCCGTTGCCTCGGAGGTTATGGCCTGCCTGTGCCTGGCCAGCGACCTCATGGATCTCAAGGAACGTTTCAGCCGCATTGTTGTCGGCTACACCTATGACGGCAAACCGGTCACCGCCGGCGATCTGGAGGCCCAGGGTTCCATGGCTCTTCTCATGAAGGACGCCATTAAACCCAACCTGGTCCAAACCCTGGAGAATACGCCGGCCTTTATCCACGGTGGTCCCTTCGCCAATATCGCCCACGGTTGCAACAGCATTATCGCAACCAAGACGGCCCTGAAACTGGCGGATTATGTCGTGACGGAAGCCGGTTTCGGTGCCGACCTGGGTGCCGAGAAGTTCTATGACGTTAAATGCCGTTATGCCGGCTTTAAACCCGATGCCACAGTCATCGTGGCTACCGTCCGCGCCCTCAAGATGCACGGCGGCGTACCCAAATCAGACCTGGCCACTGAAAACCTGGAAGCCCTGCGGGAAGGCTTTGCCAACCTGGAGAAACACATCGAAAATATCGGCAAGTTCGGCGTACCGGCAGTCGTGGCCATCAATGCCTTCCCCACCGATACCGAGGCCGAGCTAAATCTCCTCTACGAGTTGTGCGCCAAAGCTGGGGCCGAAGTTGCCCTCTCGGAAGTCTGGGCTAAGGGCGGCGAAGGCGGTCTGGAACTTGCCCGGAAGGTGTTGCAGACCCTGGAGAGCAGGCCATCCAACTTCCATGTCCTCTACAACCTGGACCTGAGTATTAAAGACAAAATTGCCAAAATCGCCACCGAGATCTACGGGGCCGACGGCGTCAACTATACGGCCGAAGCCGACAAAGCTATCCAGCGTTATGAATCCCTGGGCTACGGCAACCTGCCGGTGGTCATGGCCAAGACCCAATACTCCTTTTCCGATGACATGACCAAGCTCGGGCGGCCGCGGAACTTTACCATCACCGTGCGCGAGGTGCGCCTCTCGGCCGGAGCAGGCTTTATCGTCCCCATCACCGGCGCCATAATGACCATGCCCGGGCTGCCCAAACGCCCGGCGGCCTGCAACATCGACATCGATGCCGACGGCGTCATTACCGGTCTTTTCTAGTATGCCTGGAGTAAAGCCTATCCCTACCCCACTCCTCCAGGGAGTGGGGTTTTTGCTGTCTATATGAGAATGATATAATCTAAGAAGCTGGTTTTCCAAGCCGTACCTATCATAGGGGCTGCGCCACCGCCCATGAACCACGAAAATGCAAAAAGATATCATTCATGTTAGAACTCTGTTTACCGGAGGAGGAACGATTTATGTCCTGGCATGACGAGATAGAAGTTATTACCGTAGCCGATGCCGCCACTGCCGCCAGGTTGATGCAGGAAGTAGGTGCTGACGCGGGAGGGATCGACCTGATGCTTCCTAAGGCCTGCTTCTACTGCCTCAAACTCAAGGATGTACCGGCCCGGGCGGCCAATATCCTCAAGCAGGAGATCCTGGCCCGGGGCGGCGAGGCCGCCATGGCTGCCGGGGTAGCCGGCTGGTCGGTAGATAAGACCGATGTGCTCATTTTCGCCACCCGGCGCCAGCTGGAACTCCTGGTGGCGAAACTTCCCGTCCAGGGCTTCGGCTTAGATAAACTTGCGGCTGGTATTAAAACTACCCTGGCCAACTGGGAAAGGAACGACGTCCGGAAAATAGGTTGTCCCCGGGGTCCTCTGGTTTTGGGTAAGAGGACCCTGGTTATGGGCATCGTCAATGTCACCCCGGATTCCTTTTCCGACGGTGGCCAATTCTATGACCCGGGTGCGGCGGTGGAACACGCCCATCAGCTGGTCGCTGAAGGGGTTGACATTATCGATGTCGGCGGGGAATCCACCCGTCCCGGTCATGAACCGGTGAGTGCCGCAGAGGAATGGCGGCGCCTGGAGCCCGTCCTGACACGCCTGACCCGGGAAATCAAGGTGCCCATATCGGTAGATACCTATAAAGCCAGTACTGCTCGCCGGGCACTGGAGATGGGAGTTGACATAATCAATGATATCTGGGGCTTCCGGGCTGACCCGGAAATGGCCCGGGTTTGCGGCCAGTACCAGGCGGCAGTTGTCCTTATGCATAACCAGGAGGGGACCAGCTACAAGGACCTGATGTTTGACATCCTTACCTTCCTGCGCCAGAGCATCCGAATGGCTGAGGACAACGGCGTTCCCCCGGAAAAAATTATTGTCGATCCGGGTATCGGTTTTGGAAAGGACCTGGACCAGAACCTGGAGGTGATGGGGCGTCTGGAGGAGTTTAAGGTCCTGGGGAAACCGGTCCTGCTGGGAACTTCCCGTAAATCAATGATCGGCAGGACCCTGGACCTGCCCGTTGATCAGCGCCTGGAGGGAACGGCAGCCACCGTCGCCCTGGGTATTGCCCGGGGCGTGGATATCGTTCGCGTCCACGACGTCCGGGCCATGGTGCGGGTAGCCCGGATGACCGACGCTATAGTTCGCCGAAAAAAGGGCTCTACCCGATGAGCGTAACCCCATGGGTGCTCTTAACAAAAGTTTTACAGTATCCGGGTTGTCGCAGGAAATGCCGGTAAGGTAAAATAGAAGGGTAATCTGACGAAAAGGGAGAGGCCCCGGCATGAATATCAGGCGCTGGGTGCAGGCGGGGGATTATTACCTTTTCTATTATGTCAACCAGCGATTGCAGTGCTCTTTCCTGGATCGGGTTATGCCCTTCTTTACCATACTCGGGAGTGCAGCTTTCGCCCTGTTTTTTTCCCTGGCTACAGCCATCCTGGGACGGGAGCAGGCCCGGGCGGCAGGCTGGCAGGCCTTTTTCGCCCTGACAGGGAGTCACCTCATGGTCCGATTGTTTAAAAACTGGGTAGGTCGCTGCCGCCCTTACCTGGCCCTGCCCGGGGCCCGTTACCTGGCCAGGCCCTGGCAGGACTACTCTTTCCCATCTGGGCATACTGCGGCCAGCTTCTCTCTGGCTATTATTTTTGCCCTTAATTTTCCAGCCCTTACCTTGCCTCTGGTAGCCCTCGCCGGGCTGACGGGCATCAGCCGCATGTATGTGGGCATGCACTATCCTACGGATGTCCTGGGAGGAGCTACCATGGGCGCCCTTTTTGCCTATATAGTTCACTCTTGGCCCTGGTAATTAACCTAAGCTTAACAAAATACTAATAAAACCTTAACAGGGCTGGCATATAATTTATAATGGTATTAAAGGTCGAATTTTGGCCGAAGATAGGGAGTGGGTCTACCGGTGCAGCGCGGTACTGGTACCATGACGGCGACCAGGCGAAAGCAACTCTACCGGGAATACCTGGGCCATTATTTAACTTTCGCCTGCGCAGCCCTGTTGATTGTCATTACCGTGGCCATCGTTGTTTTTATCGCCCTCCAGGGACTGGCGACGTTCTTTGCCAATCACATCAATCCCTGGCAATTCCTCTTCAGCACCAAGTGGCAACCGGATCGCCCTCTGAGTGAGGGAGGTCCCCTGGTCGGTACTCTTGCCTTTACGGTAGGCTCAATTGCCGTCTCCTTGCTGGCGGTCTTAATTGGTGGCCCGCTAAGCATTGTGGCCGCCGTTTTTATGGTCGAAATCGCTCCGAGGTGGGGGCGAAGAGTGCTGCAACCGGCCGTCGAAATCCTCGCCGGTATCCCCTCGGTAGTCTACGGTTGGATTGGCCTGAGCCTCCTTGTACCCTTCCTGCGGCGCGAATTGCATACCTTTGGTTTCAGCCTCCTGGCAGGTTGCCTGGTCCTGGCGGTGATGATTATCCCCACCGTCGTCAGCTTGACCGCCGATAGCCTGCGTTCCCTTTCCAGGGATCTCAAGGAGGCTGCTTATGCTTTGGGCAGCACCCGCTGGCAAACGATCTCCAGGGTCCTTTTACCGGCGGCCAGGCCGGGCATTATGACCGCCATAGTGCTGGGGCTGGCCAGAGCCTTCGGGGAGGCCCTGGCGGTGCAAATGGTCATTGGTAATACCCGCAGCCTGCCGACCTCCATATTGTCGCCCATGACCACCCTGACCAGCGCCATAACCATTGATATGGGTTATACGATACCAGGCACGGCCTGGAATAACGCCCTCTGGTCCATGAGTCTCCTCCTGTTGCTTATTACCTTCGGCTTTATTATCCTTATTCGACTGGTAGGCAAGGGGAGGGTTTACCGGTGAAAGCTCGACTGGTGGATCACGTGGCAACATTTTTTTTCTGGCTGGGAGCGGGTATTATTTTGGTGTTGCTGGGCGTCCTGGTAGGCTACGTGCTGTTTAAAGGGGGCAAGTGGCTCGACCTGGCTTTTATTACCCGGCCGCCGGAGAATCTTAAAGCCGGCGGCGGTGTTGGGCCCCAGCTCTTTAATTCCTTTTACCTCCTGGTCTTATCCATGCTCTTTACCATTCCCCTGGGTGTAGGGGCCGGTATTTACCTGGCGGAATACGCTGGCAGCGGCGACGTAAACCCGGCCCTTGCTCTGCCCCGTAGCAAAAGGGCGACTAATTACCTGCTGGCGGCATTAAATCTCTCCATCGAGACCCTGGCTTCCCTCCCCTCCATTGTCGTTGGCCTTTTTGGCCTGCTAGTTTTTGTCGTCAGCACCGGCTGGGGGTACTCCCTGATGGCCGGGGCTCTGGCCCTGACGGTCTTGAATTTACCGGTAATGGTGCGTATCAGCCTGGAAGCGCTTCAAGCAGTACCCAGGGACCTCAAAGAGGCCAGCCTGGCCCTGGGGGCTTCCCGTTGGGAGACCATCTGGAAGGTAGTTTTGCCGGCCGCCTTCCCGGGGCTGGTAACGGGCGGGATCATTACCGCCGGCCGGGTTTTCGGCGAGGCCGCTGCCCTTTTGTATACCGCCGGAATGAGTAGCCCGGTCCTGGATTTCAGCGACTGGAACCCCCTGCATCCCAACTCCCCCTTAAATCCTTTCCGGCCGGCGGCTACCCTGGCAGTTCACATTTGGAAAATCAACTCGGAGGGGTTAATTCCCGATGTCAGGCGGGTGGCCGACGGTTCCGCCGCCCTCTTGATTATCGTTGTCTTGGTATTTAATCTATTGGCCCGTTGGCTGGGAAACGTTTTGTACCGGCGCATGACGGCCAGTTAGGCTGTAGGAGGCATGCCAGAGAATGGCGCAACCGAAAATTACCATCAATAATTTAAACTTTTACTATGGTTCCAACAGGGCCTTAAAGGATGTCAACCTGGAAATACAGGCTCATGCGGTAACAGCCCTTATCGGTCCCTCAGGGTGCGGTAAATCCACTTTCCTGCGGACCCTGAACCGCCTCAATGACCTGATTGATGGGGTCCGTATCTCCGGGGAAATTCTCCTGGATGGGCAGAATATCTACGCCCCCGAGGTCGATGTGGTGGCCCTGCGTAAGCGAGTAGGGATGGTATTCCAGCGTCCCAACCCTTTCCCCATGTCCATCTATGATAATATCGCCTACGGGCCCAGGATTCACGGTATAACCAGTCGCCGGGAACTGGATGGGATTGTTGAACGCAGCCTCAAGGCCGCTGCCCTGTGGGACGAAGTGGCCGGCCGTTTGCGCCATTCGGCCCTGGGGTTATCCGGGGGCCAGCAGCAGCGCCTTTGCATTGCCAGGCTTCTGGCCGTGGAACCGGAAGTCGTCCTGATGGACGAGCCCTCCTCGGCCCTGGATCCCATTTCCACATTAAAGATTGAAGAACTAATTCATAACTTGAAAGAAAAATACACCATTGTCATTGTGACCCATAACATGCAGCAGGCGGCCCGGGTTTCCGATTATACGGCTTTCTTCCTTAACGGGGAAATGGTAGAATACGATGAGACAGAGATCATCTTTACCAAACCCCGGGACAAGCGGACGGAGGATTATATCACCGGGCGCTTCGGTTAACGCTCCTTTTACATGGGAGCAGTATTTTTTTAAGAATGATAAGTAGTAGAAAGACAGGGAGGTGAGTATAATGGAAGGTAATAAACTTACGGGAGGGCTGGCCATGGCCTCGACCACCAGGCAGGGCTTCCAGAATTCCCTGGAAGAGTTACAGCAGAATATCCTGCGGATGGGCAGTATTGTGGAGCAAACCATTGCCAAATCGGTTGAATGCCTCGCTAAACAGGATGACAAAATGGCGGCCGAAGTAGTTGAGGGGGACGTGGTTGTCGACGACCTGGAACTCCTGATCGAAAACCAGTGTTTAAAGCTGATTGCCACCCAGCAGCCCATGGCCAAGGATTTACGTAAAATCGCCGCCGGGTTCAAGATCATCACCGACCTGGAACGGATGGCCGACTACTCGGTGGACATCGCCCGTACGGCCCAGAGGATCCTGGCCACGGGTCAACCGCTGATCAAGCCGTTGATAGATATTCCCCGTATGGCCGAACTGGCCCAGGTGATGGTCAAACAATCCCTGGACGCTTACGTGCGCGAAGACACCGAACTGGCCTACAGGGTTGCCCGGGCGGATGATCAGATAGATTCCCTCCACAATCAGGTTTTCAGGGAGCTACTGGTTTTGATGATGGAAGACCCCAAAACAATCAATCAGGCCACCCATCTCCTTTTTGTCAGCCGTTACTTGGAGCGCATTGCCGACCATGCGACCAATATCGCCGAGGATGCCATTTACCTGGTCACGGGCGAACGAAAAGAACTAAATGACTGAAGGGGAAAACCCCGGGGTCTCACGACCCCGGGGTTTTTAATGTCCCGGCAGTAATTCCGGCGGGAGCATCTTTTCGGTCTGGATAAAGGCAATAGTCAAAAAGGCAATAATCCCCACCAGCACGGCGGCTCCGAGGAACAGGGGTAACTTTCCCAGGGTCATGGCCAGGCCGAAGGCCGGGGGCCCAAGGGCGACGCCAAAAAACCGGGCCGAGCCATAAAGACAGGTAATACCACCCCGTTCCCTGGCGGAAGCGCTGGTAATCAGGGTATTGACCGCCGGTAGGACAATTCCCGTTCCGAAACCCATGAGGATCATAGCCAGGAAAAAGATATAAATATTGGCAAAGAAGCCCATGATCACCAGAGCGGCGGCTTCCAGCACCAGGCCGGCAATGATTACGATTTTGAGAAAGTTGCCGGCTGTTTTCTGTAAGTAACTGCCGGATAAATAGGAAGTCAGGGCCATGGTTCCTACAGGGATGGCAATGAGCAGGCCGATGCGGATGCCTGTGACGCCGTACCTCCCTTCCAGCAGGTCGGATACATAACTCAAGACCCCGAACAAAATAAAAAGAACAATCATCCCGGCCAGGATACTGGCCATGAGGGAAAGACCTTTCTCCTGGAGGACCTGCCCCAGGTTATGGAAATAACTATGAAAATCGGTCTTGTTTTTATTCCCCTGTTCAGGTTCCCGGACCAGAAACCATACTGCCAGGCCGATGGGAATGGCCAGAATTCCATAGACAAAAAAGGGGGCGAACCACAGCAGCAGGCCCAGGGCTGCGCCGGCAATGGGGCTGACGACCTTACCCAGGCCATTGGCCGCCTCCAGCAGGCCCAGGGCTTTGGTTCGCTCGTTGCTCTGGAAGATATCACTGGCCAGGGCCATAGCCAGCTGGTAGGTGCCACCGGCGCCGATACCTTGCAGGATGCGGCTACCCAGGATCAGGTAATAGGGGGAGGCTACCAGCCAGGCGGCCAGGCCGGCCAGGATCCCGCCGGCTCCGTAGATGATGAGGGCCGGGGCCATGATGGTTTTACGGCCGTAGCAGTCGGACAGAAAGCCGGCAAAAGGGATTACTATCCCGGCCGGCAGGGAGAAGGCCGTGATGAAAAGGCTCACCTGGACCAGGGTAACATTGAGGCTCGAACGCATCAGGGGTAACAGGGGAACCAGCATCGAGTTACCCAGGACCATAATGAAGGGAACAGTACAGAGGATAGCAAAGGGTAATTTCATAGATGCTTTCAATTTCGCTCATTCCTCCTTCGGGCCTGCTTCTATTTTGCCCTCCCGCAGCATAAAAGATAACGGGAGGAGATGCCATGTTTTTCTTTCTACCGGACAAGCATGTCCTGGCCATGGCAGCCATGCGGGTATTATCGAGTTTAATCGAGTTAACGGCGGCCATGCTGATGCTTAAATTAAACCAGGTTGAGGCGGCCTTAAAAATAAATGCCACCCTGGCCCTGGTCGGCCCGACGATCATGATGCTGGTTATGGCCCTGGGACTCTGGGGCCTGGCCGGAAAAATCCACCCCGAAAAGATGTTGGCCATTATCCTGGGAGTCGGTTTGATTTTTTATGGTGTCAGGCATTAAAGATGGTGGGGGCACAGTCCTCGGACCTGTGAAAAACTACCGCCCCGCCACCTGTTACCCCTTTCCCGCCGGAGGCATAAAGATAAAAAAGCAGCCAGAAAAAATAATCAAGAAGGGGCGACTTTATATGCAGTATAAGGATCAGAGTGCCTGGCGGGATGTCCTGGAGTTTCCCATTGGCGGTCGCCAGCAAAAACCACGCCGGACGGGAAAGACCATGGTCATTGACAAGGGCCTGGGCCTGACGGAGTTTAAAGACCTGCTGGAGGTGGCAGCGCCCTATATCGACTTTATTAAGCTCGGCTTTGGCACCTCAGTTTTTTACCCGGCGGACATCCTGCGGGAGAAGATCCGCCTGGCTCGTTCCCACGCCGTTGACATTTTCCCCGGCGGCACCTTCTTTGAAGTGGCCGTCCTCCAGGGCCGCCTGTCCCTCTACCTTCAGACGGCACGGGAGCTGGGGTACACTTTTATTGAAATCTCGGACGGCACTATTGACCTCAGCCGCACCCTGCGGTATGCCGCCCTGCGCCAGGCCCGGGCTGCTGGCTTTGGCGTCATAACCGAGGTCGGTAAGAAGGACCCGCGGGACGCCCTGAGCGATACCCATATTTTGAGCCAGATAGCCATGGATCTGGAGGCCGGGGCCGATTATGTGATCGTTGAAGGCCGGGAGTCCGGCCAGGGGGTGGTAATCTACGACAGCCGCGGCGTCGTTAAAGAGGACACCCTGGCCTACCTGATCGAGGGCATCGGCGACCTGGACCGGATCATCTGGGAAGCACCCCAGAAACAGCAACAGCAGGTCTTAATCATAAACCTGGGGGCTAATGTCAACCTGGGTAACGTTCAGCCCGGGGACGTACTGGCCCTGGAAGCCCTGCGGGTAGGCCTCCGGGGAGACACCCTGCGGACGACTCTGGTGCGGGAGGGAGTCAGTTAAGCACAATACTGGACTGCGCGGCTCCGGGAAATATCTCCAGCCTGTGGGAAAGGTAGATACGGCTGGCAGGAATTTAGGCCTGACGGTGCGAATATATACAGGGCTTGGTGATGATTGGAGGTAAAGATATGGAGATCGAAGTTTTTACTACCCTGAATGGTATACCTGATGAGACCATAAACAGCAAAACCATCATAGTAATCGATGTCCTACGGGCTACGACCACCATCACCGCAGCCCTGGCTGCCGGTTGCCTGGAAATTATCCCCGTCCTGACTCCAGAAGAAGCCATCGAAATGCGCGAACGGCTGGAAGACGACCGGGTACTCCTGGGCGGTGAACGTAACGCCCTGAAAATACCAGGTTTTGATCTGGGTAATTCGCCCCTGGAATATACGGCCGACGTCGTGGCCGGCAAAAGGCTAATCATAACCACCACCAACGGCACCCGGGCCATTCGTCGTGCCGCCAGCGGGCGGCAGGTTCTCCTGGGAGCCATGATCAACGGTCCGGCGGTAGCCAGGGTTGCCGCCGCCGGCGCCGCGGATATAACAATTATCTGCGCCGGTACGAGGGATCGCTTTTCCCTGGAGGATTTTTTAACGGCCGGCCTGCTGGTAGATGAACTGGGCAACCAGGGAGATTTTACCCTTCGCGACGGTGCCCGGGTGGCCCGGGATTACTACCGTTTGCACCGAGAAGACCCGGAAGCAGCCATGAAAGCCAGCTACCATGGCCAGCTCCTGGCCGGCCTGGGCATGGAGGATGATGTTGAATACTGTGCCCAGGTGGACATCACGACCATTGTCCCGGTATACAGCAGCGGAATTATCAAAAGTCCGGACCGGGGAACAGAATAGGAGGCCCGGTTCTTGCAACGAACGCCCCGGCATATAATGGGAATGAATGGCCGGTACAAGGGGCGTTGGCTTCATGAGCGCAGCGACCGTAATTCTTATCCTGCTAATGCTGCTCGGTATTCTGGGCCGCTCCAATGTTATTGCGGCGGCGGCTGCCTTTCTTTTATTGCTGCAATTTACCAGCCTGCAAAGGTTTTATCCTATCCTCGAACGCCGGGCCCTGGAGGCCGGCCTTATTTTTCTGGTGGTTTCGATCCTGGTTCCCTTTGCTTCCGGCCGGGTAGCTCCCCGAGACATGCTCCAATCCTTTGTCTCCTTGCCGGGGTTAATTGCCATCGCCAGCGGCATCATCGCCACCCATATGAATTGCCAGGGCCTGGAGCTCCTGCAACGCTTCCCCCAGATGATGATCGGTATGGTTATCGGTTCCATTATTGGGGTGGCCTTTTTTGGCGGTATACCGGTTGGCCCCCTCATGGCCGGGGGTATCGCTGCCCTCCTGGTCCATTTAATGGCCTGGTTGCGGTGACCGCATAGCCAGGTGCCGGGTGGGCAGACTAAGTAAAAAAGGCAGGTGCAGTAAAACTGGTAAACCGCATCATTATACCTGACTGGCCCCGGGAAGCCCCGGAGCCCAACAGTGTGCCCCATCCCGAGACCGCGCCGCCGGAGCTGCCCGCCTGGGACGAACCGGTAGCCAATCCCCCCCAGGGGGATTTTTTAATGGCCAACAGGCGCCGGGTAAACTGGCGAAAAAACGCTTTTACTGCTATAATGGCAATAGATGGATTGAGGGGGAATAAAGATGGCGCAACGCTCCAGGGTAACCCTGCCCCAGCTCCAGGCCATGAAGGAGCGGGGCGAGAGGATTACCATGGTAACTGCCTACGACTACCCATCCTCTTTACTGGCCGATAGGGCCGGTATGGATATGATCCTGGTGGGGGATTCCCTGGGAATGGTAGTCCTGGGCTATTCAAGCACTGTACCTGTAACTATGGACGAGATGATCCACCACACCAAAGCAGTGGTGCGGGCCAATCCTGCTGCCCTGGTGGTGGCCGATCTGCCCTTCCTATCCTACCAGACCAGCGTACCCGATGCCGTCTATAACGCCGGCCGGTTGATCAAGGAGGGCGGAGCCGACGCCGTAAAACTGGAAGGGGGACAGGCCGTGGTGCCTACGGTCCGGGCCATAGTGAACGCCGGAATCCCGGTTATGGGACACCTGGGTCTGACACCCCAGTCGGCTGTCCAGCTGGGTGGTTTCCGGGTCCAGGGACGGAGCGAGGCCGAAGGGGAGAAGATTGCCGCCGATGCGGCTGCCCTGGTGGAGGCAGGGGTTTTTGCCCTGGTCCTGGAGTGTGTCCCGGCCGACCTGGCCCGCCGGATAACGGCCGCTTTACCGGTGCCGACCATCGGCATTGGCGCCGGGCCGGATTGTGACGGCCAGGTGCTTGTTTACCACGACCTCCTGGGCCTCTTTGACCGTTTTCGCCCCAAATTCGTCAAACAGTACGCCAATCTCGCTGAAGCGACAGTCGCCGCCCTGGAAAAATACCGGGACGAGGTGCGCCAGGGTAAATTCCCGGATCAGGAGCACAGCTTTAAGTAAAGGATGGCCGCCCAGTGCTGAATTACCTGGACTTGATCCTGCTTATAATCCTGGCCCGGGGTGCCTGGCGGGGTTACCGCCTGGGCCTGGTGAACCTGCTGGCCGGGTGGATCAGCTACCTGGTGGCAGGCCTGGTGTCTGCCATTTACTCCCGGCCCCTGGCGGAAATTGTGAATCAAACCTGGCACCTAACCGGCCGCTGGGGCGGGGAACTGGCCTCCCGTCTACCTCTGCCTGGAGCGGTACTGAACCAGCCCCTGAGCACGCCGGCCATCCGGCAAACGGAGAGTTTTTTATCCGGCCTGCCCCTGCCGGGGCCGGTACAGCAAAACCTGCTGGGTGCCCTGGACAGGGCCTCCGGGGGAACCGTGGGCCAGGTACTGGCCGGGCAGATAGCCTTTCTGGGGCTGGAACTGCTGATCCTGGTAGTCCTTTTTTACGGCAGCTTTTTTCTCCTGCGGCATATTGCCCGGCGTTTTTCCCCGGGGACCAGAGGAACCGTGGAAATGGCTGACCGGGGGCTGGGGCTGCTCCTGGGTGTCCTGGGTCCGGCCTTCGGTCTGGCCCTGGCCATCGGCATCCTGCGTTCCCTCTTCACCATTCCGTCCATGACGGCAGCCCCCGTATTTCTACCCCTGGTTAGGCAACTGCATAGCTCCGGGGTAGCAGCCATACTGGGCGATTTTTATGATTGGCTGGCCACTTTACTGCATACCCTAATTTAGAAGCCGGCAGCCGGGAACCATAGGGTTTTGGCCAACCCCGTCCCGGCATTTAAAAGGAGGAATGGATAAAATGGCTGAAAGAGAAGAAAGCAGGGGTAAGAAACTACAAAAAGAACTGGGTCTGCCCCGTAAGAGCGCCTGGGAGCGCCTGGAGCCAGGTACCAGGGAAAAGGTCTTTGCCTTTGCCGAGGGGTATAAGGGTTTCTTAAGCCGGGCCAAGACCGAGCGAGAGGCCATTCGGGCCGCTCTGGAGGCTGCCCGGGGTCACGGCTTTATCTCCCTGAACGATATTCCCTCCGGCCGGGGGTTGGATCCCGGCAGCCGCTTCTTTTTAACCTGGCGAGATAAGGTCATGCTCCTGGGGATAGCCGGTACTGCTCCCCTGGAAGAAGGGATCAGGCTGGTCGGGGCCCATGTCGACGCCCCGCGCCTGGACCTGAAACCCATGCCCCTGTATGAAAAGGACGGTCTGGCCATGTTTAAAACCCACTACTACGGGGGGATCAAGAAGTACCAGTGGACCGCCCTGCCCCTGGCCCTCCATGGCGTGATCATGCTCCGCGACGGTCGCCGGGTGGAAGTGGTAATCGGCGAAGACGCCGGCGATCCCATCTTTAGCGTCAGCGACCTCCTGCCCCACCTGGCCAAGGAGCAGATGAAAAAGAATATGGAAGAAGCCTTAAGCGGCGACGACCTGAACCTGGTGGTTGGCAGCTTGCCCTTTGAGGGTGAAGAAGAGCTCAAGGATAAGATCCGCCTGGCTATCCTCCAGCTCCTGAACCAGCGTTACGGCCTGGTGGAAGAAGACTTCATCACCGCCGAACTGGAACTGGTACCGGCCGGTCCGGCGCGGGACCTGGGTCTGGATCGTTCCCTGGTAGGGGCCTACGGCCAGGACGACCGGGTGTGCGCTTATACCGCCCTGCAGGCCGTCCTGGAACTGGAGAACCCCGGCCATACAGCTCTGGTACTCCTGGTCGATAAAGAAGAGATCGGCAGTACCGGCAACACCGGCGCCCACTCCCGCTTCCTGGAGTATGCCCTGACGGAGCTGGCGGCCCGTATGGGTTCGGCCAGTATCGTCAATGTCGGCCGGATAATGGCCAATTCCCAGGCTATATCCGCCGACGTAACCGCCGGGGTGGATCCTACCTACGAAAATTACTTTGATATGTATAACGCCTCTTTCCTGGGATACGGCGTAGTCCTCAATAAATACTCAGGCTCCCGGGGTAAATACGATGCCAATGATGCTAGCGCCGAGTTCATGGGCCGGTTAAGGGATATCTTTAACCACAACCGCGTCATCTGGCAGAGTGGCGAACTGGGTAAAGTAGACGCTGGCGGCGGGGGCACCATTGCCAAGTTCCTGGCCTATTTCGGCCTGGATGTCGCCGATTGCGGTCCGGCCCTCCTCTCCATGCACGCCCCCCTGGAGATCGCCAGCAAAGTAGATATCTATATGGCTTACCGGGCCTATGGCGCCTTCCTTGCCAGTTAAAAGGTTCAGCAGGAAAACCGACTATCCCTGTAGAAAACTTAATAAAAATAAAAGCAGCACCTCATAGGCGCTCTGCGCCAGGTGCTTTTCTTTTAGAAAGGGGTTGGCGGAAGTGGAAAAGGTTGTCGACGCCCGGGGCCTGGCCTGTCCCCAGCCGGTTATCCAGACCAAAAAGGCCATGGAATCTCTAGGGCCAGAAACCGAGCTGGTGACCATTGTTGATAACGAAGTAGCCAGGGATAATGTCCTGAAACTGGCCCGGAGCATGGCTTGGGAGGCTGAGGTTAAGGAACAAGGGAGTGACTACTACATCCGGATCCGCAAAGGAGCCATGCCCACGACGGGGGTGTCTTTAACTGCCGGCCAGGTGTTACTGGTCGGTTCCGCTACCCTGGGCCGCGGTTCCGAAGAACTGGGCAGCATCCTTATGCGCAACTTCTTCTACAGCCTGAGTGAAGCAGAGGTGCTGCCCCGCCGGGTGCTCTTTTTCAACAGCGGGGTTCAGCTCTGCTGCCAGGGCTCACCCGTCCTGGACAGCCTCCTGGCCCTGGAGCAAAAGGGAGTGGAGCTCCTGGCCTGCGGTACCTGCCTGGACTACTATCACCTCAAGGATAAACTCTGTGTCGGTAGCGTTACCAATATGTACACCATTGTCGAGCACCTGATGGCAGCGGAGAAGGTAATTTCCCTGTGAGGGGGGATTCCCCTTGTTGTGGCCGGGCTGGCGCCGCCGGGACCGGCAGCACCTGATAACAGACCTGGAGCAATGCCGGGGTAGAATAGGCCGGGGCTTGCGCCGTCAACTCTCACTGCTGGACCCCCTGGAGCTGGCCCCTTTGCTAATCGCTGCCTGGCCCCGGCTGGGGCCGGATATCCGGAGCCAGCTGGTATCCCTGGCAGAAGAAGAGGGGTTTGTTGACCGCTGGCTGGAGCTCCTGGCCCGGGGCCGGGCCGGGGCCAGGGTTACGGCGGCTACCATCCTGGGCGAGATGGAGGTGGGGCGGGCCCTGGGACCCCTCCTCGAGGCCCTGGGGGAGAGGGAAGAGGGTGTCCAGCTGGCGGCAACGGCAGCCCTGATCCGCCTGCGGGACCCACGTTGCCTGGAACCCCTGCTGGCAGCCCTGGCGGAACCCCGGCGCTGGCCGCCGGCCAGGGTGGCCGAAATACTGCTGGCCCTGGGCCCGGTGAGTATCCCGCCCCTGCTGGCGCTCCTGAAACAGAGTGCGCCGGAACTGGCGGTCCGGGTGATAGCCATCCTGGGATTATTTAAAGACCCCCGGACCCTCCCGGACCTTGAAGATTGCCTGCAAAGGGGCCCGGCACCGGTCCGGGAAGCGGCGGCCCGGGCCCTGGGTGAGATGGGCCTGGCACGGGCCGCTCCACTCCTGCAACTGGCCCTGGCGGATCCGGAGGCCGGGGTAAGGGCAGCGGCGGCCCGGGCCCTGGGACGACTGAAATACCGGCAAGCTAGAAAACAACTCCAGGCCTGCCTGGACGACGGGGCCTGGGAAGTCCGGGCCGCAGCGGCGGCAGCCCTGCAGGAAGTCGCTGCCGCCAGGGAGATTTGAAAATTTGAGCTTCTATGTTTTGCAGCGAGGGAATAGAAGGTTTTCGGAGGAAAACTGCAGCATGGATTTTCACATAGGTGATATCGTCCAGACCAAAAAAACCCACCCCTGCGGCAGCGACCGGTGGGAAATCCTCCGGGTGGGGATGGATTTTCGCCTGCGCTGCCTGGGGTGCGGCCGGTTAATCCTCATACCCCGGGTAAAGGCGGAAAAGAGTATCAAGAAGGTTTTGCCTAAGCCATCTTGAGGAGCGTAAGGATTTGCAGGGCCTTCCGGGGGGCGCTCGCCTGCCGGTCATAGAGGTATTGTAAATAGTTAAGGTTGAGGAGCCGCTGGCGGCACTCGGTGATGCTGGGGATATCACCGGGCTTGATAATCACCGAAGCGCAGGAACGGGCCCTGGCAGCCTCCAGGTAACTCCCCAGCAAAACTGGCCGGCCGGTGGCCGCCTCGATGGCCCTGGCGTGGCTGGCGGCTGTGGGGCAGTGATTGTTAAAGAAGAGGCAGGAAGGGAAAACAAAGCAGTCGACCCTGTCGTGGGCGATCATCCTGCGGGCCAGTGCCAGGCGACCGGTTCCCGGGCAACCCGGGCAGGGTTGCATGGCTACAATATTTGCTCCCTCCAGCTCGCCCAGGGGTCCTTGATGCTTTTCCCGGGCCAGGAAGCAGAGGATGTGGGCTTGATAACCGGGACAACCCTTCTTCCAGTAATCTCGACAAGCAATAATACCAACGCGTAACATTTTAAGAGAACTCCTTTTTACAATTGTTGACAATTTATGTTTTATGCAGCTTATTTTCACAACAAGAGTAGTTTAGCACATCTAACCCAAAAATCATGTCGGAATTTGCCAGTAACCCAACTTAATAATTTTACGAAATATAAAGGAGAGCTAATACGCCTTACAAAACCTTGCCCCTGGGAATCAAGTATGATATAATCAACCGGAAAAGCTTCCCTGCTCCACTACGAAGTGGGGCCATAAGTCCAGAGGGAGGAGGTGCTCCAGCGATGCGTAATTACGAAGTCGTCTTTGTAATTAGGCCCGACCTGGAAGCCGAAGCCACCACAGCAGTGGTAGAGAAATTTACCCAGCTGATCACCGACCAGGGTGGCCAGGTTACCAGGGTCGACCAATGGGGTAAAAAGCGGATGGCCTATGAAGTGCGCAAGTACCGGGAAGGTTATTACGTCCTGGTCGAGTTCAAAGGCACACCGGCCGTCGCCCAAGAATTAGAACGGGTGCTAAAAATTAGCGACGACGTTATTCGTTACCTCATTACACGCCTGGAAGAAGAGGCCAGCTAAAGAACAAAGGCGGTGGGAGAAGGATGTTAAACCGGGTAATTCTAATCGGCCGCCTCACCCGTGACCCCGAGCTGCGTTATACAGCCAGCGGTGTAGCCATGACTACCTTTACCCTGGCGGTAGACCGTAATTTTGTCAACCAGCAGGGGGAACGGGGTACTGACTTCATCCGGATTACCGTCTGGCGCAAGCTGGCCGAAACCTGCGCCAACCACCTGGGCAAGGGTCGCCTGGTGGCCGTCGACGGCCGCCTGCAGACGCGTACCTACGAAACCCCCGACGGCCAGAAACGTTCTGTAACGGACGTGGTAGCCGAGGATGTCCGTTTCCTGGACTGGCCCAAAGAAGGCCGGGGACCGGCTGGCAGTGGTCCGGTTGCTGGTCCGGGGACAGGTGGCGGTATGGAGACGGCCGGGAGCGGTTTCAACCAGGATTTCAGTGATCTTGGCACCGAGGTGGAAATAGGAGAAGACGATCTCCCCTTTTAGGAGCATTTTCGGAAGAGCCCCTCATGGAGGCTGGCGCCTAGGCGCCTCCGCCATAAACAAGGAAATCCAGGCTAAAGCAAGGGGCTGGAGGGTACAGACGGAGGGCGAATTGGTTCGAGGCAAGGAAAGCCAACCAATAAAGGCCTGATTTGGGAGAACCCTATTTTCGGAGAAGCCTTCCGGGGCGGTCCGGTTACCGCCGCCGGTGAAAAGGTGAAAAAGGAGTGCAAAAGGTTTGCGACGTGATAAGAAACGTTCCCGGAAGCGGGTGTGCAGCTTCTGTGTCGATAAAATAGAACAGGTCGATTACAAAGATGTCAACCGCCTCCGCCGGTATATCAGCGAAAGGGGTAAGATTTTACCCCGCCGTATCTCCGGCAACTGTGCCCACCACCAGCGTCAGCTGACGAGGGCCATTAAACGTGCCCGGGCCCTGGCCCTGTTGCCGTATACGGCCGAATAATTAAAAGGATTTAAGGAGGGAGGATAATAACTCCCTCTTTTCACTATTCTTGAGCTGAAACGGAGGTACGATGGGTGGGAGATTTATGGCAGAAGGCAGGGTAACGGCTCTGGCGGAGGGGGCTTTAATGGCCGCCCTGACGGTTGTTCTGGTCTTGACCGGCTACTTTATCCCGCCGCTACAGCTATTGACCAATATCATCTGGACAGTGCCCATTGTCGTCCTCATTGTCCGCCAGAACCTGCGCCTGGGGGTAATGGCCACCTTTATTGCCGGGGTGGTAATCGCCCTCTTTACCGGGCCCCTGAACGCCACCCTCCTCTTCGTCCAGTTTGCCGCCCTGGGGCTGGTCTACGGCTACCTGTTTAAAATCAAGGCCGGGGCCGGGCGCACGATCGTCATCGGAGCCCTGGTTGCCCTTTTATCCCTGCTTCTGACCCTGGCCCTGACCTTCAAACTGACGGGCCTGCCGGTGGGAGGCCTGATCCAGGAGTTCGAGGGTACGGTCAATTATGCCATGGAATTCTACCGCCGGGCGGGGATCCTGGATCACCTGGCCGGCCAGGGGTTGACCCCGGATCAGATTCAGGCCAGCCTCCAGGGCATGATCAACCTGTTAAAGCTCTTATTACCGGGTATTCTCATGACGGCCTCCCTGCTGGCGGCCTTTGCCAACTACCTGGTAGCTGAAAAAGTCCTGCAGCGTCTGGGCCTGAAAGCAGCGGGGCTTCCTCCCTTTCGCTACTGGCAGTTGCCCTGGTACGCCGTATGGGGGGTCATTGCAGGCCTGGCCCTGTGGCAACTGGGCGATTACTATCACCTGGCCCTGGCCAGCAGGGTGGGGGTAAACATTCTTTATGTTTATCTGCCCTTGCTGGCAGGTAATGGCCTGGCGGCAGTAACCTTTATCTTCTATCACCTGCGCCTGGCCCCCTTTTTCAAGGCGGTCCTGGTCCTTGTCGCCTTGATGTACTTTCCCGTGGCCCTGGTCTCCCTGGTAACCCTGGGGCTATTTGAACCCTTTTTCGGTTTCCGACGGCACCTCAGGCCGCCGGCAGATAAAGGAGAGTGAGACCCATGAAGGTTATTTTGACCGCCGACGTCGCGAAACTTGGCAACCGGGGTACCCTGGTGGAGGTTTCCGAGGGTTACGCCCGTAATTACCTCCTCCCCCGGGGTCTGGCCGTGGAAGCCACTGCCGGGCGCCTTAAAGAATTAGATCTGGAAAAGAAACGCCGGGAGAAGAAGGAAAACCAGGAATTGGAGAACGCCCGGCGCCAGGCTGCCCGCCTGGACGGCGCTGTAGTAAAGATTACCACGCGGGCTGGAGAGACGGGCAAGCTTTTTGGTTCGGTTACCAATAAAGAAATAGCCGAGGCAATTAAAAACACTTTTCAGATCTCCCTTGACCGGCGTAAAATAGATCTCAAAGAACCCATTAAAGCCCTGGGGAGTTATGAAGTCACCTTGAAGCTCCATCCAACTGTCCAGGCGCACCTGCGGGTCCAGGTGGTGGCGGAGGGGAGTTAAAGATATGAATAAAAATGCCGGAGCAGCAATCAACATTAATGACGTGGATTTGCTTCCCATTCTGGCCAATGATTTCAATTTAATGAGTCGCCAGGTGGGAGCCCTTTTTAACGTTCTCTGCGATATCTATGGGACCGACAAGGTGGTTTTAAAGGCCAGCAAGCTGGAGGCCCTGGACCTGATGCGCTCGGAAGCTCTGCCAGAGCGAGTCCTTGCCCTGCAGAAGCTGGTCTACGAGGACCCAACCATCACCGATGTCCCGTCCGAAAGCGATATCCCGGCCATCCTGGTGGCCATCCAGGAGGAAATAGCCGAGTTTATTGCCCGGCGGACGGTAGAGGATAAACTGGAACAGCGCATCGCGGAAAAAATGCAGGAGCGCCACGAGGAGTATGTCCAGGAGATCCGGCGCCAGGTTTTAAAGGAAGGTAGCGGTCCGGAAAACGCCCAGACCCTTAAAAAACTGGCTATTCTGGAAAAGCTGTCCCATACCAGCCTCTCGCGGACAATCATGGAGGCCCTGCGCCCCCGGCGGCTGGAGGAAATTGTCGGCCAGGAGCAGGCCGTCCAGTCCATCCTGGCCAAGCTGGCCTCCCCCTACCCCCAGCATATGATTATCTACGGTCCCCCCGGGGTGGGGAAAACCACAGCCGCCCGACTGGCCCTGGAAGAGGCCAGGAAAATCAGCAGCTCACCCTTTAAAGCCAGCGCACCCTTCGTTGAGGTTGATGGGACCACCCTGCGCTGGGATCCCCGGGAGGTAACCAATCCCCTCCTGGGTTCGGTTCACGATCCCATCTACCAGGGGGCGAGACGGGATCTGGCGGAGAACGGCGTTCCCGAACCCAAGCTTGGCCTGGTAACTGAAGCCCATGGCGGGGTATTATTTATCGATGAGATCGGCGAGATGGACCCCCTTCTTCTCAACAAGCTCCTCAAGGTGTTGGAGGATAAGCGGGTAGAGTTTGATTCCTCCTATTACGACCCCAACGACGAGAGCGTACCCCAGTATATCAAGAAGCTCTTTACCGAGGGAGCACCGGCGGACTTTATCCTCATCGGTGCCACCACCCGGGAACCGGAGGAGATAAACCCGGCCTTGCGTTCCCGTTGCGCCGAGGTATTCTTTGAGCCCCTGACCCCGGCCGACGTAGAGACCATTGTCCGGGAAGGGGCGGGACGGCTGGGGGTAAAACTGGAACCGGCCGTACCGGGTCTAATCGCCGAGTACACCATTGAAGGCCGCAAGGCCATTAACATCCTGGCCGAAGCCTACGGCTTGAGCCTTTACCAGCAACAGCGGAAAAAGGGTCGCCGCCGGCGGCTGATCACCGTGGCCAACGTCATGCAGGTCATCCAGAATGCCCGCCTGACCCCTTACGTCACCGTGCGGGCCAAGGACACGCCGGAGGTGGGCCGGGTGCTGGGCTTGGCCGTAGCCGGCTTTGTCGGCTCGGTGCTGGAGGTCGAGGCCATGGCCTTTCCGGCCCGGGAAGCGGGCAAGGGCAGTATCCGTTTCAACGAGACCGCGGGCAGCATGGCCCGGGATTCCGTTTTTAATGCCGCTGTCGTCTATCGCCTCCTGACTGGGGACGACCTGGCCAATTACGATGTCCACGTTAATGTCGTCGGCGGGGGCAATATTGACGGCCCCTCGGCCGGCCTGGCCATTATCGCCGCCATCATCAGCGCCATCCAGGAGCGGCCCGTACGCCAGGATGTAGCCGTTACCGGCGAGATATCTATCAGGGGCAAGGTTAAGCCGGTGGGGGGCGTCATGGAGAAGATATATGGCGCCAAACAGGCGGGAATGAAACTCGTTATACTCCCGGCGGAAAATGCGGCGGAGGTACCGGACAGCCTGCAGGGGATCGCCATCCAGCCGGTAGCCACCGTGGAGGAGGCCCTGGATTATCTGCTAATGGGTCCTGGTGAGGGCCGGGGCCGCCGGCGTAACCGGACGGGAGCCTAAAGGGTTATGGCCGCAGAAATAGAGAGGGTACCGCCCCAGAGTATAGAGGCCGAGCAATCGGTTCTGGGGGCTATCATGCTGGACCGGGAAGCCCTCTACGCTGTCCTGGAAACCCTGAAGGTAGACGATTTTTACCGGGAAGCCCACCGCATGATCTATCGGGCCATCCTGGACCTGAATGAGCGGGGCGAGGCCGTCGACCTGCTGACGGTGACGGAAGAACTCCGTCGCCGGGGTGAACTGGAGGCAGCCGGCGGTGTCGCCTACCTCACTTCCCTGACCGGGGATGTCCCCAGCGTCGCCAATGCCGGATATTATGCCCGCCTGGTGGCTGAGAAGGCTGCCCTGCGCTCCCTCGTCCAGGCAGCTTCCCAGATCACCGAGATGGCCTTCAGCGAGAGCGGCAGCGTCGACCAGATTCTCGACGAGGCCGAACGTCTGATCTTTGAAGTAGCCGGGGGGCGGCACCGGAGCGGTTTCGTTCCCATTAAAAACGTCCTTCTCCAGACCTTCGAACAGCTGGAGCGCCTGAGCACCCACAAGGGCGAGGTCACCGGAGTGCCAACCTTTCACGATCTGGACCGTCTCCTTTCCGGTCTCCAGCCCTCCGACCTGATTATCTGCGCCGCCCGGCCGGGGATGGGCAAGACCTCCTTTTGCCTGAACATTGCCCAGCAGGTGGCTGTCAAGGAAAAACTACCGGTAGCCATTTTCAGCCTGGAGATGTCCCGGGAGCAGCTGGTACAGCGGATGCTGGCCGCCGAAGCCATGGTCGAACAGCAACGCCTGCGGACTGGCTATTTGACGGAAGACGACTGGGCCCGGCTTGTCAACGCCGCCGGCATTCTGGGTGAAGCGCCCATTTATATTGACGATACGCCGGCCATTTCCGCCCTGGAGGTTCGGGCCAAGGCGCGACGACTGCAGTCGGAGACCGGTCTGGGCCTGGTGGTAGTCGACTACCTGCAGCTGATGCAGGCCCATCGCCGGGTGGACAGTCGCCAGCAGGAGATCGCCCTCATCTCCCGGGCCATGAAGGCCCTGGCCCGGGAATTGAACGTCCCGGTCATGGTCCTCTCCCAGTTGAACCGGGGTGTCGAGCAGCGCCAGGATAAACGCCCGGTCATGGCCGACCTCCTGGAAAGCGGCGCCATCGAGGCCGACGCCGATGTCATTATCTTCCTTTACCGGCCCCAATACTACGATCCCGACACCGATAAAAAGGGCATCGCCGAAGTCATCGTGGCCAAGCACCGCAACGGTCCCGTGGGAACGGTGGAAATGGCCTTTCTACCCGAGTATACCAAGTTTGTCGACCTGGCCCCCGAACCGGCCGGGTAAAGGCCAGGACCATGAATAGGACAGTCAACCTTATATGCCAAGATTATCTCCCTGCCTTTCATCCCCGCCCTTACGGGCGGGAATTTCCCGGCAGGGGAAGTTAAAGATAGGCTCGAGCCCGTGGCTTGGCTTTTAGCGAGGGGGTACTCCGATGGAAGCAATTATTGCCGGTACTTTGCTGCAACTCCTGCAGGGGGATATTGTCGATCAGGAGGTCGAGGCCGTAGTCAATGCCGCCAATACCGGCCTCTGGGGTGGCAGCGGCGTCGACGGCGCCATCCACCGTGCCGGGGGACCGGCCATTGCTGAAGAGTGCCGCCGTATCCGGGAGGAACAGGGTGGCTGCCCCGTCGGCCAGGCAGTCATCACCTCCGGAGGATTCCTCAAAGCGCGCTACGTCATCCATACCGTAGGTCCCATCTGGCGCGGTGGCCGGGAGGGAGAAGATGAGCTCCTGGCCAGCGCCTACCGCAGCAGCCTCCAGCTTGCCCGGGAGAAGGGTATCAAATCCCTGGCCTTCCCGTCCATCAGCACCGGCGCCTATCGCTTCCCCCTGGAACGGGCGGCCGGGATAGCCTTGACCACAGTTAAGGATTTTTTGACCGCCAATCCAGGTATCTTTAGCGAAGTACGTTTTGTCCTCTTTTCCCAGCCTGTTCTGGCAGTCTATGAAAAGACCCTGGCCGGGGTATTAGACGCCGGCCCGCAATAAAATAAGGCCTTTGAGGATGATTTTATATGCGTACCGGTACCGCCAGCCTGCCCCTCCACGGCGGCCATTGCCCGCCCTGGCTCTTCGAGCGCATGCAGCGCCTGGGGCCGGCCATCCTGGAGGTAATTGTGCAGGAATACGGCCCCCAGGAGGTTTTAAGACGCTTAAGCGATCCCCACTGGTTCCAGGCCTTCGGCTGTGTCCTGGGTTTTGACTGGCACTCCTCGGGCCTGACCACCACCCTTTGCGGCGCCCTCAAAGAAGGTTTGCGCGGCCGGGAAAAGGATCTGGGCTTGGTCATAGCCGGCGGCAAGGGCCGTACCTCCCGCCAGACGCCCCATGAGATCGAAACGGCGGTCGACAGATTGGCCCTGACTTCCCTCGAGCCTGAAGATCTGGTTTATGCCAGCCGCATGGCGGCCAAGGTCGATAACACCGCCCTCCAGGACGGCTACCAGCTCTACCACCACGTCTTTATCTTCACCTTTGACGGCCAGTGGGCCGTCGTCCAGCAGGGGATGAATGAAACCAGCCGCCTGGCCCGGCGCTACCACTGGCTGGGGGAAGGGATGCAGGACTTCGCCTGCGAGCCCCACGCCGCCGTCTGCTGTGACGCCAGGGAAACGGCCCTGAACATGGTAGCCAGGGAAAGCGAGGCTTCCCGCCAGGTGGTAACCGAACTGGTACGCCAGCAACCGGCGAAGGTGGTAGCCGAGTTTAGCCGCATCCTGGAAAAGGACCTCCCCAACCTGGCCCTGCCCTGGCGCCACGACGTGCCCCGGGCGGGTTACCTGAATAAAGCCCTGTTAAAGGTTTACGACGTCCAGCCCCGGGACTTCGCCGGTGTCCTGGGGATCGAAGGAGTGGGTCCCAAGACCATCCGCGCCCTGGCCATGGTGGCCGAAGTGGCCTATGGCGCGCCGGCCAGCTTCCGGGACCCCGTTCGCTACAGTTTTAGCCACGGCGGCAAGGACGGCCATCCCTACCCCGTCGACCGCCAGGTATACGACCGCACCATTAACGTCCTGGAACAGGCCCTGGCGGCCGCTAAAATCGGTCGGACCGATAAAATACAGGCTTTAAAAAGGCTGAGCAGATTGGCTAATGGAAGTTAAAAAAACGCCACGCAGCATGAACTGCGTGGCGTTTTTTTAACTTAGCCCAGGATTTCCTTAAGGTCCTGTTCCGGCGTAGTGATGGGCTTCAGGTTATATTTTTCCTGCAGGACCTTCAGGACGCCAGGCATCAGGAAGGCCGGCAGGCTCGGGCCGATGCGGATGTTGCGGACGCCTAGGTGGAGGAGGGTCAACAGGATGGCCACAGCTTTCTGCTCGAACCAGGACAGGACCAGGCTCAGGGGCAGCTCGTTGACGCTGCATTTAAAGGCGTCGGCCAGGGCCAGGGCCACCTGAAGGGCCGAGTAGGCGTTATTGCACTGGCCCATATCCAGGAGCCGCGGGATGCCGTCGATGTCGCCCAGGTCGAGGTGGTTGAAGCGGTACTTGCCGCAGCCCAGAGTCAGGACGACGCAGTCCTTTGGCACCTTCTCCACAAATTCGGTGTAGTAGTTGCGGCCCGGCTTGGCGCCGTCGCAGCCGCCTACCAGGAAGAAGTGGCGGATCTTGCCGGCCTTCACGGCATCAATGATCTGTCCGGCCAATTTTAAGACGGCCTGGTGATGGAAACCGGTGGTTAGCTCGCCGCCGGCTTTCTCTTCCAGGGGCGGCAGGGATTTCGCCTTTTCAATTACCGGGGTAAAGTCGCGATTTTTAATATGGGTTACCCCCGGCAGGCCGGCGATGCCGCAGGTGAACATGCGTTCCCGGTAAGATTCCTTAGGAATTAACACGCAGTTGGTGGTTCCCAGGATAGCGCCGGGGAAGTCCTCAAATTCCTTCTTCTGGTTCTGCCAGGCGGAGCCGTAGTTGCCCACCAGGTGGGGGAACTTCTTCAGTTCCGGGTAGGCGTGGGCCGGGAGCATCTCGCCGTGGGTATAGACGTTGATGCCGGTACCCTCGGTCTGCCGCAGGAGTTCATAGAGATCCAGCAGGTCGTGGCCGGTGACCAGGATGCCGGGGCCGGCCTTGGTACCGGTGGAGACCTTCGTCGGTTCCGGGGCGCCGAAACGCTCCACATGGGCCCTGTCCAGCAGCTCCATAACCCTGAGATTCATGGCCCCTACCTTTAAAGCCGTTTCAATATGACGATTAAGATCAAAATCAACGTTGGTCAGGGTGGTAAACAAAGCCTCGTGCATAAAGGCGTCTACCTCAGGGTCCCGGGCACCGAGTTCGCCGGCGTGGTAGGCGTAGGCAGCAATACCCTTCAGGCCGATGATGATGGTGTCCTGCAGGCTGGCGATATCCTCGTTCTTGCCGCAGACACCTACCCTGGTGCAACCGCTACCACCGGCGGTCTGCTCGCACTGGTAACAAAACATCTTTCCTCTCCCCCTTGGTCAAAGGATTTCTTTTACGGCTCCCATCATACACGGAAACAGGGGGGCAAACTGTGACCTGGGTCACAACAAACGGAGATTTTTGTCAAAGGGCGGTTTCCACGGCCGAGGCCATATTTTCAATATTTATTTCCCCTGGTGCGACCTGTTTACTCCCCCTTGCCAGGCCGGTTGCCGGTAAAAGAGCATGGTGAAATAATAAAGGCCGCCGGTGACCACCAGGCTGGGGACAGACGCGCCCAGGGGGAACCCGCTCCTGGTGAGCCACAGGTAAAGCCCGAAGCCCAGGACCCAGGTAATAACGGCCATCAGGTTGATGCCCCCGGTATACCAGTAGGCGCCAGGACCAAAGAGATCCCCGGTCTCCAGGCGGCAGCGGCGGTAGATAAAGTAGTCGGTGAGGACGATGCCGAAGAGGGGGCAGAAGGCGCCGCCGATGAGGAGCAGGAAGTTTTCATAAGCCTCCATGGGGAAGAGGAGGGCTATCAGGGTTCCGGCGAGGCCGGCGGCGATGGTCGTATGTCTTTCATCCCAGCCGCTGAAGAGGTCCAGGCTGGAAATGGCCGCCGAGTAGACATCCATAAAGGTCGTCGTTACAGTAGAAAAGAAGATGATATAGAGGGCCGGGAGCCCCAGACCCAACCCCAGCATCATGGGTATGGGGTCGGCGCTGCCGGTTAACAGGGTGGCCCCCAGGCCCAGGATGTACATCCAGCTGCTGGCCAGGAAGTATCCCAGCCAGCTACCGGCAAAGCTGCTGCCGTTATCCCGGGCAAAACGGCTGTAATCGGCGGCAAGGGGCAGCCAGGAGAGGGGCATGGCAATTACCAGATCCGTAGCCAGGCCGAAACCCAGGGTGCCGTCGCCGGTTGTCGCCAGGAGCCGTCTTAAACCCTGCCCCTGGAAGACGACATAAGTCATGTACAGGCACAGGAGGATCAGCAGGCTGGTTACCAGTTTTTGCAGCTTGGGCCAGGAATGGCGGCCGGCCCAGGCCCAGGCAGTGGTGGCCAGGCCGATGACGATGGTCCAGAGCTGCAGGTGGGAAGAACCCAGGTAATGCTGGCCCAGACTGTCGGCGGCCCGGGCGGCGACGATGAGCATGATGGCCGTCCAGCCGATAAGCTGGAGGATGTTGAGTAACGCTCCCAGGTAAGAGCCGCGGATTCCAAAGGCCGGACGGGTGGAGACCATGGCTGGTATACCATAGTTGCTGCCAATAAGGCCCCCGGCGGCAAAAAGACTATTGCCGATCAGGTGCCCCACCAGGATGGCCAGGACACCTGCGCCGAATCCCAGGGGGGCCAGGAAACCGCCGGCCATTACCTCGGCCAGGGAGATGCCGGCCCCGGCCCATAGCAAGAAAAAGTCCAGGCCGCTCATGGTCCTTTCACCTGGGGGGATGGGGGTGATGTTATTCACGATGATCACTCCTTAAAAAAATTGGTAGCAGGGGCTGCACGCCTCGTCTTTCTACAGGCAAAAAAATTACCGGCGTAGAGCCGGCTGCTGGACGGGTCACCTCCGGGATGGGGGTGGTGCCAGCGACCGTTCCCTACGGTGGCATTACCCACATCAGGTTCCGGGGTTTGGGGCTTACCCCATCTCAGCTTAAATTAAAGCTCCCCCACGGTCGCTCCTAAATTTTATAACTATTTTAACACCTGTAATTCTCCCGAGTCAAGGCCGCCGTTAGCAGGATATGCCGGTTCAATGTCGAAAAAAATTATACATATTTCCTTTTATTACGGACCCTTTAGACCATGCAGGGTCGCAACATAATGGGGATATGCTACTGGCAGAGGGCCGCGGCAACCTGTAGAGCGGAGATGATAAAATGCCCCTCGACGAAGGCAACTGTGAGCTGGCATACCTGGGTCTGGGTTCCAACCTGGGAAACCGGGAAGAAAATCTAAAGCAGGCCGTTGCTCTCCTCGATGCCATTGTTGGCATCGAGGTTGAACGGCTCTCATCCTGGTATGAAACAGCTCCAGTGGGTAAGATTGACCAGGGATGGTTTTTAAACGGTGTTGCCCGGATCAAGACCACCATGCCAGCTCGGGAACTGCTGCGGGCCGTCATGGCGGTGGAACAACGCCTGGGACGGGTGCGGCGGGAACGCTGGGGACCGCGGACCATCGATATTGATATCCTGCTCTATGATGATATCAAGGTGACCGAACCGGACCTGGAGATACCCCATCCCCGAATGCTGGAACGGGCCTTTGTCTTGATACCCCTGGCGGAAATAGCTCCCGACCTTCTCCTGCCAGACGGCCGGCGGGCGGCGGATGCCGCCCGGGAGGGCTTCCCCGGCCAGGAAGTATTGCCGTATAAGGGTACCAGGTGCTAAAATAAAGGCGGGCGCTACCACCTGTGGAGCGCACCGGAGGCTACTTTAAATTTAATTACATCCAGGCCGCTTGGATCTCCAGGGACCGAGACGGGTGCAAGGGAATAATAGCTTCCGGCAGCCTGTCGGGAGCTTTTTTGTTTAGCTAGGAGGGGTGATGATGCGCGTCGGTATCATCGGGGCCGGAGCCGTCGGTACGGGAATGGGCCTGCTGTTGAGCCGGCGTGGTTACACCATCGCCGGCGTGTCCAGCCGGACCATGGCTTCAGCTGAACGGGCGGCAGCCAGGTTAAACTGCCCTGCCTTTGCCGACCCGGAAACCGTGGCCCGGCGATCCGAGATAGTTTTCATTACCACCACAGATCGGGCCATCGGCCCGGTGGCCACAGCCATCGCCGGCCGGGGCGGCTTTTGCCCCGGGCAGACGGTAATCCACATGAGCGGTTCCCTGACCTCGGCCGTCCTGGACCCGGCCCGGCAGGCCGGCGCCCTGGCTCTGGCCCTCCATCCCCTCCAGTCCTGTGCCGACGCCGATATGGCCGTAGCCAACCTGCCTGGTTCCGTCTTCAGCCTGGAGGGCGACCGGGAGGCCCTGCCCCTGGGTGAGCGCCTGGTTAACGACCTGGAGGGCGAGTATTTTATCATCAGCCCGGAGGCCAAGCCCCTTTACCATGCCGCTGCCTGCGTGGCCTCCAATTACCTGGTCAGCATAGTAGATTTAAGCTACCGGTTGATGCAAGCCGCCGGCATGGCGCCGGATATGGTTGCCAGGGCCCTGGCGCCACTAATTGAGGGCACCTGGGGCAATATTAAAGAAAAAGGCGTTCCCCGGGCCCTTACCGGGCCTATCACCCGGGGCGATGTAGCCACCATAGCCAGTCACCTGCAGGCTATGGCAGCCCGGGCTCCGGAACTGGAAGAAATCTACCGCGCCGTGGGTCGTTATACCATCGGCGTGGCCGGCCGGAAGGGAAGCCTGAACGCCCGCAGGGCAGCCCTCCTGGGACAGCTCCTGGCAAACTCCCGGGGCAAGTCCCCGGTCAGGGTCCCCGGCCGGAGCCCTAATAAAAAACGAAGCTAGACGTCCATGCTGCTACGCGGCACCAGCAGAAGGATGAAAATGGCAGAGAACATTATTTTCAGGATAACCAATTCCAGAAGAACGGCGTTTTGCAATAACCATTTTTTGGTAGAATCTTATTTTCAAAGGAGATAGCCGTAATGGAGTTACTACAAACAATAGCAGCGGTGCGCAATTATGTTGCCGCGGCCAGGCAGCGGGGCCTGAGCATTGGCCTGGTGCCCACCATGGGTTACCTCCATGAGGGGCACCTGAGCCTGGCCAGGGCGGCCCGGCAGCAAAACGACGTTGTTATCATGAGCATCTTTGTCAACCCGACCCAGTTTGGCCCCAACGAAGATTTCGCCAGGTATCCCCGGGACCTGGAGCGGGACCGGGAACTGGCCGCAGGCGCAGGGGTGGACGCCGTCTTCGCCCCGGCTGTGGAGGAGATGTACCCCGCCGGGTATGCCACCTATGTCCAGGTTGAAGGCCTGACGGAGGTCCTCTGCGGCGCCTCCAGGCCCGGTCACTTCCGGGGCGTGACCACTGTCGTCAGCAAGCTCTTTAACATCGTCCAGCCCGACCGGGCCTATTTCGGCCAGAAAGACTACCAGCAGGCCCTGGTAATAAAAAGAATGGTCCGGGATTTAAACTTTCCCATAGAAATTATAACTATCCCCACCGTCCGCGAAGCCGACGGCCTGGCTCTGAGTTCGCGCAATAAATACCTGACCCCGGAGCAGCGCCGGAGCGCCCTTTCCCTCCACCGGGCCCTACACCTGGGATCTGATCTCATCAAAGCCGGTGAGCGCGAGGCAGCGGTCGTACGCAGGGCGATGGAAAAAGAGATCACCGCCTGGCCTGAGACCAGGATTGATTATGTCGCTATCAGCGATGCCGACACCCTAAAGCCCCTGGAGAAAATTGCCGGCCGGGTTTTACTGGCCCTGGCTGTGTGGGTCGGCAACACTCGCCTGATTGATAATGTAGTCCTGGAGGTGAATGATTGATGTGGCGCATCATGATGAAAAGCAAACTCCACCGGGCGACGGTGACCGCTGCGGACCTGAACTACATCGGCAGTATAACCATTGACAGCGACTTGATGGCCGCCGCCGATATTTTACCCAATGAGAAAGTCCAGGTAGTCGATAACAATAACGGCGCCCGCCTGGAGACCTACGCTATCCCCGGCCCGGCCGGCAGCGGGGTAATCTGCGCCAACGGTGCCGCTGCCCGGCTGGTGCAACCCGGCGACATTATAATTATTATTGCCTATGGCATCTTTGACGACCGGGAGGCCAGGACCTACCAGCCCCGGGTTATTTTTCTGGATGCCCGGAATAAAATAACCGCCGTCAAAAAAGGAGAGCAACCGGGCCAGGTCTGGGTATAAGTCGCTTCATCCAGCGGCAGGATGCTCCCACGTTGCAACAAACGCCAGTCAGAAATTACCACCTGGATATTTCCGGGTACTTTTCCCGGAAAATATGTTAACCCGCTTGAGCAAGAAATAGTTGACAACCAGGAAAAGGAAGATTACAATATAAGCATGGCTATAGAGGGCAGTAAACAACAGGTGCTGGAGTTCCTGCGCCGCCACCGGGGAGAGTATATCTCCGGGGAGGACCTCAGCCGTGACCTGGCTATATCCCGGACGGCCGTTTGGAAACATATTCAGTCCCTGCGCCAGGAGGGCTACCGTATCGACGCCCAGACCCGACGCGGTTACTGCCTGCTGGCCACCCCCGACTGTTTTTACCCGGAGGAGGTGACCGCCGGCCTGGAGACCGCCTGGCTGGGGCGTACCCTTTATTACTATGACGAGGTAGGCTCCACCAACCAGGTGGCCAAGGAACTAGCCGACGACGGCGCGCCGGAGGGCACGGTCATCGTTGCCGAATGCCAGACTGGCGGCCGGGGCCGGCGGGGACGTAGCTGGATATCGCCAGCCCGCAAAGGCATCTGGTTTTCAGTAATCTTACGGCCCCGGGTGGCGCCGGCCCAGGCGCCCCAGCTCACCCTCCTGGCTGCTGTGGCGGTCGTAGCCGTCGTCCGGGAGCGAACGGGGCTGCCCCTGGGCATCAAGTGGCCCAACGATCTCCTGGCCGGCGGGCGCAAGGTCTGCGGCATCCTCACGGAGATTAAGGCGGAGATCGATGCCGTCGAGTATATTGTCCTGGGGATCGGCCTCAACGCCAACCTGGAAGCCGGGGACTTCAGCCCCGAGGTCAGCCCGCAGGCCACCTCCCTTTACCTGGAACTGGGACGGCCGGTAGAGCGGCTGCCTTTATTCCAGAGGATATTATCCTGCCTGGAAAAATGGTATGAACGCTGGCAGGACGAAGGCTTCGCGCCGGTCCGGGAGGCCTGGAAAGAGGCCAGCATAACCCTGGGACAGGAAGTGCGGGTAAATTCCTGGCGGGAGGTATTCCAGGGTGTGGCCCTGGATATTGACGACGAAGGCAGCCTCCTCGTCCGCGATGCTGGCGGCCGGATCCGGCGTTTCAATTCCGGCGAAGTAAGCCTGCGACCGGTGTAGATTTAAAACGGGGCCGGACAACATAATTATTACCCCTAATGTTAACCAGCAATACAATAAACAGTTAACAAAAACCTTCGATAGGCCTGGCCGGGGGGGAAAATAGAGAGGACGCCACCGGCCCCTCCGGGAACTGCTCCGGCCGTTCCCAAGTTAACCAGAACGAAAGGAAGTGTCTGCATGCGAACCAGAGATATCGCCCTGGTAGCCCTTTTCGCCGCCCTGGTGGCCGTTTTGGCCCAGGTCTCCATTCCCCTGCCCTTTACCCCCGTCCCCATTACCGGGCAGGTCCTGGGGGTGCTACTGACAGGGGCCATCCTGGGCAAAAACAAAGGTGCCCTGGCCATGCTGGTCTATTTACTCCTGGGACTTATAGGTTTACCGGTCTTCGCCCGTGGCGGCGCCGGCCTGGCGGTCTTTGCCAGTCCTTCCGGGGGCTACCTCTGGGGTTACCCCATTGGCGTGTACATCATGGGTATGATCCTGGAAACAGGTAAAGGGGAACCGGGCTATCCCCGCCTGATTGCCGGGATGTTGCTCTGCCTGGTGGTGGTCTACCTCCTGGGCACCCTCCAGCTAACGGCCATCCTCCATGTCAACCTGGTCAAGGGCCTTTTCCTGGGGGTAATCCCCTTCATCCCCCTGGATCTCGCCAAGCTGGTGGTGGCGGCGTTAGCCGGCCGTCAAGTGCGCCGGGCCCTGCGCCAGGCCGGTTTCCTGGTTTCCCGGGAAGCCCGGAGGGAATCCTGATGCGAATCCGGGCCCATCACCTCCTTTGCGCCCTCCAGTTCCGGGGCTATGGCTACAGTGAAGCCTTTGTCCGGCGGGTGAGCCGGGTAATAGCATTGTGGCGGCACCGCCCGGGACTCATCCTGACCATTACCCGGAGCCACGACGCCTGGTGCCGGGCCTGCCCCAACCGGGACACCTCCAATTGCCGCCAGGCCGCTGCCAGGGACGCCAGGGTCCTGGCCTGCCTGGGTCTCGCCCCGGGCGCCCGCCTGGAGGTGGCAGCGGCACAGGACCTGGTCCACCGGAAAATTGATTCCCGGGCTGCCACCTATATCTGCACCGGGTGCCGCTGGCTGGACGGCGGCTACTGTCGCTGGTAAACGCTCCCGCACAATTAACGAGGACGTCGCCACGGCAAGTGACCCCTGCGGGGGTCTATTTTTTTGCTCCGGGCACCGATACTACCCGGAGAACACCAGGCCCTGCATCCCCCCGGAGGGGGCTTGTTTTTTCCCGGCAAAGAGGATAAATGCCAGTGTTGTGGAATAATTGAACAAGACACCCATGCTGCTGGCGCGGTACCACCAGAAGGTTGAAAATAACGGGCTGGCATTTGCTTGTAGCGAGCATCTTGGGCCGAGCGGTAGAGCAGCCTGGGCAAAACCGAGGGAAGATCAGCGGAGCCGCAAAACAATGTCATCCTGGGGAGAAGTTATTTTTAGGGTAGGTTAACAGACGGGAGGAAGATGCAGCCATGTTACTGGCCATAGATGTAGGCAATACTAATATCGTCCTGGGTATATTTGCCGGGCACGAACTGAAGTGCCACTGGCGGGTGGCCAGCGACCGCCAGAAGACAGCCGACGAATACGGCCTGATCCTGCGCCAGCTTGCCCATTACCAGGGCCTCGATCTGAAGGAGATCCAGGGAGTGGTCCTGGCTTCTGTGGTCCCCACCCTGACCCAGGTTTTAACGGAAATGATTACCAAACAGCTCGGTCACCAGCCCCTGGTCATCGGCCCGGGGGTGAAGACCGGCATGCCCATCCGCTTTGAGAACCCCCGGGAAGTGGGGGCCGACCGGATAGTCAATGGTGTGGCCGTCTACGAACTCTACGGCGGCCCGGCCATTGTAGTTGATTTCGGCACGGCCACCACCTTTGATGCCATCTCGGAAAAGGGCGAGTACCTGGGAGGAGCTATTGCCCCGGGCATTGGCATTGCCACCGACGCCCTCTTCGCCCGGGCTGCAAAACTCCCCCGGGTCGAGCTGGTCCGCCCGCCCCGGCTCATCGGCAAAAACACCGTGGCCTGCATGCAGGCCGGCATTATGTACGGTTTTATCGGCCAGGTGGAGGGGATTATTACCCGCATGCAGGCCGAAATGGGCGGTAAGGCCATAGTGGTGGCTACCGGAGGGCTTGCCGGCCTTATCGGCCCGGAAGTGAATTGTATCGACAGGGTGGATCCCATGCTGACCCTGGAGGGATTACGGATAGTTTATGAGCGCAACACTTAAAATCGGCCCGGTCACCCTGGCCGCCCCCCTGATTATGGCTCCCATGGCCGGTTATACGGACCGCGTTTTCCGCCTCCTGGCCCGGGAGGCTGGGGCGGCCCTGACTTATACAGAAATGATCAGCGCCCAGGGACTTATTTATAACAACAAAAACACCCATGCCCTCCTAGACCTGAAGGGGGAACCGGGTCCGGTGGCGGTCCAGCTCTTCGGCCGGGAACCGGAGATCATGGCCGCAGCGACCCGCATCGCCGTAGCCGCCGGTGCTGCTATCATTGACCTGAATATGGGCTGCCCCACCCCCAAGATCGTCAAAAATGGCGAGGGTTCGGCCCTGATGCGGGACCTGCCCCGGGCGGCGGCCATTGTTGCCGCCATGGTCCGGGCCGCCGGCCCGGTGCCGGTAACGGTAAAAATGCGCCTGGGCTGGGACGAGGATTCCATCAATGTGGTGGAGGCGGCCCGGGCGGTGGTTTATGCCGGCGCGGCGGCAGTGGCCATCCATGGCCGCACCAGGAGCCAGTTTTACAGCGGCCGCGCCGACTGGAGCTATTTTCGCCGGGTCAAGGAGGCCGTGGATGTGCCGGTAATCGGCAACGGCGACGTCAGAACGGCCCGGGACGCTGTCACCATGCTAGCGGAAACAGGGTGCGACGGGGTCATGGTGGGTCGGGGAGCAGTCGGTAACCCCTGGCTGTTGACGGCCATCCGCGCCGTCCTGGAAGGCCGACCGGAACCGCCGCCAGTAGATGTCAGGACCAGGATGACCATGGCCTGCCGGCACTTAAAGCTCCTGGTAGAACTCAAAGGGGAGACTACCGCCGTCAAAGAGATGCGCAAGCACCTGGCTTGTTACTTCCGCGGTTTGCCAGGGGCCGCCCGCTTGCGGCAGCAAATCAATACCCTCACCACTGCTGCCGAAGTTATCGCCGCTATCAAAGCCTACCTGCGTGACTACCCTTGCCAGGACTATAACTTTTTGCTATAATCTGCCTTGCACAGATGTGTGCACAAAGGGGCGGCATTTTGATGGACCTCATACGCATAGGCGATAAACTCATCAGCCGGCGGAAAATTAACGCCACCCTGGAACGCATTTTTACCCTGCGCTGCCAGGGCTTTTCCCAGCAAGAGGCCGCCCGCCAGGTCGGTGTGGATCGTTCCTTCGTCTCCCGGCTGGAGACCCTGGGGGAGGTCCGCCGCGGCAGGCGGATAGCGGTGGTCGGCTTTCCCATCGCCAACAAGGCGGAGGTAGAAGCCATACTGCGGCAGGAAGGAGTCGAATATATCCTGCTGTTGACCGACGCCGAACGCTGGGATTTCGTACGCCAGAAAAACGGCCTGGACCTGTTTAACTCCCTCATGGAGATTATCACCCGGCTCCGGGATTACGATGTGGTCATCATCATCGGTTCCGACTACCGTATCAAAGTAAGCGAGGCCCTCCTGGGCCGGGAAGTAGTCGGGTACGGCATCGGCACCTCCCCCATCCAGGGGGATCGCACCGTCGACGTTGAAGAACTACGCCGCCTGGTACACCAGCTGGGGCGGGATTGAGGGAGAAATGTGGGCTGAAGCAAGGGACTGGAAAGTACAGGCTAAAGGGCGGCTTGCTTCGAGGCGTAAGTAAACTTTACGCAAAGCCGATAGCTTCGGCGGCGGTGAACGGGATGTGGAAAACACAAGTCTATTTTCGGAGGAAAACAAATGAAAAGGGTGGTTAGTATCAGCCTGGGATCCTCCAAACGGGACCACCAGGTAGAAACCGAATTCCTGGGCGAAAAATTCCGGATCGAACGTATCGGCACCGACGGCGATATGGAGCGGATGATTACCATGATCCGGGAGCTCGACGGCCGGGTGGACGCCTTCGGCCTGGGGGGGATGGACCTCTACATCCGGGTGGGTTCCAGGCGCTACCTCCTGCGCGATGCCGCCAGGGTAGCCCGGGCTGCCCGGATAACCCCGATGGTCGACGGCGGCGGTTTAAAGGATACCCTGGAACGGCGGGTAATCGCCTGCCTGGATCGGGAAGGGGTCATAAACTTCCGGGGCAAAAAGGTCCTCATGGTGAGCGCCGTCGATCGCTTCGGCATGGCCGAAGCCCTGGATGCCGCCGGTGCCGACCTTATCTGCGGCGATCTGATTTTCGGTCTGGGCATACCCATACCCATTCGCTCCCTGACGAACTTCCAGCGGGTGGCCTACCTGCTGGCGCCCATTGTCCGCCTCCTGCCCTTTAAAATACTCTATCCGACGGGGAAAGAACAGGAGAAGATCGATAACCGATACCAGCATTACTATGAAGACGCAGAGATCGTCGCCGGGGATTTCCTCTTCATCCGCCGCCACCTGCCGCCGGAACTGCCGGGGCGGATTATCATTACCAATACCGTCACTGCCGCCGACATCGAAGAACTACGCCGCCAGGGAATCAAAACCCTCATAACCACCACCCCGGAGTTTAACGGCCGCTCCTTCGGGACCAACGTCATGGAAGGGGTCCTCCTGACCTTAAGCGGCAAGACTCCGGATACAGTCACCCCGGACGACTATAACCGGCTCCTGGATCAACTAAACTTCAAACCCCGGATAGTCAACCTGACCTAATCTTAACTTGCAGCCCCTCATGGGGGCTGGCGCCCCCATCCGCGAACAATGAAAATACAGGCTGGGGCAACTCAAACCAGCAACAACCATTTTTGGTAGACCTATTCTCGGAGGAGGTATGGCCCTTGCATAAATTCGCCTTCATGATCCACCCCCTGGACATCCACGACGTTACCCGTAAATTCCCTGTTGCCCGCCACCTGCCTCCGGCCCTGCTGGAGAAAGCGGTACGCTATCTGCCGCCCATCAAGGCTTCCCATATTACCGGCGTCCGCTCCGCCTACGCTGAAACCGAGGGGTGGTTTGTGGCCTGCTCCCTGACAAGCCGCCAGATGCTCTCTCTGCCCCAGGATCTGGTCATCAAAAAGCTAATCCGTACCGGTCGCTTGGCCGAAAAACTGGGAGCCGAGATCCTGGGCCTGGGGGCCATGACCTCCGTAGTGGGCGATGCCGGCATCACCATTGCCCGCCACCTGAACATAGCCGTCACCACCGGCAACAGCTACACGGTAGCCACTGCCCTCGAAGCCACCGCCAAGGCTGCTGCAATGATGGACATCGACCTGACCCGGGCCGAGATAGCGATTATGGGGGCCACGGGCTCCATTGGCGCCGTCTGTGCCCGGATTCTGGCCCGCAACTGCCGGCACCTGACCCTGATTGCCCGTAATGAAGAAAAACTGGCCCGCCTGGCGCATCAGATTAAAGAAGAAACCGGTCTTAAGGCCCGGGTAACCAATCATTCCCGGGAAGCCCTGCGCCGGGCCGATGTCATTATTACCGTCACCTCGGCGGTAGATACCGTGATTGAACCCGAGGACCTGAAACCAGGTGCCGTAGTTTGCGACGTCGCCCGGCCCCGGGATGTCTCGCGGCGGGTAGCCGAGGTGCGCGACGACGTCCTGGTTATCGACGGCGGTGTCGTCCAGGTCCCCGGGGATGTCGACTTCCATTTTAACTTTGGCTATCCCCCGGGCCTCTCCTACGCCTGTATGGCCGAAACCATGATCCTGGCCCTGGAGGGCAGGATTGAAAACTTTACCCTGGGCCGGGAGTTGACGGTAGAACAAATCGACACCATTAACCGGCTGGCCGCCAAGCACGGCTTTCAAGTTGCCGGCTTCCGCAGCTTTGAACTACCTGTTTCCGAGGAGCAGGTGGCGGCCATCAGGGAGCGAGCACGGCAGCGGGCCGCCCTGGCCCGTTAACCCCGCGCCATCAGGGCGGTGAATGATAAATGAAAAGTCTTGACATGGTTGCCGGGCAGACCTATAATACACATAAACAAAGAGAGGGAAAGTATAACCATGAGAGGGCAAGTATAACAAGCACTGGGGCGGAAAGCCCCGGTGCTTGTTATGGTAGTTAGCCCTGTTAGCTGCCCGCATAAAGAGGCGGGGAAAGACATATATTGAGATAGCACTGGCAACCTAATTATCACAGTGGTATTAAGGGGAGCGAGCAGAGGATGGCCGAAAAAGAAACCTTGTTGACTGCCAACGGCTTAAAAAAACTGGAGGAAGAACTGGAGTACCTTAAAACCGTCAAACGCCAGGAAGTGGCCGAACGCTTAAAACAGGCCATAGAGTTTGGCGACATCAGTGAGAACTCCGAATATGAGGACGCCAAAAACGAGCAGGCCTTCATCGAAGGCCGCATCCTTACTCTGGAAAAGAAACTGCGTAACGCCAAGGTTATTGTGGCCAGCGAGGTATCTGACGACGTAGTTTCCCTGGGCTCCCGGGTGACCTTAAAGGACCTGGACGAAGGCGAAGAGATCCAGTACGAAATCGTCGGATCCATGGAGGCCGACCCGGCCGAAAACCGTATTTCCAATGAATCACCCGTGGGCAAGGCCCTCCTGGGGCATCATACCGGTGAAACAGTCACTATCCAGGTGCCGGCCGGCAACCTGCGTTACCAGATTTTAAATATAGCCAAGGTTCACTAGGGGGATGAAGTTGGAAGCTGAAAATGATTTAATGGCCGTAAGGCTGGAAAAGCTGCACCAGCTGCAGGAAGCCGGCATCGAACCCTACGGCGGCCCCTTCGAAGTCACCCACAGCACTACCGCCATCCGGGAGCGCTTCGATGAACTCGAAGGTCAGGAGGTAGCCCTGGCCGGTCGCCTCCTGGCTATCAGGAGCCACGGCAAGGCTTCCTTTGCTGATCTGCAGGACCGGGAGGGCCGCTTGCAACTTTACATTCGCCTCGATAATGTAGGTCCCGGGATTTATGAACTGTTCCAAAAACTCGATATCGGCGATATCGTCGGCGTCCGCGGCAAGGTTTTTCGTACCCATCGCGGCGAAATATCAGTAGAAGTCCGTCAACTGACACTCCTGTGCAAGAGTTTACGCCCCCTGCCGGAGAAATGGCATGGCTTGAAGGATGTCGACCTGCGCTACCGGCAGCGTTACCTGGATCTGATTGTCAACCCGGAGGTCAAACAGGTATTTATCACCCGGGCCCGGATCATCCGCGCCATCCGGTCCTTCCTGGACAACCGAGGCTTTTTGGAAGTAGAGACACCGACCATGCATCCCATTGCCGGCGGCGCCGCTGCCAGGCCCTTTATCACCCATCACAACGCCCTGGATATTGACCTCTACCTGCGCATTGCCCTGGAACTGCATTTAAAACGGCTGCTGGTGGGCGGCCTGGAAAAGGTCTACGAAATGGGCCGCATTTTCCGCAATGAAGGCATCTCCACCAAACACAACCCCGAGTTTACCATGCTGGAGCTCTACCAGGCCTATGCCGATTATTATGTCATGATGGATCTGCTGGAGGAAATGGTAGCCTATGTCGCCCGGGAGGCTCTGGGTACCACTGTTGTTACCTACCAGGGGGACAGGCTGGATCTCACCCCTCCCTGGCCGCGGTTAACCATGCTGGAAGCTATTAAGAAATACTACGGCGTGGACTTTGATCAGTTGCCCACGGCCGAGGACGCCCGGCGGGCAGCCATCAGCCTGGGCCTGGAGATAGAGCCGGGCATGGAGCGGGGGAAAATAATCAACGAGGTCTTTGAAGCCACAGTCGAACCCCATCTTATTCAGCCGACCTTCATCCTGGATTACCCGGTGGCCATATCCCCGCTGGCCAAGCGAAAAAAAGAAAACCCGGACTTTACCTACCGCTTTGAAGCCTTTATAGCCGGCAGGGAATTGGCCAACGCTTTCTCCGAGCTCAATGACCCCATCGACCAGCGACGGCGCTTTGAAGCCCAGATGGCTGAAAGGGCGGCCGGCGACGAAGAGGCCCACATGATGGACGAAGACTTCTTGCAGGCCCTGGAGTACGGCATGCCGCCTGCAGGGGGGATGGGCATCGGCATCGACCGCCTGGTCATGGTTCTTACGGATTCGCCCTCCATCAGGGACGTTATCCTCTTCCCCACTATGCGGCCGAAGGAAGAATGAGCAAAACGCCCTATAAGCTCAAACGGGCGGGAAAGACAGGTCTTAACGCGTGTAAAAAGCCATGGGTGGCGCTTAAAAGGAAATGCCCTTCCTTGATCGCCACCCTTTTTCGTGTTATATTAACACCTGCGTTTCGACGAGGGCCCAATGAATTTGGGGGAGAAAAACCCCTTGACAAGGACCCTCGCGAAGAGTAAAATACAAACTTGCCGGTTGCGAGAGCGACCGGGAGGAAGTCAGGAGCGAAGGCAAAAAAAGCTCTTGACAAGGTGACGCGGAAAGTGATAAAATAAA
>NZ_CP012369.1:2250000-2527564 GCF_001267405.1 Moorella thermoacetica
GACCTGGGAGGGCTTCAGGACCGGCTCCAGGGCACGGTAGCCGCTGGCCGGGGAACCCAGGAGGCTCACCTGAACCGGCAGCTGGATATCCTCGATCTTTTCCACCCTGATGGTTACCTGGGCTGGATTAACGTGGATAACGTTTATCCCTTCAGGTACGTCAACCCGCACCGGCAGGACGTTGTCACCTACTTTAGCATCCCGCAGGTCGGCATAGGCATGGACATCCCGGGGGAGAAGATTGGCCACGGCAGCCTTGCGACCCTCTACCCGGACCTGCACTTCCGCCGGGCGGTCGGCTACAACCAGGCCGCTGCTCAGATTTTCCGTTTCCAGGGGGACCCTAACCACCGTTTCCCCGGTAGGGTTTTGTTCGCCGGTTACATACATCCAGAGTATAATAGCCAGAATGACGGCCATCAAGCGGTAACCCCAGTTCTGGCGGAAATGCTCCAGCATCTTAAGACCTCCAGGGCCAGAGGAAGGTAGTATGGTTGTCCTGCGGCAACATCAAGTTCTGCAGGAGTTCCCGCAGGTTCTTTTCATCCAGGAAGCGGGTAAGCTTGCCCCCTTCGGCCACGGAAATAACCCCCGTTTCCTCCGAAACGATTAGGACCACGGCATCAGAAATCTCGCTGATGCCCAGGGCGGCCCGGTGCCTGGTACCAAGTTGTTTACTTAAATAGGGGCTCTCAGAGAGGGGCAAAAAACAACCGGCTGCCACTACCCGGTCGCCCCGGATAATGGCCGCGCCGTCGTGGAAAGGAGTCAGGGGAACAAAGATGTTGATGAGGAGTTCGGCCGAAACAACCCCGTCGACCCGGATACCAGTTTCGATATAATCATTGAGGCCCGTTTCCCGTTCCACTACCACCAGGGCTCCCGTTCGATTCTTGGCCAGGACCTGCATGGCCCGGACCAGTTCATTAATCAGTTTCTCCATATCCTCGGCTCCCAGGGTCGTCAACGGGCGGGCAAAAAACTTGCCCCGGCCAAGCTGTTCCAGGGCCCGCCGCAACTCCGGCTGGAAAACCACCGGCAGAGCCACGACAATCACCAGGCGCAACTGGCTCAAAAGCCAGTTAATAGTCGTCAGGTGCAGGCGTTCGGCAATGACCGAGGCGACCACCAGCACTACCAGACCCTTGATTAACTGGACAGCCCTGGTTCCCTTGATCAGCATCATAAATTTATAGATAACGAAGGCTACGACGCTGATATCCAGGGCCACCAGCAGGAGGTCGCTAAAGTTTAGAGATAGCAAGTAGCGCCAGAGTGCCGCCAAACCAGTCACCCCACTTTATACCCCGGCGTTTTTATTATATGAAGGTCCGGTCACTTCATTCGACAGGCAGGCCGGGAATCCCTTCTTTCCCCGGCTACCCGTTTTTACTAGTTGTCAGGGGACGAGTATTCAGATAAAATAGCAGTTAAAGAAGGAGGTGCCATCTGTGCGCCGGATTTACCTTTCCCTCTTGATAATAAGTATCTTTTCCGGGCTCCTGGTAGCCTGGCAATGGCGTTCCCACCTGGCTACCGCCGCCCAGACCAACCAGGACCCCGGTCTTATTGATATTATTCATGCCCTGGAAAAGGAAGACGCTTCCCTGGAAAACAGTATCGCTGACCTGCGCCAGCAAATCGACGCCTTGCAGAAGAAACATTCCCAGGGGGCCGGCCGCCTGACTGAAACCCAGAAGGAGATCGACAGCCTGCGATTAACAGCGGGCCTAGTCGCTGTCACGGGACCGGGGATTACCGTCACCCTGGACGACAACAGTGCCGGAGCAGAGGCCGCCCAGAAGTCCTCGCCGGCCACCTATAAGCCAGACGATTACATCATTCATGATAAGAATGTCCTCTACATGGTCAACGAGCTAAAAGCCGCCGGTGCAGAAGCCATTGCCGTCAACGGCCAGCGCATCGTAGCTAATTCGGATATCCGTTGCGTAGGTACGGTTATCATGGTCAATTCCACCCGTCTGGCACCGCCCTACATCATCCAGGCCATAGGGAACCCCGATAAACTGGAGGCTGCCGCCCTGCGGTCGGAGGAGTTTGTCTTTCTGAAGAGCCGCGATTTTCCCGTCAAAGTCGGTAAGAATGACAGCCTGACCCTGCCGGCCTATAATGGCGGTTTTCCCCTCGATCACGTCCGGCCCCTGCCAACAGGAGGTCAGCAATGATGCTTAAATTTAAAAACTGGCCCCTCTCCCTGGCGGTCGTTTTCCTGGTTTTGGGTCTCCTCCTGTCGTTACAATTTCGAACCCAGAGGCTCCTGGCAAGTTCCCTGGAAGCCCAGAAAACCACCGACCTGATAACCATGTGGAAAAACTTAAGCACCAAACGAAACCAGCTCCAGGGGGAGATCGCCCAGCTGCAACAACAACTCTTTACCTTAGAGACAAATTCCAGCCAGAGCAGCGAAACCGAAACCTCCATGGAGAAGGAGCTGGCCCGCCTGCAAATGAATACCGGCCTGGCGGCCGTCAAAGGCCCCGGGATAACGGTAACAATTACCGGGGACGCGCCCCTGCTTTACTACGACCTGGTGGACCTGGTCAATGAGCTCTGGGCTTCCGGGGCCGAGGCCATCGCCGTCAACGACCACCGTATCAGCGCCTATACTACCATCAGCGACCAGCAGGATGGCCCCCGCAATTATATTACCATTGACGGCCAGAGGCTTCTCTATCCCATTGTCATCAAAGCCATCGGCGATCCCCAGACCCTGGATAAGGGCCTGACCTTTACCGGCGGCCTCATTGATAACCTCAATAACCTCTATAAAATCTACCCCATCATAAAAAAGGAGCAGGATTTGCAGTTGCCGGCAACCTCCCTGCCCTCCTGGCATTACGCCAAACCCGCCCCGCCTTCTGCTCCCGCCGGAGATCAAAACGGAAAGTAACCCCCCTTGCCAGTAACGAAGCCAGGCCGCACTGGTGCCTGGCTTCGACTTTATTTTTGAAGGCCGCTTTAGCTAATAAGGTTCACAGGGGGCTGCCGCCCGCTTATTTAACTCCTGCTGTTGTTTAAGGAGGGCGTACTCCATACTGTCCAGAAGGGCCTCCCAGCTGGCTTCGATAATATTGGTGGAGACGCCGACAGTATTCCAGGAATTGCTGCCGTCCCGGGATTCAATGAGTACCCTGACGCGGGCGCTGGTGGCATCCTTTTCATCAAGGACGCGTACTTTGTAGTCAGTCAGGCGCATGTGCCGAATAGCCGGGAAGACTTCTTCCAGGGCTTTCCGCAGGGCGTTATCCATGGCGTTTACAGGGCCGTTGCCTTCGGCGGCCGTATGGACCACCTGGTCGCCCACCCGCAGCTTGACTATGGCTTCCGATATGGCCTCCTGCCCGGCCCTCTTTTCTACCAGGGCTTTGACATACTCGACTTCAAACTGCTGCCGGTATTCGCCCGTCGTCTTCCGCAGGAAAAGCTCCAGGGAGGCATCGGCTCCCTCGAACTGGTAGCCCTGGCGTTCCAGTTCCTTGATTCCCTCTATGATGCCTCGTTCCCGCTCCGGGTTCAACTCCAGCCCCATCTCCTCCGCTTTGCACCGCAGGTTGCTGGCCCCGGCCTGGTCCGACATTAACACCCGCCGCTCGTTGCCTACCTGCTGGGGCCGGATATGCTCGTAGGTATCCGGTGCCTTCAAAACGGCGCTGACGTGGATGCCGCCTTTATGGGCAAAGGCGCTATAGCCGACAAAGGGCTGGTTGCCGGCAGGGACGACGTTGGCAATCTCGCTGACATAACGGGAGACTTCCGTGAGAAAGGCCAGTTGTCCCGGCGGCAGGCACTGGTAGCCCATCTTGAGTTCCAGGTTGGGCATTACCGAGCACAGGTCGGCGTTGCCGCAGCGCTCGCCAAAGCCGTTGATGGTCCCCTGGACCTGGCGGCACCCGGCGGTCACCGCCGCCAGGGTGTTGGCCACGGCCAGGTCGCCGTCGTTATGGGCGTGAATACCCACCGGCACCTGGATCTCCTGGCGTACCCTGGCTACCGCCTCCTCAATCTCCCATGGCAGGCAACCGCCATTGGTGTCACACAAGACAATCCAGCTGGCCCCGGCCTTTGCCGCCGCCTTCAGGGTTTCCAGGGCATAATCCGGGTTGGCCTTGAAGCCGTCAAAAAAGTGTTCGGCGTCATAGATTACTTCCAGGCCCTGGTCCACCAGGAAGGCCACGCTGTCGCCGATCATGGCCAGGTTTTCGGCCAGGGTGGTCCCCAGGGCCGCCGTGACATGAAGATCCCATGATTTGCCAAAAATAGTGGCCACCTTTACTCCGGCCCGCTTGATGGCCAGCAGGTTGGCGTCCTCGGCGGCGGCCTGGCCGGGCTTGCGGGTACGGCCGAAGGCCACCAGCCTGGCCTGGCGCCAGATGACCTCCCGTGCCCGGAGGAAAAACTCCATATCCTTGGGATTGGCCCAGGGCCAGCCACCCTCGATATAATCTACGCCCAGCCGGTCCAGGCGGGAGGCAATCTTTAGTTTATCCTCTACCGACAGGCTGATACCCTCGCCCTGGCTGCCGTCCCGGAGGGTGGTATCGTAGATAAGGATCTTCTCGGCCATTCTCTTATCCCTCTTCCAGCTCCCGCCGGACGAGTTGCCCCATTTCGGCGGTACCAACCAGTTGGGTCCCCGGGACATAGAGGTCCGGGGTCCGGTAGCCCTTGGCCAGGACCCTGCCTACTGCCGCCTCAATGGCTGCCGCCGCCTGGTCCATTTTAAAGGAGTACTTCAGCATCATGGCTGCCGAAAGGATGGTCGCCAGGGGATTGGCTTTCTGCTGGCCGGCAATGTCCGGTGCCGAGCCGTGGCAGGGTTCATAGAGGGCCACGGCACCGCCGATGCTGGCCGAGGGCAACATGCCAATGGAACCCGTCAGGACGGAAGCCTGATCACTCAGGATATCGCCAAAGGTATTCTCGGTCACAATTACGTCAAACTGGGCCGGGCGGCGCACCAGCTGCATGGCGCAGTTGTCGACATACATGTGCTCCACCGTTACCTCGGGGAACTCGCCTTTGATATCCTCCACCGTATCCCGCCACAGGCGCGAGGTGGTGAGGACGTTGGCCTTGTCGACGCTGGTCAGGTGGCAGCGCCGCTGGCGGGCTATGGTAAAGGCCAGCCGGACGATGCGTTCAATCTCCGCCCTTGTGTAATACATGGTATCATAGGCCATTTCCCCCTCGGCGGTCTGCTCTCGTTTCTTGGCGCCGAAGTAAAGCCCCCCCGTCAGTTCCCGGACGATAATCAGGTCGGTGCCGGTGACTATTTCCTTCTTCAGGGGCGAGGCCTCCACCAGGGAATCATAGAGAAAAGCCGGGCGCAGGTTGGCATAGAGGCCCAGTTCTTTACGCAGGGGCAGCAGGGCTGCCGTCTCCGGGCGCTCTGCCGGGGGCAGGGTATCCCATTTCGGACCGCCTACCGCCCCCAGGAGCACGGCATCGCTCTGGCGGCAGAGCTCCAGGGTCTCCGGCGGCAGGGCTATCCCCCGGGCATCGATGGCAGCGCCGCCTACCAGCGCTTCGGTAAACTGGAATTCAATACCCACCCGGCGGCTGACTGCCTCCAGGACCTTGACGGCCTCGGGGACGATCTCCGGGCCGATACCATCCCCGGGCAGAACGGCGATTTTATACACTGGTCTTCACCTTCCTGGCCACGTAGGGCATCAATCCCCCGGCGGCAATGAGTTCCTGCATAAAGGGTGGGAAGGGGGCCACCGGGTAGGTCTCGCCCCTGGTGAGGTTGACTATTTCTCCCTTTCCGGCATCAATCTTTACCTCGTCACCGGCCTTGATCCCCGCCGCTGCCTCCGGGGACTCGAAGATGGGCAGGCCGATGTTGATGGCGTTGCGATAGAAGATGCGGGCGAAGGAGGCGGCGACGACCGCCGCCACCCCGGCGGCCTTGATGGCCACCGGCGCGTGTTCCCGGGAACTGCCGCAGCCGAAGTTCTTCCCGGCCACGATTATCTCCCCTTTTTGCACCCGGCCGGCAAAGGTGGGGTCGGCGTCTTCCATACAGTGCCGGGCCAGTTCCCCGGGGTCGGTGGTATTTAAATACCGCGCCGGGATGATGGCGTCGGTGTCGATGTCGTTGCCGAAGGTGTGGCACTTGCCCTGAATGATCATTTTACTACCTCCTCTGGGGCGGCGATGCGCCCTTTAACGGCGCTGGCGGCGGCTACCGCCGGGCCGGCGAGATAGACTTCGCTCTCGGGATGGCCCATGCGGCCGACGAAGTTGCGGTTGGTGGTGGCCAGGGCCCGCTCCCCTTTAGCCAGGATCCCCATATGCCCGCCCAGGCAGGGGCCGCAGGTGGGGGTGGATACGGCCGCCCCGGCTTCGATAAAGGTTGCTATCAACCCTTCGGCCAGGGCTGCGGCGTAGATCTGCTGGGTGCCGGGGATGACAATGAGTCTTACTTCGGGATGGACCTTTTGCCCCTTTAGGATTTGCGCCGCCACCCGCAGGTCCTCCAGGCGGCCGTTGGTGCAGCTGCCGATGACTACCTGGTCGATTTTGATCTCTCCTATTTCTTTTACACTCCGGGCGTTTTCGGGCAGGTGGGGCAGGGCTACCTGGGGTTCGATCTTACTGGCGTCGATGTCTATCTCCTGATTGTAACGGGCGTCGGGGTCGCTCTGGTAGATGCGGTAGTCCCTTTGCAGCCGGCCCCGGATGTATTCTACGGTCTTTTCGTCCACCGGGAAGATGCCGTTCTTGCCGCCGGCTTCGATGGCCATGTTGGCCATGGTGAAGCGGCCTTCCATGGAGAGGTTGGTAATGGCTTCGCCGGTGAATTCCATGGCCATATAGCGGGCGCCGTCGACGCCGATCCGGCCGATGGTGTAGAGGATGAGGTCTTTGCCGCCTACCCAGGGCTTAAGCTTCCCGTGGTAACGGAAGAGAATGGTCTCGGGTACTTTAAACTATAGCTCGCCGGTGGCCATGGCGGCGGCGAGGTCCGTGGAGCCGACGCCGGTGGCGAAGGCCCCGAGGGCCCCGTAGGTGCAGGTATGGGAGTCGGCACCGATGACCAGGTCTCCGGGACCGACCAGGCCCGCCTCCGGCAGCAGGCAGTGCTCGATGCCCATACGGCCGATTTCAAAGTAGTGGGTCAAGCCCTGCTCCCGGGCGAAATCGCGCAAGATTTTCGCCTGCTCGGCGGACTTAATGTCCTTGGCCGGGGTGAAGTGGTCCGGTACCAGGACGACCCGCTCCGGGTCGAAGACTTTTTTCACTCCGAGCTTTTTGAACTCCTGGATGGCCAGGGGGGCGGTGATATCGTTCCCCAGGGCCAGGTCTACTTTAGCGTTGATGAGCTGGCCAGGCTCTACCGCCTTTAATCCGGCGTGGGCGGCCAGGATCTTTTCGGTGATGGTCATGCCCATGGCTATTCCTCGCTCTCACAAATACTTCTATCCGGGATATGTCCCGCATCTGTTTAACCTGCTCACAGGTTCGGGTGAGGCATGTTTCCTTCAGGAGCCAGTTTGCGTCTTAATTTGCTTACGCCTCGAACCGAGTCACCCTTCGCCTGTACTCACCACACCTTTTACTAATCTTGCCTGAAGTTATCGGTAACCTGTCTTGCCAAATATTTATCGCCTACCGGCTGCAGGACATAGTCCTTTGATGGCACTCTATCCAGTTCGGTTCTACTGGGCCGTACTGGCCTGCTGCAGGTTTTCTTCCCCTACCTCGTAAACCACCTTATTGATGGCGTTCAAGTAAGCGCGGGCACTGGCTTCCAGGACATCGGTGCTGATACCGCGACCTATGAAGACCCGCCCATCGTACTCAATCTTTACCGTTACCTCACCGACGGCGTCCTTGCCGCCGGTGACGGCATTGAGATTGTAAGATTTGAGGCAAACCGGGATGCGGGTCAGCTTATCTATGGCCTTGAAGGCGGCGTCTACCGGGCCTTCACCGCAGGCGGCCTCTTCCTTTAATTCTTCACCCACCCGGATACCGATGGTGGCTGTGGGTACAACCCGGTTGCCGGTGGAGATATGAATATGCTCTAGAACAAACTTCTCCGGGATGCGCTTGACTTCGTGCTCGACAATGGCCTCCAGGTCGCGGTCGCTGATTTCTTTCTTGCGGTCGGCCAGTTCTTTGAAGCGGGCGAAGGCCTTATCCAGCTCGGCCTCCGTGAGCTTAAAGCCCAGTTCCTCCAGGCGGCTACGCAGGGCGTGGCGGCCGGAGTGCTTGCCCAGGAAAATATTATTCTGGACCAGGCCGATCATGGCCGGATTCATGATTTCGTAGGTAGTCCGCTCTTTTAAGACCCCGTCCTGGTGAATGCCGGCCTCATGGGTGAAGGCGTTCTTGCCGACAATGGCTTTATTGTACTGGACGGGCATACCCGTCAAGCTACTGACCAGTTTGCTGGTGCGGTAGATCTCCTCGGTGACGATGCCCGTCCGGCAGCCGTAGTAATCCCGCCGGGTATAAAGGGCCATAATCACTTCCTCCAGGGCGGCATTTCCAGCCCTTTCGCCAATGCCATTGATGGCCCCCTCGACCTGCAGGGCGCCGTTCTCAATGGCCGCCAGGGAGTTGGCCACGGCCAGGCCCAGATCGTTATGGCAGTGAACGCTGATCCGGACTTTATCAATACCCGGCACCCGCTGCCGGATCTGGCTGATCAGACGGCCGAACTCCTCCGGGGTAGCGTAGCCCACGGTATCCGGGATATTAAGAACGGTAGCCCCGGCCTCAATGGCCGTGGCCAGGACCTGGCAGAGGAAGTCCAGGTCGCTCCGGACAGCATCCTCCGGAGAAAACTCAATATCCTGGCAGTAACCCTTGGCCCGGGCCACTCCCCGCCGGACAGCCTCCAGGACCTCCTGCCGGCTCATCCGCAGTTTGTATTTCAGGTGGATATCGGAGGTGGCAATAAAGACGTGGATCCGCGGCTTTTGGGCCTCCTGGAGGGCCTCCCAGGCGCGGTCGATATCCCGTTCGTTAATCCGGGCCAGGCCGGCGATGACCGGTCCCTCCACCTCTCGAGCCACGGCCCGGACGGCCTCAAAGTCCCCGGGGGAGGCGATGGGAAAGCCGGCTTCAATAACATCGACCCCCAGGCGGGCCAGCTGGCGGGCAATCTCCAGCTTTTCCTGGATATTGAGGCTTACCCCCGGCGACTGTTCGCCGTCACGCAGTGTCGTGTCGAAAATATAAATCCGCTTGCCGGTATCTGCCAAGAAGCATCGCCCTTCCTCTGAAAAAAATTATTCCGGAAGAATCATCTCGTCCAGGGCCGCCCCTTCCGGGACCATGGGGTATACCATCTCTTCAGGACTGATCAGGCATTCAATCAATGTCAGGCGGTCGTTGCCCATAGCCCGAGCCAGGACTGGCACCACTTCTTCCTGCTTACTTATACGCAACCCCTCGGCCCCGTAGCACTCCGCCAGGCGGACAAAGTCGGGGTTGCCGGTAAACTCGATGGCGGTATACTGGCGTTCATAGTAAAAGTGCTGCAGCTGGCGCACCATGGCCAGGCTTTGGTTATTGAAAAGTAAAATCTTTAAAGGTACGCCCTGCTCCCTGGCTGTACCCAGTTCCGCCATGCTCATCTGGAAGCTGCCGTCGCCGGTTATCAACCACACCTGTTTATCGGGCCGGGCCAGGGCGGCGCCCACGGCTGCCGGCAGGCCGTAACCCATGGTTCCCAGGCCACAGGAAGAAATGAAGGTGCGGGGTTCGGTAAAACCGTAAAAGAGGGCTGCCCACATCTGATGCTGGCCGACATCGGTAGTAATAATCGCCTGGCCGCGGGTCATCTCCCCCAGGCGCTCGATTACCCACTGGGGCCGCACCTCGCCGCCGCGGCCATAGGTCAGGGGGTAGAGATTACGCAATTCTTTAATGCGCTGCAGCCAGGGGCCGTGTCCGGCGGGTTCCACCAGGGGCAGGAGTTCCTTCAGGATACAGCTGATATCGCCTACCAGAGGTAAATCCACCCGGACGTTTTTGCCGATTTCCGCCGGGTCAATATCCAGGTGGGCAATCCTGGCCCGGGGGGCGAACTTATCCAGGGCTCCCGTTACCCGGTCGTCAAAGCGTACCCCCAGGCCCACCAGGAGGTCGCACTCCATGAGGGCATGGTTGGCGCAGGGCTTGCCATGGAGGCCGACCATACCTAAAGATAAAGGATTATCCTCGGGAAAGGAACCCAGCCCCGTGAGGGAGGTTACTACCGGTATCTGGAGCTTTTCTACCAGTTGGCGTAAATAATCCTCGGCTCGGGAAACCTGTACCCCGCCCCCCGCGAAGATTAACGGCCGCTCGGCCTCGCCTAAGATTCGCGCCAGGGAGCGAAGCTGGCCCGGATGGCCATGATAGGTGGGTTTGTAACCCCGCAGCTCCACCCTTTCCGGTAAGGGTGCCCGGCAGGGGGCCAGGGCCACATCCTTGGGTATATCTACCAGCACCGGTCCCGGGCGACCGGTGCCGGCAATATAGAAGGCCTCCTTGACGATTCGGGGTAATTCCTCTACATCCTTGACCAGGTAATTATGCTTGGTAATAGGCATGGTAATGCCCGTAATGTCGGTTTCCTGGAAGGCATCGCTACCCACCATCCGCGTCGGGACCTGGCCGGTAAAGATAACCACCGGCACAGAATCCATAAAAGCGGTGGCAATACCGGTGACCAGGTTGGTCGCCCCCGGACCCGAGGTGGCAAAGCAGACACCTGTTCTGCCGCTGGCGCGGGCGTAACCGCTGGCGGCATGAACGGCGTTCTGCTCCTGGCGAACCAGGATATGGCGGATGGGCGTCCGGGCCAGCTCATGATAGAGGGGCAATACCGCCCCGCCGGGATAACCGAAGACCAGTTCCACACCCTCGTCCAGGAGGGCCTCAACCACGGCCCGGGCGCCAGTGCGGCCGCTAGTCTCCTGTGCCATTGCCGCTGGCCTCCATTCCCCTGGTCTTCGCCCCCCGGAGCATGGCGATCTTGCCCGTCCGGACTACCTCCCGGATGCCGAAGGGTCGCAGGGAGTTTTCGATGGCGTCGATTTTGTCGGCATCGCCGGTGGCTTCGATAATTAGGCTGTTACGGGCAATATCGACGATCCGGGCCCGGAAGATATCGACAATCTGCATAATCTCTCCCCGTACGGAAGGGTCGGCGTTTACTTTAATAAGGATCAGTTCCCGCCCGACGTAGGGGTCGTTGGTGATGTCACTGATCTTGATGACATCTATGAGCTTGTTGAGCTGTTTACTGACCTGTTCGATAATCTGCTCGTCACCATCAACGACAATGGTCATGCGGGAAATAGCAGGGTTTTCGGTACGACCTACAGCCAGGCTGTCAATGTTATAACCCCGGCGACTGAAAAGACCGGCCACCCGGGTCAGGACGCCGGGACGGTTTTCCACCAGGACTGAAAGGGTGCGCTTCATGCTCCCTTACCTCCCGTCACCATCTTATTGAGGGTGCCCCCCGGCGGCACCATGGGAAAGACGTTCTCCTCCCTGTCGATCCTGACATCAACCAGGAAGGGGCCTTCTGCAGCCAGGGCTTCTTCCAGAGCGGGAACAACCTCCCGGCTTTCGTTAACCAGCCGCCCCGGAATGCGGTAGGCCTCAGCCACCTTGACAAAGTCCGGATTACCGAGCATCTCCGAGTAGGCATAGCGGCGGTTAAAAAAGAATTCCTGCCACTGACGCACCATACCCAGGTAACCGTTGTTCATGATAATAATCTTGAGTGGCAACTGGTAATGGCTAATGGTAGCGAGCTCCTGGATATTCATCTGGAAACTACCGTCGCCAGTAATAACCACAATCGGCTCCCCCGGCCGGGCAACAGCGGCTCCCATGGCTGCCGGGACGCCAAAGCCCATGGTTCCTAATCCGCAGGACGAAAGGAAGGCGCGGGGCCGGCTCAGGGGATAATACTGCACCGCCCACATCTGGTGCTGGCCGACATCAGTGCAGATAATGGCCTGCCCCTTAGTAAGATTATATAATTCCTCCAGGACATACTGGGGTTTCAGGCCACTCTTTTCATAGCGTAACGGATTTTCTTCCTGCCAGCGCCGGATTTGCTGCCGCCAGGCCTGGTGATCGCCTTTTCCCGACAATTTCTCCAGGATGGCGGCCAACCCCTGACGAGCATCGCTGACAATGGGAATATGGGCCTGAACCACCTTGCCGATCTCAGCGGCATCAATATCGATGTGGATAATTTTAGCTTTCGGAGCAAAGGCTTCGACTTTACCCGTGACCCGGTCGTCAAAACGGACACCCACACCGATAATGAGATCCGTCTCACACATGGCGTAGTTGGCTGCCGCTGTACCATGCATGCCCACCATGCCTACAAATAAAGGATGGGTTTCCGGGAAACCGCCCTTGCCCATCATGCTCATGACTACGGGAATATCCTGGCCCTCAGCCAGTTGCCGTACTTCTTCATGGGCTTCTGAGGTGATTACGCCGCCACCAATAAAGAGTAAAGGTTTTTCCGCAGCCCCGATAGCGGCAGCCGCCTGGGCTACCTGGAGGGCGTGGGGTTGCACCTTGCACCGGTAACCTGGAAGGTGGAGTCTGGGAGGGTAGCGAAACAGTGCCCGCTGGGTGGTAATATCCTTGGGAATATCGATCAGCACCGGACCCGGACGGCCGGTGGTAGCGATGTAAAAAGCCTCGTGGATGGTAGCTGCCAGGTCGTGGACGTTCTTGACCAGGTAATTGGCCTTGGTAATGGGGAGGGTAATGCCGGTAATGTCGGCTTCCTGGAAGGAATCATGGCCAATCATAGGAACACTGACCTGGCCGGTAATGGCAACCAGGGGGATGGAATCCATATAGGCATTGGCGATCCCCGTCACCAGGTTGGTTGCTCCAGGGCCGGAAGTAGCAATACACACACCGGGTTTGCCGCTGGCGCGGGCATAACCGTCGGCGGCATGGGCGGCTGCCTGCTCATGCCGCGTTAAAATATGGCGTATGCTGGCTACCGCCAGCTCATGATAAAGGGGCAGGACGGAGCCCCCCGGGATACCAAATACGGTATCCACTCCCTCTGCCTGGAGGGCCTGAACAATAATCTCCGCTCCGGTTAGTTTTTTGCCTTCAGCTCGATCCCCAATGGTAAAAAGCACCCCTTTGCGCTTAAAATATTTTACTCCAACACCGCGCCCCTGGCTCCGGAAGTAACCATGCGCGCGTAGCGGCCCAGGTAACCGCCGGTGATCTTCGGCGGCGGCGCCTGCCAATTCTGGCGGCGGCGGGCAATTTCTTCTTCCGGCACCTTAAGTTCCAGCTTGCCGGCTTCAATATCGATGGCGATGATATCTCCTTCTTCCACCAGGGCGATGAGCCCCCCGGCCGCTGCTTCCGGCGAGACGTGACCGATAGAGGCGCCACGGCTGGCACCGGAGAAACGGCCGTCAGTGATCAGAGCCACGGAGCTGTCCAAGCCCATACCGGCCAGGGCTGCCGTGGGACTGAGCATTTCCTGCATACCCGGACCGCCACGAGGGCCTTCGTAGCGGATTACCACCACATCCCCGGGTTTAATCTGCTTCCCCATAATGGCGGCAAAAGCCTCTTCCTCGCTGTTAAATACCCGCGCCGGCCCTTCATGCCGCATCATCTCCGGCAGCACGGCGCCCTTCTTTACAACGGCACCCTCAGGAGCCAGGTTGCCATACAATACGGCCAGGCCACCTTCCCTGCTGTAGGGGTCTTCCACAGGCCGGATAACCTCGCGCCGGCTTACCACCCGACCGCTGACGTTATCAGCCACTGTCCGTCCGGTCACAGTAAGGGCGCTGCCGTCAATCAGGCCATGACGGTAGAGCTCATTCATCACCGCCGGGATACCGCCGGCCTCATCCAGGTCCTGGATGTGCTGGCTGCCGGCCGGGCTGAGCTTACAGATCTGGGGCGTCCGCCGATTGATTTCGTTGAAAGTATTCAGGTCAAGTTTTACGCCGGCTTCATGGGCTATGGCCGGCAGGTGCAGGCAGGTATTGGTCGAACCACCCAGGGCCATATCCACGGCCACGGCATTGCGGAAGGCTGTAGCCGTCATAATATCCAGGGGCCGGATATTTTCCTGGAGTAATTTCATCACCTGCATACCGGCTTCTTTAGCCAAACGTACCCGGGAGCCGCTCACTGCAGGGGTAGTACCGTTACCCGGCAGGCCCATCCCTAAGGCCTCAACCATGCAGTTCATGGTGTTGGCGGTAAACATACCCGCACAGGAACCACAGCCCGGGCAGGCGCAGTCCTCCAGGGCGGCCAGTTCCTGTTCTGTCATCTTCCCGGCCTGGACAGCCCCTACAGCCTCGAACATAGTACTCAGGGAAACATCCCGGCCCTGGTAACGGCCGGCCAGCATGGGACCGCCGCTGATAAAAATGGCAGGGAGGTTCAGGCGGGCTGCTGCCATAAGCATCCCGGGGACGATCTTATCGCAGTTAGGGATAAATACCAGGGCGTCAAAGGGATGGGCCATAGCCATTACTTCAATCATATCGGCGATGAGCTCCCGGCTGGCCAGGGAATACTTCATCCCCACATGGTTCATGGCCAGGCCATCACAGACACCGATAGTGGGAAACTCCAGGGGCGTACCGCCGGCCAGGCGCACCCCTGCTTTTACGGCTTCCACCAGGTTATTTAAATGTATATGGCCGGGAATGAGTTCATTATGGGCATTGACAACACCTATAATCGGCCGCTCGATTTCCGTCTCGGTCAGGCCCATGGCTTTAAGTAACGATCTGTGGGGAGCCCGGGCCAGGCCCGTTTTCATAGCATCGCTGCGCACGGTTTTCCTCTCCCTTGATCAGGCAAAGATTTTCGGACCGTCGGTTTTAGTTAACTCACGGTACCGGGCAATGAGATCCCTGGTTATGGGGCCCGGCTGGCCGTTACCGATGGGCCGACCGTCCACCTTGACTACCGGAATAGCTTCCGCGGCCGTGCCCGTGAGGAAACACTCGTCAGCCACATAGACATCATGGCGGGTAAAGACCTTCTCGTAAACCGGTATGCCGGCTTTGGCCGCCAGCTCCATAACAGCGTTACGGGTAATGCCTTCCAGAAGGCCCACAAAGGGCGGTGGGGTGATTAACTGCCCGTTCTTTACGATGAAGATGTTATCGCCGGTGGCTTCGGCCACATAACCTTCTTTATTCAGGAAAAGCCCTTCCGGAGCTCCGGCCCGGGTAGCCTCCATTTTGGCGATGATGTTATTCAAGTAGTTCAGAGACTTAATCCGCGGGTCCAGGGCATCAGGGGAATTACGGCGCGTACCCAGGGTGACCAGTTCCAGACCTTTTTCATATAATTCCGCCGGGTAGAGTTCAATGGCCGCCGCGATACAAAAGATGGACGGCCGGGGGCATTTGCGGGGATCCAGGCCCAGGTCGCCCTTACCCCGGGTAACTACCAGGCGTATATAGGCATCCCGTAAATTATTACGCCGGCAGGTCTCCAGTACCACCCGGGTCATTTCCTCTTTGCTCAGTCCGGGATCCAGATTGATATGCCGGGCGGAATCATACAGGCGGTCAATATGTTCCTTTAAACGAAAAACCCGGCCATCGTAGGCGCGGATCCCTTCAAAGACGCCGTCGCCATATAGTACGCCATGATCAAATACTGATAACTTTGCCTCTTCTTCATCTACATACTCTCCGTCAAGATAGATAATCAGCCCCACGATTTCTCCTCCTCACTCTTTACCGGTTGGTGGGCGCCAGGGCCGGCGCGATAAAAGCCGCAAAATATGTTTATGTTTCAGTATAAATAACCGTAAATAAAGTGTCAAGGATTTTTGGCTGATGGTAAAGTTTAAGTATTATCTAAGCAAAAAAATAAAGGTTACCACGAAAGGGATAACTCCTTTCGGGCATCCTTTAAACTCATGACAATTTGAACGTAGATTTTTAAAGGTATAAAGGACTATTTCTGGTGCATGATAATGATAAACCCGGAGTAAAGGAGTAGATTTTTATGGCGAAATTAAATGAATTAGAAGTTGCCCGCTTAAGCGACGAACAAACCAAACGCCTGCAGGAAACCGAAAAACTCATCAACGCCGCTGGTAACCAGGATATTTACCTGCTGGCTTTAAAGAAAAAGTCATAGCCCGGCCCTGGAACCGGCAGCAGGATACGCTAAAGAAGGTGATTGATAAATGTCCCTTAACGGCCTCATTCGCCAAAGCCTGGAAATGGTAGAAGAGCTGGTAGCCATGCCCTTCCTGGTGGCCCAGAAAATATGGCCGGAGGATAGTACCTCCACCACCGATCAGGTTATCAACCGGGCCGCAGGGCTGAGTGCCGGTCTTGCCACCATGCCGTTCAAGGCCATTCGCGAAATCTTTGAAGACGACCGGCAGCAATCGCCATCGTCTTCTTAGGAAAAAATAAAGCCGGGAAAAGCTTTCCCGGACTTATCACCCCCCGATGCGGGGGTCTCTTTCTAATGGCAGCCACTGCAGGTGCTGCAACTGCCACCGCTGCAACTGCTGCTGCTATAAGCGGCGCCAGGTTTTCCTTTACGCGTGTAAAGGAAACCTGTAAACCGCTGGCTTACTTTACCGCCGCACTCCGGGCAGCGGACCTTGTCCCTCTCTTTGATGGCGGCAAACTGGCTGAAGAGGTGCCCGCATTCATTACATTTAAAATCATAAGTCGGCATAACCTCATCTCCTTCCATAGAGATTATAACACCCGCCGCCCCACCTGTCATCTCCGGTACCAGGGTTCCCGGCGCCTCCTACCGGTAAAGCCGCAGCCGGCAAAACGCGGCTGACGAAACGATGTAAATCGACAGTCAAGTCTATCGTAACTGGCTCTTTATAGGGTGTTCCATCAGAGTGGTAGAGGAGACGTACCCGGGGCTGGTGGGAATGGCCGCGGGCTGTCCCGGTAACCACCCCCATCTCGCCATTATTCAACTCTACCAGCGTCCCCACAGGATAGGCAGCAACATTAAACAGGAAGGCCTTGACTATCCGGTAGTCGTAGATGAAGTTTCCCGCCCCGGCCAGCATCTCATAGGCTTCATGGGGCGGGTAAGCCCGCCGGTAAACCCGGTCAGCGGTAAGGGCATCGTAAACGTCGACGACTCCAGTGATGCGGGCAAACTCGTGAATCTCTTCACCCTTCAATCCCCGGGGGTAACCGCTACCATTGTAACGTTCGTGGTGTTCCAGGGCCACCCGGGCCGAAAGCAAGCTCACTTTTTCCTGCAGCCGGAGAATATCAAAACCGCACTGGGGATGGCGGCAGACCAGTTCATACTCCTCCACCGTCAGTTTGCCGGGTTTGTTGAGGATACTCAGGGGCAGACAGGTCTTGCCGATGTCATGAAGCAGCGCCCCCACCCCCAGCTGCATTAAAGCGGAGCGACTGTAGTGTAAGGTTAAACCGGTAATCAGGGCCAGCACGCATACATTCACCGAGTGGGCAAAGGTGTAATCATCCAGGGCTCTGATATCTGTTAAATTAAGCATGAGATCTTTACGGCTTAAAAGATCTTCTAAAAGGCTATTGACCACCCGCTGGATGCGTGCAGAATCGACCAGCAAAGCAGTATGGGTAGGTTTCCCCTGAGGGCAGGTACCAAAGAGATCCTTCATAGCCTTTATGGCCTGCAACCGGGTTTGTTCGCTAATAACGTCTTCTACTTCCAGATCTCCCAGGACTTCGTCGACGATATAAACTGCCGGTATGCCCAGTTCCCGCAAGCGAACCAGGTAACTGGGTTTCAGGGTTACCCCTTTATTGAGTAAGACCCGCCCCTCGGCGCTGTAAATAGCCCGGGCTACCACCATACCCGGTTTCAGGGCCTCAACTGGCATCTTACGCACTACCGGCCACTCCTTTTTCCCGCCACGCCTTTATTTCGACACAAGGGAACGAAATCCTCTCATACCTGGCCGGAGATACCGGCACTGGACCTCTTCAGGCAGGAAAAACAATCCCGGCAGCGAACTCCTATATAAACAGGTTTGCAGGAGATGATGTCCATGCCCCTGGCCACCATCCAGATTTGGGAGGGTCCCGACCGGGCCAGAAAACAGAAACTCATCGAAGCTGTTCGCCAGGCCATGATCAATTATGGCGGCCTGGACCCGGAAGAAGTTTATATCGTTGTCCAGGATTTATCCCGGGATAGCTATACCATTAAGAATGTCCTGAGCTCCGAAGACACCCTGACCTGCGCCACCGTCCGCGGCTGCCCCTACAGCGGCCAGGATGGCTGCCTGCTGAAACAGGGAAAAAACTGCTGGGAAACCGACCACGGCTGCCCCTTGAACCCCTGCGCCGGCAAACACGAGGCCTGCAGCTTCTTCCGCCACGTCCAGTTAATGGAGGTAGTGTAGGTCTAAGTTGCGGGTTGCAGGCGACTTTCACCACCAGATTAACTCCTATACCTGTACGAGCCGAAAAAAAACCACCCCGCTTCAGGGTGGTTATTTTTATTTTAACTGCTGGTTGTGGGGGAAAATACTATAACCGGGATCCTTTTGCTGGCGGTAAAGGTAATACCCCAGGGCCAGGACTGCCCCGCCCAGGATAACGATACCATAAATCATTTCCTGCACCCCCAGGAGAAAAGCTGTTACTTTTCCTTTAGTATAGGAAACGGCGCCGGGGGATGTCAAGGCGTAAACCTATTCGGCCTGCTACCGGCTACAGGGCCATGATTCAGGCCAGCCCGGCCCGGCTGGCCGCCCCGTGTTCGAGCATACTCACCGTATCCTTCAAGACGCGGATAACCTTGAGTTCCGGGTCTTCCGGCCCCTGCAAGTCGGCATGCTCTCTTTTCAGCAGGTTAACGTAATCTATAATCTCCCTGGTAATAACCTCTCCCGGGCAGACCAGGGGGATACCCGGCGGGTAGGCGGTAATGGCTTCGGCGCTGATTTCTCCTTCCGCATAATCCAATTCCAGGCAATAAGTCTGGCTGTAAAAGGCTTCCCGGGGCAAGACCGCCATGCGGGGAATGGCCGGCAAGGGCGGGCAAAAGCGGACTACGTTCTTTAAGGAGCGCTTCCTGGCTATATCTTTAAAGGCAGCTACCAGCTTACCGGCGGTCTCCTCATTATCACCTATGGAAACCAGGAGCAGGACGTTATAGAGGTCGGAGAGCTCGACCTGGATTTTATACTCCCGGCGTAAAAGGGTTTCCATTTCATAACCGGACAACCCCAGCCCCTGGACGTTGACAGTAATCTTGGTGGGGTCCAGGTAACTGCAACCAGGCAGGGAGGTAACCTCTTCACCCATAATGGCCAGGCCTTCGATGCGGGATAGCTCTCCGCGGATCCAATGGGCTATCTCCAGGGTCCGTTCCAAGAGTTTCCGGCCCTTGAGGATCATCTGCTTTCTGGCTACGTCCAGGGAAGCCAGGAGGATATAAGAAGGACTGGTGGTCTGGGAAAGGTTAAGGACCGCTTTGATATGCTTAGGATCCAGCCTTCCCCCCTGGAGCAGGAGATAGGAACTCTGGGTCAGGGAACCGGCTAACTTATGGGCACTGGTTGCCGCCAGGTCCGCCCCCGCCTCCATGGCTGAAGGAGGTAGCGCCGGATGGAACTTCAGGTGGGCACCGTGGGCCTCATCGACCAATACCGGCACGTCATAGCTATGGGCTATAGCAACGATTTCCTTTAACGGAGGGACGGTGCCGTAGTAATTGGGGCTGATAACGAAGACTGCTTTCGCGTCCGGGTGTTCCCTTAAGGCCGCTTCCACTTGTTCCGGGGTTATACCCATGGAGATACCAAAGTCAGCGTTGATCTCCGGTTCAATATATACCGGCCGGGCCCCGCTCAGGATAAGGCCCCCCAGGGCCGAGCGATGGGCGTTGCGGGGAATGATAATCTTGTCCCCTGGCTGGCAGACGGCCAGGATCATGGCCTGGATGCCGGAGGTGGTGCCGTTGACGAGAAAAAAAGCGTGTTCCGCTCCGTAGGCCGCCGCCGTCAGTTCCTCCGCCTCCCGGATGACATCCCGGGGGTTGCAGATATTATCCAGGCCCGGAACACAGGTCAAATCCATGGCCAGGACCCGTTCGCCCACATACTCCTTAAACTCCGGCAGGGCCCGGCCCTGCTTGTGTCCGGGCACGTGGAAGGGAATAACCTCATCATCTATATATTGTTTTATCGCCGTAAAGACCGGTGTCCTGGTCTGGTCCAGCATAACCATCGCCCCCTGTAGGGTTTTGCAACAGATTTTATTACACCACAAACTGCAAGTGGATGCAAGAAGGTTTTTCAATACATTTTTATGAACCCGGCCGGAATGAGTTACCTAAAAAATATAAGAGCCACCCTCAGGTGGCTCCTCCGGAAATAAAGTTTTACCAAAAATGGTGATTACTGATTGAGCTGTGCTCCAGCTTCTTTAGGGCAAAGGGTACAGGCTCCGGTCTCCAAGGTTCTCGGCTAGCAAACTTTACGCTCAGCCTTGCTCGGCGGCGGGGGTGGCTTGGCTTTATCTCTTTGATCAATCATAACGGAGCATGGTGCATCTCGTTCCTGAAGCCACGTTACGATCCCCATCCCGTTCACCGCTGCCTCGCTACGGCTTCGCTGAGTTTGCTAACGCCTCGAACCAAGTCGCCCTCCGCCTGTACCCTCCAGCCCCTTGCCTCTCAGCCACATTTTCAGTGTTCATTGTTCGCTAGCGGGGACGTTAACCCTCATGAGGGACTCCCCCAAAACGCTGATGCCTTTAAACCATCGTTACGCCCTTTTTAGCGGTTCCCCGGCCTATTTGGCTCCCAATTCTTCGGCTGCCGGTTCCCGGTCGTCCCGATGGTCGACCTTTACAAAACGGTTCTTCAGTTTGGCCATGACCTCGGACATGGTGGTGTATTCCATGTCCTCCAGGGGCAGGCGGTGGGGTTCGAATGGACCCAGGGAACGCAGGTAGCTGGCAATCTCGTTAGCCGTCTGGCGGGCCTTATCAAAAGCCACGTCGCCGAAGAAGTCCTGGGGCCCTACCAATCGCCCGCCGGACAGCTGGAAGCCCATGGCTACCACCCGCAGCGGCCCGTCAAAGCGTGTCGGTGCCGACTGATCGAGGCCTACCGGCATCAGGGGGCCGATATGAGAACCCCGCATCCAGCCGGCTACCAGGTGGGGATTAACGAAGGGCTCCAGGGCCTCACCTACAGCCGGCAGACCGCTCTGGCAACGGACAATGCAGACCGGATCGTCCTTCCCGACATAGCGCCCGGCCATGAGGTTCAGGCGTTGGGTACTGGAAACGGCTGCAATCTCGCCGGTTGTCTTCGAGTAAACAGACTTGATGCAGTAACGCCCCGGAGCGCCGATGAAGACCAGGAGATCATAGAGCTCCTCCGGCAGGGAGAACTCTACCCGCTCGTTTTTTATCAGGTCATAGACCTCGAAACGGAATCCCTGGTGCATCTTGGGATCGATGACCAGGCCGATAGTATTGAAGGGGTCGGCAAACATTTTATAAAGGGGAAGGTTCCAGGCGCCGGGTTCGGTTTTATCGGCAGCAAAAACGATTATAGGTTCGCTCTTGCGTTCTTCAAACTCCATTTCCGCGACCCCGGGACCCATGCCCTTGACATTACCGGAGAAAGCATCCGACAGCAGGTCCTGGCCGGCGCCGTAAAGCTTTAGTTCCCGGGCCACCTCGGTACACTGGAGAAAAACATTCCAGGCCAGATGATGAATTTCCGGGCAATCAACGCCATACTTATGAGTCATAATAAGGTCAATATCGTCACCAACGTGGGCCACCCGGTAATCAATGAGGAGCTTGCTTTCTGCCAGGTAACGTTCCGCTGTCTCCAGCAGCCGCGGGTGGACGCTGGAGTGGCCCACAAAGCCGCCAATGTCTGCCTTAATGACACTTAATGTAATCCTTTCACCCAAGGTAGCACAGCCTCCTTGCCCAGACTAAAAGTAATTGTGTTATACTATATGCTTTTCTATTCGATATAGAATAGCAGATTCCTCTTTTTTATAGATGCTTTTTGGGGCAAAAAAATAAGGAGCCTGACTGGCCCCTTTTATACAATTATTAATGCAATGGTACATATTAATGCAACGGTACACCTGCCGGCATGCCGGCGAGAACCAGGCCGATGGCAATGGCCCCGGCGCTCACTATGGTTAGAATCACGCCAATCTTGAAAAGGTCCTTAAAACTAAAGTACCCGTAAGCATAGGGTAACACAAAGGACGGGCTCTCGGTAACCAGGATGAAATGGGTGGAAGCGGCGAAACCGGCCGCCAGGGCCATCGACAGCACTGGCAGGGCGTTCTGCTGGGCGTAGGCAATGATAAAGGGTACATTAACCGAAGCAGCTGCTGTAAAGCTGGAGAAGCCCAGGGAATCCACTGCTACCAACAGGGTCACCGCCAGTGGCTGCAGCGGCCGGGGAAGAATAGTCATGGGTTTCAGGGCGTGCTGGGCCACCCACTGGGCCAGGCCACTCTGGCTGGCTGCCAGGCCCAGGGCGAAGCCGCCTACTACAAGCATCAGGGCCCCCCATTCCAGGCGTTTCTCCACATCGCTCCATTTCTTGAAAACTCCAACACCCGGCATTGATAAAAGTCCCAGGATGAGAAGGGAGACAAAAGCTATCGGCAATCCATTCCATGAACTGGTCAGCCAGAGGACTACCGCCAGGAGAAAAACAACCATGGTAGTTATTTCCTCGATGGACCAGGAGCCCATTCCCTTGAGTTCTTTGTGAATCATATCTTTGCCGTAGGGCAATTCTTTAATTTCCGACGGAAAGATCTTGAGAATCAGCCACCAGGCAATAATGCCGACTGCTACGAAGATAGGTGTAGCAATAGCTACCCAGTCAAGAAACGATACTCCTATTTTGGCGTTTTTTGTCAGAAAACTCATGGTAATGACATTGGAAGCTACCCCCGAAGGTGTACAAATACCGCCCAGGGTAGAACCAAACATAATGGCCATCATCAAGCCCCGGCCCAGGTTACTCTCCCCCGGTTTGGCATCCACGGATTGTAACAAGCCTACTACGATCGGCAGCATCATCGCCACCACGGCCACATCGGTGACGAACATGGAGATTACAAAGGATACCAGGAAGTAAATGCCGATTACCCGGCTAACTTTGGTACCTGAAAGGGCCAGCAGCAGATAAGTGATCCGTTTACCCAGGCCGGACATGGTAAAGGCCACCGACAGGGCCAGAACACCTATCAAAAAAGGAACAAAACTATCACCAAAACTCTGGGCTACAGATTTATCCAGACTAAGGATTCCGGTAAAATGAAGCATTAACGGCACCATTAAGGCCGTAACTGGAATGGGCAGCGTCTCCGTCAGCCACCAGAAAACTGTGGTCGCCATTACCCCCAGGGTGCGCATGGCCGCAGGTTTCATACCTGCCGGAACAGGTAAGATATAGAAGAGGCCCAGGACAGCCAGGCCGATTATAAAATAAGCCCACCTGGTACCAGCTTTTTTGCCGGTTGCTACCGCCTGTGTGCCGGTTTGAGTGGCAGTGGCCATATTATCCCCGCCTTTGCAATTAGTTGAATTGTCGTTGCCAAAGGGTGATTTTATTATTAAGATATAAGGAGCAGGGAGCAGGTTACAGCTTACCATCCGTCACTGCTCCCCGCCGTCGCTAACGGCCTGCTCCGGGCCGTTAGCCTTTTTTAGGGGTTGATAACCACCTTCATGGCCCCGTCTTTGCGGTTGACGAAGTAATCCAGGCCCTTCTGGAACTCTTCTAACGGGAAGGCGTGGGTCATAATTGGTTTGGCGTCAATCTTACCCTGGGCCATCAGTGACAGGGCGCGCTTACAGTTCTGGTTGCCCTCACCGCGTACGGTGAGCAGGCTGATCTGGTTTAAGACGACATAATCCAGGTTAGCCATTACCGGTTCCTTATAGAAGGAAACCAGGACCATGACACCGCCCTTTTTAGCCGCTTTGATGCCGTACTCGAAGGACTGAGAGTTGCCGGCGCACTCAAAAACCCGCTCGCAGCCCTTACCACCGGTGATGGCCATTACTTCGGCAACGGGATCGGCCACCTCACGAATATTAATGGTATGGGTGGCGCCGAGCTCACGACCCTTGACCAGGCGGTCTTCTCGGGTTCCCATGAGGATGATCTTTTCGGCCCCCAGGGACCGGGCTCCCTGGACCACAGAGAGACCAATAGGGCCGGGGCCGATGACCAGGACCGTATCCCCGGCAATATAACCGCCGCTCTTGTCGATGGCGTAGAGGGCACAGCCGGCCGTAGTCACATAGGTGGCTTCGTTGAAAGTAATATTGTCGGGAATCTTGTAGACTGAATTTACATGCTGGACGGCATACTCGGCAAAGCCACCGTCTACCGTCATGCCCGCGGCCCGGTGGCCCTTGTCCAGGCGGCCGTAGTTTAGGCAGGCAGTGTACTTGCCGTCGATGCAGTTTTCACAGCGGCCGCAACCCTTGTGAGCCTCGATGGCTACCCGGTCGCCGACCTGGAATTCGTCCACTGTTTCTCCCAGGGCGACAATGGTCCCGGCCCATTCATGGCCGAAGGTAAATTCACCGTAGGGAGGCATCTTTGGCATGCCCTTGGTGATAATCTTTACATCGGTGCCGCAGATGCCGCAGGCCGCCACCCTGACCAGCACCTCGCCGGGGCCGGGTTTGGGCACCGGCTTTTCTACCAGGCGCACGTCGTTAGGGCCGAAGAGAACCAGGGCTTTCATTTTTTCAGGGATCATATAAGTCATAGCTTTTGACCTCCTTGGGAAATCACTCTACATTAACTCCAGGTCGGCGGCGTTCAGGTACTCAACCTTCACCTTGGTGCTTGCTTTACGATTGCGCTTTCTGGCGTTAACGATCGCCTCCATTTCGGGTTTTTTGGAGGGAGTGTGCCCTTCTCCACGGCTTCCCTGGGAAAGGTGCCATCTACCGGCCGAGAAACCTCCATCAACTGGTGCAAAACAGCGACGGCGCTGGCGGCGAAGATCGGGTCGTTAATATGGGCGTTGAGTTTCATAAGTTTTATCCCGGGATTCAGGTTGGCCTCCAGGGACGCCACCAGAGCGGCGTCGGCTTCCTGATCGTACAGGGGGCCACCGGCCCGGCCGTTTTCCGACCAGCCCTTGAGAGGGACCATCACCACCACCGGACCGCGAGCGGCATTTAGCTTGGCGGCCATGACTTCGCCTACCTGGGCCAGTTCACCCCCGGTAGCCCGGACATTGGTATTGTAGGGGTTATGGTAGTGGGTCTTCCGGCCTTGGAAACGCTGCGGTATGGTATCTGCCGGTCCAAAACAGAAGTAATCCAGGCCGCCCAAGGAAACAACTTGGGGAATCCCCCGCCTGCCTGCAGCTTCCAGGCGCGGCCGCAGGGGAGTATAAATATCAGCGCCATGGACCTCGCCGATCAACTCGTGGGGGGTCAGATCCAGAACGCCGTTTATTAACCCTGCTTCGATTAGTTCTTCCATGGCTGATCCGCAGGTCCCGGAAGCATGAAAGGCTATCACTTCGTAACCCAGTTCCACCAGTCGCCCCCGGGCGGCTGCTACTGCCGGGTCGGTATTGCCCAGAGCTGTGATGGCAATTACCGGCCGTTCCCCCGCCTTCAGGGGCTGGCCCCAGGCGGCCATTCCTATCACCGCCCCGGCAGCATTGCTGAGGATAGTGCGGCTGACGGTGTTGGGACCACCCAGCAGGTCGGCTACTGAGAACATCATGGTAATGTCCTTGTACTCTACATAGGGCCGGACATTGCCCGAGGCCACCGTAGAAACTATTAACTTGGGCAGCCCGACAGGCAAAGAGCGCATGGCCATAGCTGCTATGGCCGTACCCTGGTTGCCGCCGATGCCCAGGACGCCCGCCAGCTCTCCCCGGTCATAAAGTTCCATTAATACCCGGGCCGCTCCGCGGCCCATGGTTGCCATCATGGCATCCCGGTGCAAGGTGCCCAAATCCTTGTACTCCACCCCAGCCCGGCGGCAGATCTCTTCCCTGGAATAGGTCGCCTGAAAATTATGGGGACGATGAGTGCTGACATCCAGCACCGGGGCCTGCCAGCCATGACTGGTGATAAACTCCTGCAGAAAACGGGCTTCGGCCTCTTTGGTGTCTACTGTGGCGATAATGGCAATGTCCTTCGCTGTCACACCTTTTCTCCTCCGAAAATAACATCTGCCAAATCAGGCGATTATTGGTTTTCTTCCTGGAGACTGGGGGTACAGGCTTCAGGTTGCGGGTGCTTAGGCTAGCAACCTTGGCGCTTAAGTTGCTTAAGCGGCGGGGGTAGCTTGACTTTATTGCTAACGCCAGTTTAAGCCAGGGCCCAGGCTTCCTTAATGACACGCTTGGCGTTGGCCAGAATTAACTCTGAAGTCTCGCCTGGCAGGAGGGGGCGCACCTCAGCACTCAAGACCGGCCATTTTTCCGGCCCGATGAGACCCATATCGGCCAGGAGGCGGAAATAGGCGCTGACCTGGGGCGTGTCAATCTCTCCGTCTTCCACCCCGAACCGGGGCTGCAAGTCGCCATATATGGGGTGACGCCGGTCTTTCATAACACAGTTGCCGATGTGAAAGGCCGTCAGGTAGTCTTTAACCAGGGGCAGGGCCTCCTCGGGTTTTTCCCGTAGCAACGGGAAGTGGGAGAGATCCGCCAGGAGTCCAAACTTAGGGTAACTCGGACATAATTGTCTGGCAATATCAAAAGCATCACAGAAATGGCCAATTAAGGATTCTTTGTCAATATCCCGGTCAAAGATCTTAAGGGTAATGGCCGGGTTCCCCATCTCCCGGGCATATTCGCAGATCTGGCTCAAGGAATCGACCAGGAGTTTCTTCGCTTCCTCCCGCCGTTCCGCACCGGGGTCTTTACCCGCCGGGATGCGTACGGCCACGGCACCCAGGTCCGAGGCCTCCTTCAGGCAGTTAAAGACCTGCTTGATGGCCCGCTTTCTCTCCCCGGGCTCCAGGGAATTTAGGTTTAATTTCTGGGAAAAGATAGCTGGCTGGCAGGCGTAGCAAACCTCCAGGTGGGCAATTCTCAATAAACGGGCGGCTTCCATACGTTGCTTGATATCCCGAATCCAGCCGACTTCCACGGCGGTAAAAAAATCGTCTTCAGCAATACGTTGCAGTGTCTCGACCACCGGCCCGGTCCCATTGACGACCTCGGGGAAGGCTTTGAAATGGACGATCCCCACCTTCATATACTCATAAATGGAGGCCCGCATCCCTTAATCCCCCCTTAATTTAAATCATTTAGATGAAATGTAAATCAATTCTCGCGACCAAAAAAATTTAACCCAGCTGAGCCATCAGGAAGGCTACCCTGGCATTATCCTCCAGGACGTCGGCCAGGTAAAAAGCCCGGTGGACATCCGGACCCACGGTGATAAAGCCATGGCGGGTCATTACAGCGGCCTTAAGTTCAGGATCTTTAAAGGCCCTGTTGACCATTTCAGCCAGTTCTACTGAACCCGCCGGTGCAAAGCCAATAATGCCGATCTTACCCAGGTTACCTTCGGCCGCCGCCGTGACTACGGGTAAATCGCCCCTGGCGGTTACATAGGCCGTGGCGTAAGCCGAATGGCCGTGGAAGACAGCTCCAACCTCCGGCCGGGCCTTCATGATGCCCAGGTGGAAGCGGATCTCTTTGGAGGGTTTACCTAAACCGGCCAGAATGTTGCCTTCCAGATCTACCAGCACGAAATCTTCCGGCTCTACGTCGCCGAAGGATTTACCAGTAGCTTTAATCAGGACCTGTTCCGGGTGACCGGGAACCCGGGCACTGATGTTACCGCTGGTGGCCGATGTGAGGTTACGGGCAAAGATTTGCCTGCTCACAGCAACCAGTTCCTGCTGCAATCCAGTAATCGCGTCGAGATCTGTCATTGCTACCTTCCTCCCAACCCCGGCCCGGCTACAGGCCGGGCTCGTCCCCGGCCTGTAGCCGTAAACAGGGGGTCTGGTTTACCTTTCTTTAAGCCCTCTCGGGGAAATCGCGGTTCTCTACTTTGAATGGAAACTTCTTCACTTCCTCCAGGAAGGCCGCCAGGTGCTCGGCTTCTTTTTCAAATAGCTTCAGGCCCTTTTCTTTGGTACCCCGGAAGGGGTTCCCAATGGTGGCGTGATCGGAGTACTCGTGGTGCTCCATGGGTACGAAGATATTTTCCGAACCCCGGAACATGACCGTCACGGTGCCGTCCTTCTTGGAAAAGTTGGGGCCCATCCAGGCCGGGGCATGAGCGCGGTCGTTGACTGCCCGGCTCATATCGACCAACCTTTCATCATAGGCCATCATCTGAGCGGTCTCCATTTCGCCGGCGTGCCAGCCAGGGGTTTCTTCCGGGGGACCCTCGAGGATGCCTTTAACTACTTCACATTCACGCTCGGTCGGGGTCTTGTAAAAGGCGACAAAAGCGCCGGTCTGATAGCGCAGTTTACGGAGGAGTTCGTCAATAGGCTTGGTGTTGGAGCCGTGATGGGTGACAAAGACGATTTTATTGGCGCCGTGGTAAATCAGGCTGCGGGCGATATCGTAGAGCACCCGGCGGAAGGTCTCGGCAGACAGGGTTACCGTGCCACAACCTTCGCCGACCCGGCCCATGTGGTGGGCTGAATAGCCAAAGGGGAGCAAGGGTGTATAAGGAACATTGGCAATCTTGGCAGCTCTTTCAGTAACGGAAATAGTTGTAAAACTGTCGGTGCCAAGGGGGACGTGAGCGCCGTGCTTCTCACAACTACCCACCGGCACCATGACGGTATCGGTTTCTTTGAACCACTCTTGGGCATCGACGTAGGAGCATTCTAAGAGGTTGTAGCTTTTCATTGGACATGCCTCCTGCCAGTTATTTAATTATAGTAGAGTCCCGGACCTGGAGCTTGGTAGCCAGGGTGGTGACCGGCGGCACCTCCCGGCCGGCGAGGAGCTCAGCCAGCACCTTCATGGCCGTTACCCCCAGGTCATAGACAGGAACAGCAACGGTAGAAAGCTGGGGGGTGATAAAGGAAGCGAGGGGAATATTGTCAAAGCCCATAACTGCTATATCGCCGGGAACCTGTAAGCCCCGTTCCTGAAGGGCCTTCATAGCCCCGATAGCCATCAAATCGTTATGGGCAAAGATAGCCGTTATAGCCCCGGGGCCCCTGAGGGGCAGCCGGTCAATAGCCTGGTACCCGCTCTCGAATTCAAAATTACCTTCAACGATTAAAAGGGGGTCTACTTTCATACCTCGCCCGGCCAGGGCACACCGGTAACCATCCAGGCGATCACTGGCTGTAGTTGAGGTCGCCGGTCCAGTGATAGTTGCGATACGCCTGTGTCCCAGGGATAGCAGATGCTCTACCGCCTCCCGTGCCGCCAGGGTATTATTCACCTGCACCGCCGGCAGTTTGCCACGGTGACGTCCGATAACCACGGTAGCTATTCTTTCCTGGTCGAAAAAGTGGCTCTGGCTGGCGTCTTCCACGGCCCCGCCGCCGGTAAAGATTACTCCGTCCACCCGCTTTTCCCGTAGCACTCTTAAGTATTCCTGAGTACGTTCACGGGAACGGTCGGTATTGCAGAGGATAACCGTGTAACCGGATTCATGGGCCACGTCCTCGACGCCCCGGACGATGCCGGGGTAGTAGGGGTTGGCGATATCCGGCAGGATAAGGCCAATGGTCCTGGTTTCATTGAGCTGCAGGCTGCGGGCCGCGGCGTTGGGGCAAAAGCCGAGTTCTTCGATGGCTGCTAGAACGCGCTGTTTGGTAGCAGGACTGATAGGATGCTGGCTGTTGTTGAGGACCCGGGAGACCGTAGTAACCGACACCCCGGCATGTCTGGCTACGTCTTTAATAGTGACCACCGGCTTTCGCCTCCTTTTCCAGGCTCTCTTGATAAACCTTTCTTACTTGAGCAGGTTTCTGGGAAAACGTTTTCCTTCCGGTTTTAAGTCTACCACTCCCAGACGAAGATGTCAACACCTTTTCGGAAAACGTTACCCCTTTTTGTTTTTATTTAAGGTTAACGTTTGCCTAAATAAAAACCTCCCTGCTGGAGCAGAGAGGCTGCCCCTGCCGGGAGGCCAACACCTTAAGATTCCCTCGAAAAATTTAAGCCCGCCTTTCATCCCTCCTTCGTACCTCGCTGCGCGAGCAATGAAGGCTCAGGCATTAGCTACATAGGGGTCACTTCTTCAACTTCTGGGCGACAAAACGCAAGTGCTTGGCCATTGCCTTGCGAGCGCTATCGGCAGCCCCGGAGATAATGGCCTGGGTAATCTCGCTATGCTGTTCATAAAGCAACCTTGCATTTTCCAGGTTGGAGTATAACTGTTGACGTTTAGTGGCCAGGGTCTGGGCAATGGTATCGGCAATGGTATACATCAGGCGTGAGACAATGGGATTATGGGTCATTCCGGCAATGGTCAAGTGAAAGCGGACGTCAGTATCCTCCTGGAGAAAGCCACGGGCGAGTTCATCGGCCATATGCTGGAGTATACCCACCAGTTTTTCCTTTTCCTCGGTGGTCGCCCGCTGCGCCGCCAGGTAAACTATTTCCCGTTCAAGGATCTGCCTGGCTTCCAGCAGATATATGACTTGCTGTTCTTCCAGGAGCAAAGCCATAACCAGGGGCTGGATAATGTCACTGTCCTGGACCTGGCGGACAAAGGTCCCCTCCCCGGCCCTTACTTCCAGGATACCCATGGTAGTTAGAGCGCGGATGGCCTCCCGTACAGACGCCCGGCTGACACCAAGTTTATCCGACAATTCCCTTTCGGAGAAGAATCGCTCCCCGGGCATGAGCTTCCCTTCGCTCAGGGACTTTTTGACCTGCTCGACTATTTCTTCGTAGATCTTTTTAGTTTTAATGGGCTTGAATTCCATCGACATTACCTCAAGTTGTTTTTGATTATTATCACATTTTTAAGGCGATAGCAATTACCTTGACACTACCTTGACATGGAAAAGTTGCTATTCCTCCGGCTCATTGTTTCCCCATTGACACCATGCGACAGCGGACTACCCCCGGCTCATGGTTTCCCGCGTCCTTGCCGTGTAGGCCAGATAAAGTGTTTATCGACAAAGAATGGTAAAAATGGCCATATTGATGGTCCCCACTATGCTCCCGAATTTATCCCCTGATTATCTCATACACCAGGGGTTGCGGGGTGGGCGGTGCGGCGGCCAGAATATAGGCCGCCAGGAATCTCTCCCGGGCTGCCTCCAGGTTGGCCCGGTCGTTGACGTGGAATACAGCCAGGGGCTCGCCGGCGTTAACATAATCTCCCAGACGTTTTTTTAGTTCGATACCAACCGCCAGGTCGATGGGGCTTTCTTTGGTTATTCGCCCGGCCCCCAGGAGCATAGCCGCCTCGCCCACCAGGCGTGCCTGGACGGCGCTGATGTAGCCGCTGCTTAGGGCGGCAATGGTAACCTGATCCGTGGCGCGGGGGAGAAGTTCCGGCCGGTCGACTACCGCCGGGTCGCCGCCCTGGGCGGCAATGAACCGCCGGAATTTGGCCAGGGCGGCGCCACCGGCCAGGAGCTCCTCCAGACGCCGGCGCGCCTCACCGTCACTACCGGTAGCCCCGGCCAGTAGAAGCATCTGGCTGCCCAGGGTGAGGCAAACCTCCCGCAACTCCCGCGGCCCGCCGCCGGATAAAACGGCGATGGCCTCCCCGACTTCCAGGGCGTTGCCCACCATCATCCCCAGGGGTTCGTCCATATTGGTAATCACAGCTACCACCCGCCGCCCCATCTCCCGGCCCAGATCCACCATGATCCGGGCCAGTTCCCGGGCCGACTCCAGGTCGGGCATAAAGGCGCCGCTGCCAACCTTGACATCGAGGACTATGGCGTCGGCGCCAGCGGCGATCTTTTTGCTCATTACACTGCTGGCAATGAGGGGTATGCTCTCAACAGTCGCTGTGACGTCCCGCAGGGCGTAGAGCTTGCCGTCAGCCGGGGCCAGCTTCCCCGTGGGAGCAGTGACGGCCAGGCCGATCTCCTTTACCTGGCGAATCATCTCTTCCCGCGTCAGCTGCACCCTGAAGCCGGGGATGGATTCCAGTTTGTCAATAGTGCCCCCAGTGTGTCCCAGGCCGCGGCCGGACATCTTAACTACCGGCACTCCGGCGGCGGCCACCAGGGGCGCCAGGACCAAGGTGGTGGTGTCGGCCACACCTCCGGTACTGTGCTTGTCGACCTTCACCCCCGGGATGGAACTCCACTCAATCTGTTCCCCCGAGGCTATCATGGCCCTGGTGAGGGCCGCCGTTTCCTCCCGGTCCAGGCCGCGAAAATAGACGGCCATGAGAAAGGCTGCCATCTGATAGTCGGGGATTATCCCGGCCGTATAATCCCGTATCATGGCCTCAATTTCGGCTGGGGCCAGGGCCTGGCCCTCCCGCTTGCGACGGATTAAGTCAAGCATCTGCATAATTATATAAACCTCCCGCTAATTGAAAACCCGGTGCCCCCACCGTACTGGAACTCAGACAAGGACCTTGATGCTCTGTCAATAGTATCAAGGTTTTTTCATTACTTCCACAACATGATGATAATTACGACTACCAAGGGTTAGGAGTATAGGACAGTTCCGGTGATTTGAAGCCTCTCGGATACTGTGATCATCCGGCCCCACCTGCCATGAGGTTTATTAACCCCGGCAGGCGGGACCTTATCCCCCTGGTTCTAGATATATCCCGCAACTATTATTATTGCTCCCAGCCAAGATTAAATGCCTTTTTATTGACCTCCAAAAACCTCTCCGGTACCGAGGCGGCCAGGGCCTCTTCCCAGGCCTCCCGGCTGATGGACAGCCGCCTGGCCAGGGCCCCCATGAGGACCATATTTACGGTTTTGACATTGCCGGCCCGGCGGGCCAGGTCCAGGGCGTCCAGGACCACAAGATTTTGGACCAGTTTTCCCATTACCGCAACCAGGTCGGCCGGATAAGTGGCCGCTCCAGTAAGGACCGGTAAAGGCGGCATCTCCTGGTCGTTGACTATGAGACAACCCCCGGCCTTCAGGTAAGGTAGCCAGCGACATGCCTCCAGCTTCTCAAAGGCTACCAAGAAGTCGGCTGTGCCCGGGGCTATAACGGGGGCATAGACCCGGGGACCGAAACGAACCTGGGTCACCACGCTGCCGCCCCGCTGGGCCATGCCATGGATATCGGATACCTTGACCTCGCCGCCTAGTGAGATAGCCGCCCGGGAGAGGACGCGGCCGGCGAGGATCGTTCCCTGGCCGCCGACGCCGACCAGCAAGACGTTAAGCACATCGTTACTCATCTTCTTCACCAGCCTTCCTGATGGCCTCACCAGGGCAGACCTGGGTACAAAGGCCGCAGCCGTTGCACAGTACCGGGTCAATCACTCCGTGCCCGTCGCTAAAGGAAATGGCGGGACAGCCCAGGTCCAGGCAATAACGGCAGCTCAGGCAGTTATCGGGGCTTACAGCGTAAACGGCTTCTTTTTCTTTCTTCAAGAGGGCGCAGGGCCGCCTGGCAATGATTACCGATGGTTCCCTGGCGGCCGTTTCTTCCTGGATCGCCCTCTCGAGGGTCTCTAGATTATAACTATCAACCACCTGTACCCGGTGCACCCCCAGGGCGCGGGCTATCTGTTCCAGGTCAACCTTAGGGGCCGGCTGATGGGAAGCAGTATAACCCGTGCCGGGATGGTCCTGGTGGCCGGTCATGGCCGTGGTGCTATTATCCAGGATAATCAAGGTCCCGGTGCCGCCATTGTAGACCATGTCCAGGAGTCCGGTCATTCCCGAGTGGAGGAAAGTTGAATCGCCAATAACCCCTACCACCCGCCGGGCGAAGTCCGCACCGCGGGCCTTCTCCAGCCCCATGGCCACCCCCAGGCTGGCCCCCATGCAAATACAGCTATCCATGGCTTGGAGAGGCGGTGTAGCCCCCAGGGTATAGCAGCCGATGTCACCGGCCACCACCAGCCGGAGCTTTTTCAGGACGTAAAAGACGCCGCGGTGGGGGCAGCCGGGGCACATGAGGGGTGGACGACCGGGGAGTTCAGCCGGCGCGGCAGTCGTCGTTTCCCTCGCATCCGGGACCGATCCTTCGCCTGCCCTTTGACCGCCCGGGGTCCTCATACCGGGCAAGGCCACCGCAGTCAGATCAGGAGCAACCAGCTCCGGGGCAACGGCCGCCACCTGCGAGCCCACCGTACGGGCGACAATGGCGCTACTCAATTCATCTACCCTTGGCACCAATTCCTTGCCTACTACACCCAGTCCCCAGGCGCGGATCTGATCTTCCAGGAAGGGTTCCAGTTCTTCTACCACATAGCAAGTTTTTACTGCCTTTACAAAATCGGAAATCAGCTTCTCCGGCAGAGGATAAGTTAACCCCAGCTTCAATACCGAAACCCCGGGCAGGGCCTCTTTAACGTACTGGTAGGCAATACCGGAGGTAATGATGCCCACCCGCCGGTCGGCCCATTCCACCCGGTTGAAGGGGGCAGTTTCCGCATAGGCCGCCAGCTTGAGACGCCGTTCTTCCACCACTACATGGCGGGCCTTGCCAAAGGCCGGTAGCATGACATACTTGGCGGGCTGTTTGACATAACTTTTAAGCGGCACTTCCTGGCGGTCGCCAAGTTCCACCAGGCTGTAAGAATGGGCAATCCGGGTGGTCAGGCGTAAAATTACCGGGGTATCAAATTCCTCGCTTAAATTAAAAGCCTGCATGACCATATCCTTAACTTCCTGGCTGTCGGCAGGCTCCAAGCAGGGTATCTGGGCCATGCGGGCGTAAAAGCGGTTATCCTGCTCGTTCTGGGAGCTAAAAAGGCCGGGGTCGTCGGCCGAAACCAGGACCAGCCCGGCATTGACGCCGGTATAGGCCAGGGTCATCAGGGGATCGGCGGCGACGTTAACACCCACATGTTTCATAGCGGCCAGGGAGCGCGCGCCGCCTATGGCCGCACCAATGGCTACCTCCAGGGCCACCTTTTCGTTGGGCGCCCATTCCGCGTATACCTCCGGATAGCGGGCCAGGGCTTCTATAATCTCTGTACTCGGCGTCCCCGGGTAAGCGGCGGCCACCCGGACCCCGGCTTCCCAGGCCCCCCGGGCCAGGGCATGGTTGCCGATTAACAGTTCCCGCACGATTTCACCTCTCCCGTACTCCAGGCCCGCCGTAATCCGGGCCAAGGCTTTCATTCACTTTATATTCCAAAACCCAATGCGAAGTATATAGCCACACCAGCTTCAGCCATTTTATCATTCTGAAAGTATGGTGATCAACTCCCTAATTTTTCTTTGAATACAGTTTGGATATGATCAAAATTCCCCGCACAGCGGCATGCCGTCTTAAATTAAAACAGGCCGCCCTTATCCGGCGGCTTAAAAGAATACCACCTTACCTCCCTACGCTTAACAGGTTCTCCCACTCCTGTTCAGTTTCCCAAATATCAAATTCACCCGCTTCAACAGGTTTTGTAGCCAGCGTAACCCCGTCTGCCTCTCCTAACATAGGTTCATCAATTGTAATCTGTTGGTCGGCACGGAGTCGACCCCTAATGGTATGTGGCAGCTACCGCAGATCCACCACCCGCCGGGCCTTGCCCTCGCTCCGGGCGATACTGTGGGGTTCCACCAAGCGCACCCTGGCCTTCAGCTGCAGTACCGTGTGCAGGCGGTCCATGACCTTTTCCTCCAGTTCTTCCAGGTGACGGTAACGGTCGCTGAAAAAGTCAGGATCTACCTCCACCCGCACCTCCAGCTCGTCGAGGTAGTTGCGCCGGCTGACGATGAGCTGGTAGTGGGGCGACACGCCGTCTATTTCCATCAGGACGCTCTCCACCTGGGAGGGGAAGACGTTGACGCCCCGGATAATGAGCATGTCGTCCGTGCGGCCGGTAATCTTGGCCAGGCGGGCCGTGGTGCGGCCGCAGCGGCAGGGTTCAAAGTTTAAGGAGGAAATATCCCGGGTGCGGTAGCGTAGCACCGGCAACGCTTCTTTGGTCAGGGTGGTGATGACCACCTCGCCCTTGACCCCGGGTGGGCAGGGTTCCCCGGTGGTCGGATCCAGGATCTCCACCAGGAAGTGATCCTCGGCCACGTGCTGGCCGTCCTGGTACTCGCACTCGCCGGAAACGCCGGGACCCATCACCTCCGTAAGGCCGTAGTTGTCAGTTGCCCGCATCCCCCAGCGCCGCTCGATCTCTTTGAGCATCTCCCGGCTGGAGGCCTCGCCGCCGAAGAGACCCAGGCGAACGGGGAGGGCCTGAGGATCCACTCCTTCCTCTTCCGCTACCTCCGCCAGGTGCAGGATATAAGAAGGTGTCCCCACTAAGACGGTAGTGCCGAAGTCGCGCATTAACATAATATGGCGCTTGGAATTGCCGGCCGAGGCCGGGACAACAGTGGCCCCGACCCGCTCCAGCCCGTAGTGCAGGCCAAAACCGCCGGTGAAGAGGCCGTAACCAAAAACCACCTGGGCGACATCCGCAGGCGTCACCCCGGCCAGGGAAACCATTCGCGCCACCAGGTCCGTCCAGGTCTCCAGATCCCGGCGGGTATAACCCACCACCACCGGCCGACCGGTCGTGCCGGAGGAAGCCTGGAGGCGGACAACATCCTTCAACGGCACAGCAAAGAGGCCATAGGGGTAATTCTGGCGGAAGTCCTCCTTGGTGGTCATGGGGAGCAGGCGCACGTCTTCGAGGCTGCGGATGTCCGAAGGCCGGATACCTTTTGTTTCCATGGCCTGGCGATAAAAGGGTACCCTCTCGTAGGCCCTGGCCACCGTCTCCTGGAGGCGCGCCAGTTGCAGGGCCTCGATCTCCGCCCGGGGGCGGCATTCATTTTCCGAATCCCAGATCATCAGTCATCAATCCTTTAGTTGCCGTAGTAGTTGTCCTATCAGCACCAAAAACTTTAGCTAGATGTTCCCTGGAAAAGGCCGGCGTGACGAGGCTCACCATGGGAACCACTCCCAGAGGGATAACCATGGCCAGGGAGCCTATCGTCGGGATGACGCTGCCATCCAGGTGGTAGTAAAAGGACAGGCCCAGGGATATAGCCAGCCCGCTCAGGAGCCCCGCCCAGGCCCCGGCTTTAGTGGTCCGGGGCCAGTACAGGCCGTAGATATAAGGGGCCAGGAAGGCTCCGGCCACCGTGCCCCAGGAGAGGGACATGAGGACCAGGATAATAGTGGGCTTCAGGGCAATATAGACCGAAAGGCCAATAAAGAAGAAACACAGGAAACGCAGCAGGGCCAGGATTATACGGCGGGAAACCCCAGGAGCTCCGCCCTGGACCAGGTCAATAGCCACCGCGGAACTCGATACCAGTACCAGGGAAGCCAGGGTAGACATGGAGGCCGCCAGCACCAGCAGCAACAAGAGCAGGCCTATCCAGGGCGGCAGATAATGATTGATAATCTGGGGCATAATGAGATCCGGGTTAGGTTGGCCGTTAAGCAAGGGCATCTGGTTGTTGAAGAAGAGACGGCCAAAGGCGCCGGTGAAATATGCACCGGTAGCTATAATCAGGGCGAACAGGGTCGAAACCACCGTCGCCGGCCAGATGGAACCTTCATCTTTAATAGCGTAAAACTTCTGTACCATCTGGGGCAGGCCCCAGGGTCCCAGGCTGGTGAGCACTACCAGGGAAAGGAGGGCGAACCAGTTGGGGCCCAACGGGTTAACCAGGCGCGGGTCGATGGCCGCCAGGCGGCTGATGCCGCCAGCCAGCCCGCCCACAGGCGGCGCAGATATAACATAATATATCAGGACCACAACGCCGCCAATCATAATCAAACCCTGGATGAAATCAGTCAGGGTAACGGCAATGTAGCCGCCCAGGACCAGATAAAGGGCCGTAAAGGCAGCCATGGCAATGAGGGCTGTGGTAAAGTTAATGCGGAAAACCTGCTCGAAGAGGTAACTCAAACCCATATAAACCGAAGCCGAATACGGTACCAGGAAAATAAAGATTACCAGCGCCCCCAACGTTCGTAAAGCCGGGCTGTCGTAACGTGCGGCCAGGAACTCGGGCATGGTCATGGCCTTCAAGCGAACCGTCATTTCCCTGGTCGGCCGCGCCAGGACCTTCCAGGCCAGGAAACTGCCGATGAAGGCGTTACCGATGACGATCCACAGGTCGGACAGGCCGAAACCCCACCCCACTTTACCGGCATAACCTATAAAAATAACGGCGGAAAAGTAAGTCGTCCCGTAAGCAAAGGCCGATACCCAGGGGCCCACGGTACGATTACCCAGGAAAAAGCCGCCGACATCCCGCGATTTCTTCAAGCTATAAAAACCGATTGCCAAAAGCACGGCAAAATACAGGCCCAAAATAAAAAACTTCACCCTGCCATCCTCCCGTCCTGCCTTGAAGTTTAATTGGTTTTCTTATTCCACATCAAAGAGTAGAATCCTGCCGGGCCAGTTAAGTTTCTTTAATCGTTTTGTACAGTTAAAATACGGCGATACGCTGGCCGAGAAAGGGTAAATACACTAAATACAGTTAGGGCTGTCCTTTTTACGCAGACGTCCACATTGGCTATTTGCTGGGCCAGCAATGGGTTATCAAAATATTATGAGGTTTAATCCATTACTACCAAAAAGCATTCCTAGACCCCAAAAAATTACTAACCCAGGAACGCCGATACGAAATGCCAGCTTGGTCGAAAAAGTACCAGGAGCAACAAAATCGACAAAAGCAGAATCATCTATTCCCTCCATTTCCCATTTTTGGGGTACCGGCGTTCTAATCATTTAGTCCTGAACTCCTGCAACCTCGTACACTCAAGTAAACGGTCCAGAGTTTTCAAAGTAAAAACTTTACCCCGCGTTGCCATCAACAGTTTCTTCATATCTTCTTTCCGTACGCCAAAACCACGGCCGGCGATGCAGGCAATTACCTCAAATCCGGGCTTACCGTTTACTAGTCTCTCCGCACTCAACTCTCCCAGGTGCTGGACCCGGGTAACTTTGTCCCGGGCTGTGCCGTCGTCTTCGGTAATTTTAGCTTCGATAACTACACGGGGATTAAATTCATCAGGGATAATAAAGTCTGGCGCCTGATCAAAACCGGGGATTTTTTCTGCTCTCTTCGTTTTACGGTAGCTGATACCGGCTCCCGCCAGGATTTCTTCAATAGCATTTTCCAGTACATTACCTATGAGCTCGGAGACAGAATCGCGGTGCCCGGCAAAGGGGCGGCCCAGAAACCTTTCATAAAGCAACATGGCATAGGGAACCCCCATACCCGCCAGGTTCCTGATACCAGCCAGCCCACTGCTCGTATCCGCTTTATCAAGGCGGTGGATCTTGTCCCCTTCTACCTGCGGAGCACCTTCCCGGAGTAAATGGCAGGCAGTCTCCAGCATGGCAATTACCCGCTTCTGCATCAAGGGAGAAAACCTGATTGGCTTCAAAGGAGCTATTCTAATCCGTCTGTCCAGGGCACGACTGAAGCCCTGGGAAATCTCTATGCCTGTTCTCTGGCTGGTAATGTAAGCCCATTCCGGCGGTGTAAAACCCAGGATAGTCCGTAAAACAATCAATGCCAGCGGGACTTCTTGTATTTTCTCTAAAATCACGTCGGGATGTAAAGAAATGAAGCCATTGGTGGCTTGCTTTAAGGCCTCATAGGCCCTGGCAAAAACCGGATATTCAATAAAACCCCGACCTTTGGGTATAACCATGAATTCAGATTCAAGGCAAGAAAAAACTACCCCCACATAGGCGTCCAGGTCAGCCCGTAATTCCTCCAGTGAGGCTTCAAAAGGATACTTCATCACCGCCAGCTCCATATTCAGATTCACCTTCACACACGATGGTTTCGCGCCTCGTCTTCAGCTGTACTCCGTTCTCCTCTAAATATGTCTCGATAGCACCGGCGCCGCCCAGTTCATCAATCATCCTGGCAATCAAGGCGAACTTTTTATCCCAACTTAGATTTTTATCCCATGTTGCCCGTAAATACCATACGGCCAGCCGGATTAAATGGCCGTAAATAATGCAACGAGTATCTCCCCTCGTCACAGGCACTCCGCCCTTTTCCAGTTCCTCCAGTTCCTTTATGATTAAGGCCGCAATTTGCTCCGGTTCTTTCACCAGCAGGCGCCGTGAAACTACACCTGTAGTCCGGCAAACGAAAACCGTATCTATAATTGAAGAACCGGTACCGTTGATATGGATGGAGGCTGCCATTTCCGCCGGACAGGGCAAGGTGGCTGTACAGGCCAGACCGGCATCTAGCAGGGCCACGGCAACAGGGTAATAAGCTTCAAGCCTGTTATGGTGATAAGTAAAGACAAAGGGGGCGCCCGGTTTTAAGGCTGCGGCCATATTAGAAAAAACCCGGCTCAACCCCCCGGTAAAATCATCGATCCCCCTGGACATGGTAGTATTACCTGTGAGTTCTTCAGGATTACGGGTTGTCCGTGGGGTAAATACCGGGTTACTAGCCCCCACCAGGCGCCGCAGCCATACATAACAAAAATCCATGAGTTCGGCATACTGGACGTTGGCAAAATAAGGCGGGTCGGTAAGAACGGCATCCAGGGAAGATGGTTTCAGAAAGGCCGTGGTGGCACTGGCGCACCTTAAATCTACCTCCCGCTGTTGCGTCATCCCTTGGCGGCGCTCCCCTATCCATTCTCCTTTGATCCATAACTGCCGTTTACGGCCATTCACATGCCTTATTTCAAAGGGCCACTGGCAATAGTGTTTGGCCTTTAAATATTTGTCGACAATATTGGTCCAGCCGCCACTGCCAATATTTAGACCCGTTTTTCCCCCAGGTATCCCCAACATGTTGGATTCGCACTGGATTAAGCCGACGGGGAAACCGTGAACAGAGAAAATATCCAGGGATTTCAGGGCATAGGGGTCGTAACGACAAAGCATGTTTTGATAGCGCAGCAGATCGGAAAGATTGGTGGCCAGGGCGTTTTTAATGCGTTCATCCGGCTGCTGGCTTATTTTCCGGGCGAGCAACTCCAAACCAAGGAGCTGGCGTTCGTTAAACATCTCCCGGTAATAGCGGTAACCCCACCGGTGGAGCCGGTTTGTCTCATCGCCAGCGGGTATTTTTTCTTCGGGAACAAACTGCGGCTGGAGCGCCTCCCATGTGCCAACAGCGGTTGCGAATTTGGCCAGATCATCAGCATCCGGTTTTTTAAAAAAGCGACCCCGGTGCTCAGGCTTGCAATAGGAGCAGTGATATTCAATGGCCACCATCCGGTGCCCGGGAGGGCCACTTTCCGGGTCAGGATAAGAATTTCTAACGCCACAATGAGGACAAGGGCACTGGTTACGACCAGCCGGGCCTTTTGTTTTTAATTCTTCGCCGCAATTATGGCAGTGGCCGGGATTTCTTTTATCCCCGACTTCGTTAAGGCTACCGCAGGTGGAACAGATTATGACATCCTTGGGGTGACGCCCCTTTTGCGCCAGAACATACCCTGGAAAGAGATCAAATTCCCGGCCGCAATTATGACAGCGATGGACCTTTACCCAAAGGAAGTATTTTACCAGGGCATCCTGGCGCCCGCATATGGGACACCTGGTCCGGTAAAAAGGACCTACCTTTTCTTCTAAAAAAAATCCAACTTCCCGGGCTGCCTGCTGGTAAGCTTCCAAGTTCAGATGCTCAATCTCCTCGCGGACAATCCAATAAGCCATAGGATTAATATCATAACCCAGAATATGGCAGCCGAGACGGTTGGCCTCAATAAGGGGTGTTCCCCCGCCCATAAAAGGATCGGCCACCTTAAGACCTTGAAAATTATGGGAACGGTAGTAATTGTCGGCTAAATTGCCCTGTGCAAACTCTGCCAGTAGTAGACTGCGAAACAATGTGCCTGGCCGGCGGGCAAACCATTTGTGTACGGCAATAATGGGTCGATAATTCTGCTGGATTTGCTTTTCATGCAGGGCCAGGTCGGCCACAAAGGCTATGTCAAAGTTACGCTCGATTGTCATATAAGCGCTCCGGTAATATTTTTCATTACCGGAATATATTCGACGCATTCTATTGGTTACCTGCCTGTTTGGCCAACTTTAAATGTATTAAAGCCAGAATAAAAAAGATGGTCCGGGTGAGTGCAGGCCAGAATAATATTCACCGTTTAAGGAACTTCCTTTATACTATACCTGGCCAGGGCTTCAGTATAGAGATCCCCGCCGTAGCAGTCGTTGATTACGGTAACCGGCAGGTCCTCGACCTCCAGGGCACGCAGGGCCTCGGGCCCCAGCTCGGGGTAGGCCACTATTTCCGCCTTCTTGATGCACCTGGCGATTAAAGCTCCGGCGCCGCCCACGGCCGCGAAGTAGACAGCCTTATGGTCCACCAGGGCCTTCTTGACTTCAGGTGAGCGGAAACCCTTGCCGATCATCCCCTTGAGGCCGGTGGCGGCGATTAACCGCGGGGTATAGGGGTCCATGCGGCCGCTGGTGGTGGGCCCGGCCGCGCCGGTAACCCGGCCGGGTCTGGCCGGTGTAGGGCCGACGTAGTAAATAACCTGTCCCTTGAGGTCGACGGGGAGTTCTTCACCCCGGTCCAGGAGTTCAACCAGCCTTTTATGGGCACTGTCCCGGGCGGCGTAGATAACGCCGCTGATTAAGACCCGGTCGCCGGCCCGGAGGGACTCGACATCGTCAACACTGAGGGGTGTATGGAGATGTCTGATGGGAGAATCCCCCGTCCGCCTATTATCTCCGGCCGGTCCTACCAGGCGTTTCAAGGAACTACCTGGTGCCGGCTGGGTGCTTGGATGGCTAACCTCCATCTGCAGGCCTCCCCCTTATGATATGGCCAGAAAGTAAATACTATTTCATCGCCGTGGTCTCCAAGGAGCAGATTCCCGCGGGAACGATGGTGGAACGGTTTGCTGCCCCTACTAAAGGGTGATGCTCTTATGCCGGGCGGCGTGGCACTGGATATTTACGGCTACGGGCAGGCTGGCAATATGGCGGGCGAAGATCTCGACGTGCACCGCCAGGGCCGTCATCCGGCCTCCGAAACCCCCGGGACCGATGCCCAGGCAGTTGATGCTCTCCAGCAGATCCCTTTCCAGAGTGGCTATCCCTTCCAGGGGATGGGGCTCCCCCAGGGGGCGTAGCAGGGCTTTTTTGGCCAGCAGGGCACATTTTTCAAAATTACCCCCGATGCCGACCCCTACGATCAGCGGCGGGCAGGGATTGGGACCGGCTTTCTTGACGGTCTCAAGGACAAACTCCTTAACACCCCGGATGCCGGCAGCCGGCGCCAGCATGACGGCGGCGCTCATATTTTCGCTACCGCCGCCCTTGGGCGCCACGGTGATGGTCAATTTATCACCGGGAACAATTTCCGTGTGAATAATGGCCGGCGTATTGTCCCCCGTATTCCGGCCGTCCAGGGGCGGGTAGACCATGGATTTACGCAGGTAGCCCTCAGTATACCCCTGGCGGACGCCGGCATTGATGGCGTCATAGAGATAGCCCCCTTGAACCTGCACCTCCTGGCCCAGTTCCAGGAAGACCACCGCCACCCCCGTATCCTGACAGATGGGCACCTCCTCGGCGGCGGCGATGGCGGCATTCTCCAGGAGCTGATTAAGGACGTCTTTCCCCTGGGGCGAGACCTCCCTGGCCAGGGCCCCTTCCAGGGCTCCCCGCACGTCCTCCCCCAGGTAGTAATTGGCCTGCCGGCAGAGGTCGGCCACCGCCCTGGTAATCTCGTCGCAGGTAATGATTCTGGTCACCCGCTACCCTCCCTATCTTGAAAGTCCAGCCTGAATCCCGGCAAGGATCTCCCTGGCCCGCTCTATGGCTTTCCCCACGGCCTCCGGGGCCGGGCCGCCGGGGAGGTTGCGGCCGTTGACGCAGGCCTCGGCCTCGAGGCACCCGAAAATATCATTGTCAAACAGCGGCGAGAAGGACTGCCACTCCTCCAGGCTTAAATCCTGGAAGCTGCGGCCCTCCCGGAGGCAGTGGAGGACCAGGGAACCGATCACGGCATGGGCCTCGCGGAAGGGCAGGCCCTTACGCACCAGGTACTCGGCCACATCGGTAGCCGCGGCAAACCCCCGGGAGGCGTCGGCCCGCATGCGCTCCACCCGGAACCTGGCCGTGGCCAGCATGGGGGTAAAGACCATGAGACAGCCCTTGACGGTGTCCAGGGTGTCAAAGAGGGCTTCCTTATCCTCCTGCAGGTCCTTGTTGTAGGCCAGGGGCAGGCCCTTTAAAACCGCCAGCATGCCCATGAGGTGGCCGTACACCCGGCCGGTCTTACCCCGTACCAGTTCGGCGACATCAGGGTTTTTCTTTTGTGGCATCATACTGGAACCGGTGCTGTAGGCGTCATCCAGTTCCAGAAAACCGAACTCCTCGCTGGACCAGAAAATGACCTCTTCTGCCAGGCGACTCAGGTGCATCATAATAAGGGAGGCGGCTGCCAGGAACTCGACCACGAAATCGCGGTCGCTAACGGCGTCCAGGGAATTGGCGCTGATAGCCTTAAAGCCCAGCTCCCGGGCAACCAGCTCCCGGTCGATAGGCAGGGTGGTACCGGCCAGGGCCCCGGCGCCCAGGGGCATGACGTCGACCCTGTCAAGGCAATCGTCCAGGCGCTGCTGGTCACGGTAGAACATCTCAAAGTAGGCCATCAGGTGGTGGGCCAGGGTGACGGGCTGGGCCTTCTGCAGGTGGGTATAGCCGGGCATGATTGTCTGAAGGTGCTGCGCGGCCAGATCCACCAGGACCTGCTGCAGGCCGGCCAGGAGCTTTTTGACGGCAGGAATCTCTTCTTTTAAATAGAGCCGCAGGTCCAGGGCCACCTGGTCGTTGCGGCTGCGAGCCGTGTGCAGCTTCTTGCCAGCCTCGCCGATGCGCTCGGTGAGGAGCTTTTCGATGTTCATGTGGATGTCCTCGGCGCCCACGTCGAAGGTCACCCGGCCCGCCTCGATGTCGGCCCGGATTTCCTCCAGGCCTTTGATAATGGCTTCACCTTCGGCCGGTGTGATGAGGCCCACCGCTGCCAGCATGCGGGCGTGGGCGATAGAACCGGCTATATCCTCTTTATAGAGGCGCTGGTCAAAGCTGATGGAGGAGTGGAAATCCTCCACCAGCCGGTCGGTTGTCCTGGTAAAACGTCCGCCCCAGAGTTTCATAGAAATACTCCTATCTCAGTCCAGTTTTTTGTTCCATCAGCGCCCGTACCTTCAAGGGCAGGCCGAAGAGGTTGATGAAACCGGTGGCGTCCTTATGGTCGTAGTCACCGCCGGCACCGAAGGTGACCAGGTCCTCGTTGTAGATGGAATAAGGTGATTTGACCCCGGCCGGGGTGCAGCTGCCTTTATAGAGTTTTAGACGCACCGTGCCCGTCACCGTCTCCTGGGTGCTGTCCACAAAGGCGTCCAGGGCTTTTTTCAAGGGTGAGAACCAGTTGCCGTCGTAAACCAGCTCGGCGTACTTGGCGGCCACCATTTCTTTGAAATGCATGGTCATGCGGTCCAGGGTGAGGTACTCCAGTTCCCGGTGGGCTGTATAGAGGATCGTCCCCCCGGGGGTTTCATAAACGCCCCGGGACTTCATACCAACCAGGCGATTTTCTACAATGTCAACTATGCCCACACCGTTGGCCGCCGCCAGGTCATTGAGCTTCTCCACCAGGGCGACGGCGTCCAGTTTTTCCCCGTCCACGGCTACCGGAATACCCTTTTCAAAGTCGATGGTTACATAAGTCGGTTTATCCGGGGCCTGTTCCGGCGGGGTGATTATCAGGTAAAGGTCGTCCCCGGGTGCATTCCAGGGATCCTCGAGATCGCCTCCCTCGTGGCTCAAGTGCCAGAGGTTACGGTCCATGCTGTAGGGCCGGTCTTTAGTCACCGGCACCGGGATGCCCCGGGCGGCGGCGTAGTCCATGGCCTCTTCCCGGGAGCGGATGTTCCAGATCCGCCAGGGAGCGATGACCTTTAGCTGGGGATTTAAGGCCTTAACCCCCAGTTCGAAACGCACCTGGTCGTTGCCCTTGCCGGTGGCTCCGTGGGCCACGGCCGTGGCCCCTTCCTGTGCGGCGACCTCCACCAGGCATTTGGCAATGAGGGGCCGGGCGAAGGAGGTGCCCAGGAGGTACTTGCCCTCGTAAACAGCGCCGGCCTTGAGGGTGGGCCAGATGTACTCCTCCACAAACTCCTTCTTTTTATCCAGAATATAGATCTTGCTGGCCCCGCTCTTTATAGCCTTTTCCTCCAGGGGTTCCAGCTCTTCTCCCTGGCCGACATCGACGGCCACGGCGATAACCTCATAACCATAGGTTTCCTTGAGCCAGGGGATAATAATGGAGGTATCCAGCCCGCCGGAATAGGCGAGAACTACCTTTTCGGCCACAGTAAAGACTCCTTTCATATCCAAAATGTTTACCTGGCCCCATGGACCGGAAACATACTGCGTCCCGGTGCAGGAGACCGGATCGGCAAAGATGGCTGCGGGCTGAGACATCTTCAACCCATCAAGGCTACCATGATGGCCTTGTGGGCGTGAAGGCGATTCTCGGCCTCGTCAAAAACGGCCGACTGGGGTCCGTCCATGACCTCGTCAGTGATCTCCTCGCCCCGGTGGGCGGGCAGGCAGTGGAGAACCATGGCGTCCGGCTTGGCCAGCTTGAGGAGCTCGCTGTTGATCTGGTATTTGCGAAAGGCCTGGCGCCGCTTCTCGGCTTCGTCCTCCTGGCCCATACTCGCCCAGACGTCGGTATAAAGGATATCGGCGCCTTCGGCCGCTTCTTTGATGTTGTTGGTGACGGCTATCTGGCAACCGTTGCCGGCAGCTATGCGCCTGGCCTCCTCGACCACCTGGGGCATGGGCTCATAACCGGAGGGGCAGGCAATGGTGACGTTGAGCCCCACCTTGGCGCCCCCGTACATGAGGGAGTGGGCCACGTTGTTGCCGTCACCGATAAAGGTAAGGTTGAGGCCTTGCAGTTTTCCCTTCCACTCGCGGATGGTCATGATATCCGCCAGGGCCTGGGTGGGATGGAGGAAATCCGTCAGGCCGTTAATGACCGGGATGGAGGCGTATTCCGCCAGCTCCTCAACCTCCCGGTGGGAATAGGTCCGGATCATAATCCCGTCCAGGTAGCGGGAAAGGACCCGGGCAGTGTCGGCAATGGTCTCTCCCCGGCCCAGTTGCAGGTCGTCTTTGGTTAGGAAAAGGGGGTACCCACCCAGCTGGTACATGCCAACTTCAAAGGAGACCCGGGTGCGGGTGGATCGTTTGGTAAAGATCATTCCCAGGGTTTTACCCGCCAGCAGGGGATGGGGTTCCCTTTTTTTGAGTTTGGCCTTGAGATCGTCCGCCAGATCCAGCAGGTAAAAAATCTCTTCCCTCGAAAAATCCTTCAGGGAGAGAAAATCACGGCCTTTCAGGCTCCCCGCCAGGTCATTCATTATACCTTCGCTCCTTTCCTTATTTACATTCCTTATTTTACTTGAAAACCCGTAATTTTTGCCACTATATTTTCCCGCCGTACCTAAAACCAAAAACTATGGCGGGCGCCCGCCTTATTTCTGCCCCTGCCCCAGTACTTCGTGCAACGCTTCTTTTAAAATGGTCACCGCCCGGTCAATGTCCTCCCGGGTGACTATTAAAGGCGGCAGGAAGCGGAGGACGTGACCATGGAGGGAGTTGATTAAAAGGCCCCGCTCCTGGCAGGCCGCCACCACCTCTCCTGCCGGACCGTCAATCTCTACCCCCAGCAGGAGACCACGGCCCCGCACCTCGATGAGCTGCGGGAACTCCCGGACCAGCCCTTCTAATTGCTGGTAAAAATACTGCCCCAGCACCCGGGCATTCTCCACCAGCCCTTCTTGCAGGAGGGCCTTAAAGGCCGCCACGCCGGCCGCCGTCGCCAGGGGGTTGCCGCCGAAGGTGGAGGCGTGGTCCCCGGGGGCAAAGGCAGAAGCCGCTCTTTCTTTAGCCAGCATGGCACCGATGGGCACACCGCCGGCCAGGGCCTTGGCCAGGGTCAGGATATCAGGCTCGACCTCGTAATACTGGTAGGCGAAGAGATATCCCGTCCGGCCCAGGCCGCATTGGACTTCATCAAAGATCAACAGGAGCCCTTCGTCGTCGCAGAGGGCGCGTACGGCCTGGAGGTAATCCTTATTAGCCGCGTAGACGCCGCCTTCCCCCTGGACCGGTTCCAGCATGACGGCGCAGGTGCGGGGACCGACCGCCGCCCGCAGGCTGGAGAGGTCGTTGAAGGGGGCGTATCTAAACCCCGGCGGCAGGGGAGCAAAGCCGTGGTGGAATTTCTCCTGGCCGGTGGCCGTCAGGGTGGCCAGGGTGCGGCCGTGGAAGGAACGGCGCATGGTTATTATCTCATAGCTCTCCGGCCCCCGGTGTTCCTTGGCATATTTGCGGGCCAGTTTGATGGCAGCCTCGTTGGCCTCGGCGCCGCTGTTACAGAAAAAGACTTTATCCAGGGCCGAGTTCTCCACCAGCAGGCGGGCCAGCTCCACCTGGGGTTCGATCCAGTAGAGGTTGGAGCAGTGGATGAGCCTGCCGGCCTGCTCCCGGATGGCCTCCACCACCCGGGGATGGCAGTGACCCAGGGAATTGACGGCCAGGCCGCTGACAAAGTCCAGGTACTCCTTGCCGTCGGCATCCCAGACCCGGGCGCCCTCACCCCGGACCAGGGCCATGGGGTAGCGCCCGTAAGTCCGCATAACATATTTCTCTCCCCTGGACACAATAGCCGCATTATCCATTTTCCGGCCACCTCCTGATATATTGTTTTAGTCCTTGCCCAATTAGTTTTTTAGACAAGCTGATATTTACCCCGGAACAACCATAGTCCCCACCCCGGTATCGGTAAAGACCTCCAGTAGAATCGAGTGGGGTATGCGGCCGTCAATAATATGGGTCTTTTTGACGCCGCCCTCCAGGGCGCGGATGCAGCAGTTGACCTTGGGGATCATACCGCCGGCTATGACGCCCTGCTGGATCAGCTCCGGCACCCGGCCGACCTCCAGGGAGGAGATCAGGGAAGCCGGGTCGTCGCGGTCGGCCAGGATGCCCTCCACGTCCGTCAGGAGCACCAGTTTGTCGGCCTGGAGGGCTACCGCCAGCTCGCCGGCTACCAGGTCGGCGTTGATGTTATAGCTCTCCCCCTCGGGACCTACACCGATGGGGGCGACAACAGGGATGTAACCCTCGGCGATGACGGTTTCGATAATACCGGGGTTGACCCGCTCCACCTGGCCCACATAGCCCAGGTCCAGGTCCATTTCTTCCCCGTCTTTCTGGATGTGGGCCACCTGCTTGCGGGCTTCGATGAGGTGACCGTCTTTGCCGCAGAGGCCGATGGCCTTGCCGCCGTAACGGTGGATGTTGGCCACGATCTCTTTGTTAATCTTCCCTACCAGGACCATTTCCACGATTTCCATGGTTTCGGCATCAGTTACCCGCTGGCCCTGGATAAATTGCGACTGTTTACCCAGGCGGCCCAGCATGCTGGTAATCTCCGGACCGCCGCCGTGGACGATGACCGGCCGCATACCCACCAGGTGCATGAGGACGGCGTCCTGCATAACGGCCTTTTTTAATTCGCAATTGACCATGGCGTGGCCACCGTATTTGATGACCACCGTCTTGCCGTAGAACTGGCGAATATAGGGCAGGGCCTCGATTAAGATGCCCGTTTTTTCCAGGGGCGAAAGGGTCATCACCGGTCCCTCCTATCAAGTCCGGTAAGAGGCATTAATCTTTACATAATCATAAGTAAGGTCGCAGCCCCAGGCTGTAGCCGCGGCGCGGCCCCGGTTCAGATCCAGGATGATGGTAATCTCCTCTTCCGCCAGAATGGCCGCCGCCTTTGCTTCGCTGAAGGGCAGGGGCTCGCCACCGGCGGCCATTTGCTCGCGGCCGGCGTGGCTTTCCAGGTAGATGTCTATCTTATCCGGGTCGATTTCAGCACCGGAGTAACCGGCGGCACAGATGATACGGCCCCAGTTGGCGTCGGCGCCGAAGATGGCACTCTTGACCAGGTTGGAACCGGCTACGGACCGGGCCACCTGGCGGGCCTCGACCTCGCTGGCCGCGCCATAAACCTCAACGGTTATCAGTTTACTGGCCCCTTCCCCGTCACGGGCGATGAGGCGGGCCAGGTAGCGACAGACATACTCCAACCCGGACCGGAAGGCGGCATGCTCTTCAATGGTCAAGGGGGCGTTGCCGGCGCAGCCGTTGGCCAGGATGACTGCCATGTCGTTGGTGCTGGTGTCGCCGTCCACGGTCACCATATTAAAGGTCCGATCCACCACTACCCTCAGGGCCTGTTCCAGATCCTCCTGTTCGATGGCAGCGTCGGTGGTCAGGAAGCAGAGCATGGTGCCCATATTGGGGTGGATCATGCCCGACCCCTTGGCGATGCCGGCAATAGTTACCGTCTCTCCCCCCAGGGGCAACTGGATGGCGATCTCTTTGATCCGGGTATCGGTGGTCATGATGGCTGCCGCCGCATCTCTGCCTCCCTCCACCGCCAGCCGGGCGGCAGCGGCCTGGATGCCGGCGGTGACTTTATCCATAGGCAGGGGCACGCCGATGACGCCGGTGGAGGCCACCACCACCTGCCACGGTTCGCAACCGACGGCTCCGGCCGTGACTACCGCCATCTCCCGGGCGTCCCGGTAACCCCGCTCCCCGGTACAGGCGTTGGCATAGCCGCTGTTGGCGACAATGGCCCGGGCCAGGCCGGCCTTGAGGTGTTCCGCCGTCACCCGCAGGGGCGCCGCCTTGACCCGGTTGCGGGTATAGACGGCCGCCGCCGTCGCCGGCACCTCGCTCACAATCAGAGCCAGGTCCAATTTTTCCTTTTTCAAACCGGCATGAATGCCGGCGGCGACAAAACCCCGCGGGGCGGTGATGCCGCCGGCAACCGGCTGGAAGTCTTGCGTCATTGTCTCCTCCTCCATGTATGGAATGTGGAGTGCTTGGTCTCCTGTATTTATGGACACAATCCTGGTACTTCCAGGGCCATGGTCTCCGGGAAACCGCACATAAGGTTGAGGTTCTGCACCGCCTGGCCGGAAGCGCCTTTGGTCAGGTTGTCGATGGCGCTGGCCACCACCACCCGGCCGGTGCGGGTATCTACGGCGAGATTAAGGTGGCAGTTGTTGCTGCCATATACCCAGCGGGTGTGGGGCCACTGGCCGGGGGGTAGGAGGTGGACGAAGGGCTCACCGGCATAAAATTTTTCATATACCCTTCGCAGTTCCTCCGTCGATGCCGGCCGTACCAGGGTGGCGTACATGGTACTCAAGATCCCCCTGCTGATGGGAAGCAGGTGGGGGGTAAAGGTTACTTTAACCTCTTTGCCGGCCAGGGCGCTGAGTTCCTGTTCGATCTCCGGGGTATGACGGTGACTGGCGACGCCGTAGGGATTAATGCTTTCGTTGCACTCAACAAAGAGGCTGGTAACCCTGGCCTCCCGGCCGGCCCCGGAAACCCCTGACTTGGCGTCGATTATGATGGTCGCCGGGTCAATGTACCCCCCCTTAAGCAGGGGAGCCAGGCCCAGGATGGCGCTGGTGGGGTAACAACCGGGATTGGCCACCAGGCCGGCGCTACGGATGGCCTCCCGGTGAATCTCCGGCAGCCCGTAGACGGCCCGGGCCGCCAGCTCGTGGTTGCCGTGCTGGATTTTATACCATTCTTCGTAAGTCCTGGCGTTACGGAAGCGCCAGTCGGCGCCCAGGTCAATTACTTTGATCCCCCGTTCCCTGGCTCGGGTGGCTACCGGGACGGCGTGGCCGTGGGGCAGGGCGATAAAGATAACTTCCGCCCGGTCCATAACCTCATCGGGAGTCAAATTCTCACAGGTGAGGTTGGTATAGCCGGTAAGGGACGGGTAAACGCCGGCCATCCCTTCCCCGGCGTAACTGCGTGAGGTAAGGGCTACCAGCTCTACTTCCGGGTGCCGGCTCAAAATGCGGACCAGTTCGGCTCCCGTGTAACCGGTAGCACCGATAATTCCGGCTTTAATCAAAGCAAGGGACCTCCTCAGTTGGTGTTTATAATTATACATTTTAGATGTATAATAATGCAATAGGCTGGGTAAAATTTTACTTTATCTTAACATTGACCTCAATGTTGTTCTGGCCGATATTTTTCCCTCCCGGGTAGTCTTCATGCCGACCGGATCGCCGGCCGCCGCAGGAGCCGTCCTGTTGCCACCATGGCCTACTAAGACTTCCATCCAAATTACTACAGCCGCAGCCGCAACCAGAGAAAGAAGCAGCCCTCTCGGGCTGCTTTCATGACCGCTGCTTATCTATATCAAGTTTGTAGTCATTTTCTTAACCTGTTGCTAACCCCCCTGGGTCTGGCGGGAAATCCGGGAACCGCGTACCGCATTAACATAGGCCGCCTCCAATCCAGGCCTTTTCTCCGGCTAAGGACCTGGCTGGAGATCCAGGTAACTTTTCAGGATATACCCCACCTGGCCGTTTCGCACCTTTATCCGCCAGTATGACGGCTCCCCCGGTCTGAGCCAGGCGAGCAGGTCCTCGTCCTCCAGGACGGCTACCTTCTCCCCAGCTGCCAGTTGCAGGCGATCTACGTATTTATTCCCCCGGCGTTCCTTCAGGGCAGTGGCTGCATTTACCCGGCCTTCCGCCATGACCATAGCCTTCCAGGCCGGTTCCCAGCGGTAGGTATGGGTAACCGTCCGGCTCTGGACCTTCGTACGCGGCCCGGTGGCTGCCGGTGCAGACCAGAGGGTCTGGTTGCTGATGGTTTTAATGGCCAGTTTACCCTCCGATCGGGTGAACTCCGTAGTCACCTGCTCGCTGATACCCTGCCAGCCTTCCCCCTGGGCCAGCCACTTCTTGTTCCAGCGCTCTTCGTTGCCGGCCACCTTGCGCCAGATCTCCTGGAGTTTGCCATCTTCCCAGGTGTACAGGGCATAAAAAGTGCTCAAAAAGTAGGCCCCGAAACTCTCGTCCAGGAGCTCCCGGATCAACACAGCGTTGCGTCCCGTTTCCAGTTGAACAACCTTGACCTCCTGCAGGGGCAGGGTGTCAAGCGTGGCCAGCACTACCGGTTGCCCGTCCCCCCGGCGGAAAACCCCCAGCATACCCCGGTCCTTGGACAGGGTAACGCCGATGATCTTCTCCACCCCGGCGTCAGGGGCCACATCACCCTCGGCCTCAAGGTGGTAGACCCCGGCGCCCTGGCCCCGGGCCAGGTCCTCCAAAATCTCCTTCCCTCCCCGGGCCTCCCCGCCCATTACTGCCAGCTCCCTGGCCTCATAAGGGCCCGGCTGTCCTGTAGCCGTCCGCTGCCAGAAAACGAAGGCTGCTACCGCCAGGATAGCCAGGGCCCTGAGCCATAACCAGCGGTGCGTCATGTCCACCCCTCCCATCCTTTAAAACTTTATGCACCAGGAGGGCGGGTATGAATGACTCGTATCAGCCGGGACGCATTTTTTGACTCAAGTAGCTACGTTACCCGCCTGCCAGCCGGCGAATTCGTCTTTGATCTGCGCCAGCAGTTCCCGGTCCAGCATGACATCCACCGCTGTCCAGGCCAGGGCCCTGGCGGCCAGGATGACCAGGCGCCGGCCGGCCTCACCCCTGACGGCCCGGGCAAACTCTCGGGTATGGGGTACCAGTTTCCCCGCATTGAGGGACAGGTAGGGGTGGATGGCCGGTACTACCCGGCTGACATTGCCCATATCCAGGGAACCCCGGCTGCGGCAGGCCGGGGCCAGGTCGGTGACGCCCAGTTCCTGCAAATTTCTCTGCCAGGCGCCTGCCAGGGTTCGGTTGACAAGCATGGCTTCGTAGGAGGGTTCGTAGTTGTGGTACCAGAAACGGGTACCGGTGGCCAGGGCCGCCGCTGTGGCACAGTCCTCCACCCGCCGGGCCACCCGGTTCAGGGCTTCCCTGGTACTGGCCCGGAGGTAAAAACGGGCCACCGCCCGTTCCGGAATGATGTTGGGCGAGACCCCGCCCTCGGTAATTATGCCGTGGATGCTGGCCTCGTCCTTTAAATAAGGCCGCAAAGCATGAATATTATTAAACAGCTGAATAACTGCCTCTAGAGCGTTAATGCCTTCCTCCGGGCTGGAGGCGGCATGGGCGGCCCGGCCTTCAAAAATAAACTCCAGGGCCTCCAGGGCTTGGGAAGTCACCTCGACGGCATTGGTGTCCCCGGGGTGAAACATCATGGCCACATCCAGGTCGTCCAATGCCCCCTCCCTGGCAAGTAATACCTTGGCGCCGTGGCTCTCCTCGGCCGGGGTTCCCAGGACCACAATAGTCCCGCGCAATTCCCGGACAGCGGCCGCCAGGCCTAAAGCGGCGCCCAGGCTGCCGGCTGCGATGAGGTTATGGCCGCAGGCGTGGCCCAGCTCCGGCAGGGCATCATACTCGGCCAGCAGGCCTATCCGGGGCCCGGGGGTCCCGGTGGCCAGTTCGGCCCGAAAAGCCGTCGGTAACTGGCAGAGGGGCCTGGTAATTTTAAAACCTTTTTCCGCCAGGATCCCGGTCAGGAGATCGGCGGCAAAATACTCCTCGTTCCCCGTCTCCGGGTGATCAAAGATGGCTTCCGCCACCTGGATAATCTGGTCCTTGATCTCCTCTATAGCCCGGCTAATCCTTTCTTTTACGCCGTACATAATTTTAACCCCTAACCACCCGGAGATTAGATTCCCGGGCCATGGAAATAATAATACCAGAATAGCGATGGGAGGTTGGACTGTGTCCCTGGCATCCTGCTCCTGCCATTGTACCTATTTAAATGATGGCCTGTGTGAGCTGGCCGGCCACCTGGACCGGGGCCTGCCCGTTATCTGTCCTTACCGGCAGCAGGCTACCGCTGGCTCCCGGCCCGGCCTACCAACCCCCGGTTGGGAAGGTCTCCCGCCCGGTTTCGTTACTGCCACGCACCATCGCTACCCCGGCTCTACAAAACCTGCCGGCCGTCAACGCTGAGCCGGGGCCGCAGCAGAATGCCATCCAGATGGCTGGGGGCTTCCACCCGGCCCCCGAAGGTGCTGTTGTCCCCCAGGGCGATATGGACCGTACCCCGCACCTTTTCATCCTCCAAGACGTTGCCCGTTAATTTGGCCAGGGGATTGAGACCGATACCCAGTTCGGCAATATTACGGCTCTCCGGGCCATAACGGTTGAGTATTTCCTCCAGGGCACGGGCCTCCCCGCCGCTGACCTCCACGGCCCGGCCTTCCTCCACCCTGATTCGCAGGGGCTCCTTTAAAAAGCCGATTCCGGACATGGCGCCGTCGATAACCAGTATCCCCCGGGCGGTTCCCTCCACGGGAGCTATATAGGCCTCGCCCGCAGGAAGATTGCCGAAATCTCCTGGCCGGCGATAGAGGCCCGTATCGGGGTGCCCCCGGCGGCCGGCGATGCTGAAGGTTAAATCTGTGCCCGCCGGGGTCGTCAGGTGTACCTCCTGTCCCCCCGTAAGGATTGCGGCATAATCCTCGCACTCCGCGGCCATGGCGTCATAATCAACTGCCAGGGTACGTTCCAGCATATCGGCCGTGGCCCCGGGCAGGGAGGCGATGCGGGCGCCGGCGTCATTGGCCGCCCGGCGGGCCCTGGTATGGGAGAGGGACCTGGAGGTAACCAGGACCACCACCTGGCCCTTGAGCATGGCTGCCGCCACCATCTCCGGTGGTTCTTGGCCGTGGTTGTCCCGGGGAAGCATGGTTATCGCGGCCGCCTCGGCCCCCAGCTCCCTGGCGGCCCGGAAGAAGGCTTCCCCCAGGGGCTGCAAATCGGTGTCGGTAACTATGAGAACCTTATCCCCCGCCCTGACGGCCAGGCACTCGGCCAGGGCCAGGCGGCAGGCTGAAGCTAGATCAGGCATGTTAATAACCCCCTTGTGATTCAGTGCTTCCAGCTTCTGCAGGGGCTGGAGAGTACAGGCTCGGGCTCCGATGGTTCTCAGCTAGCAAACTTGGCGTTTAGTTGCTTAAGCGGCGGGGGTGGCTTGACTTTTATCCCTTTGATCAAACATAACGGGGCGTGGTACTTCTCGTTCCTTAAAGCTTGTTGCGATCCCCATCCCGTTCACCGCCGCCTCACTTCGGCTTCACTGAGTTTGCTAACGCCTCGAACCAAGTCGCCCTCCGCCTGGACCCTCCAGCCACTTGGCGGCCTATATTTTTCATCTTACAATCGCCAGCTCGCTGCCGCAGGAGCGGCAGATACGGCCATCTAGGCCGGGCAGGGAAACGTGATAGCCGGTGCGGCGAATGACCAGTTCACCGCATACCGGGCAATAGGTATTATTGGCCTCCGGATCGGCCACATTACCCAGATAAACATAATGCAAATGCTTCCTGGCCATATCCCTGGCGCGACGCATAGTTTCCAGGGGAGTCGGCGGCGCCTCAAGGCGGTACCGGGGGAAATAGCGGGAGAAGTGGAGGGGTGTATCCACCCCCAGGTTGGTCGCCACCCACTTGACCAGTTCTTCCAGTTCAGTCGAGTCGTCGTTGAGGCCGGTAACCAGGAGGGTGGTTATCTCCACATGGCTGCCGGAGTCCACTGCTGCTGCCGCCGTCTTAAGCACCGGGCGGTAATCGCCCTTGACAACCTTACGATAAAATTCCAGGCTGAAGCCCTTGACATCAATATTCCAGGCGTCAATCCAGGGCAGGAGTTCCTTCAGGGGCTCCGGCCGGATAAAGCCGTTGGTGACCATGACGTTCTTCAGCCCGGCATTCCGGGCCAACTGCGCCGTGGCCAGGACGAATTCAAACCAGACCAGGGGTTCGGAGTAGGTGTAGGCTATTCCCAGGCTGTCGACCTCCCGTGCTTTGCGGACCAGGTCATCGGGAGAAATGACAACCGTCTCGGGCTCTTGCTGTGCTATTTCCCAGTTCTGGCAGAAGTCACAGCTGAAGTTGCAGCCCACGGTGCCGGCTGAGAGGATAAGACTGCCGGGGTAAAAGTGGTAGAGGGGCTTTTTTTCGATGGGATCCAGGGCCAGGGAAGAACAGCGGCCGTAATTACGGGTAATAAGGCGGCCCTCCCGGTTTTCCCGCACCCGGCAGACGCCCCTTTTTCCGGGAGCAATAACACAGGTATGGGGACAGAGGCGGCACTCGACCTTTTCTCCAGGCAGCTTTACATAATACGCAGCTTCGGTCACGCCATGCATACGGCTCCCCTCCTTCGCGAAACCGGAAACGTAATTGCCGTTGCCCAGCTCCCTGCTCCTGCCTCCGTTAATGGTAACGCGTTACCTTGAACCTTTCCAGCCGGTAGGGCTCATCGGGGCCGATGCCGCCCTTCTGACGGGCAATGGCCACCTGTTCCGCCACGGTATCCACGCCCTCCAGGTCGGGAAGGAGCAACCCCCGCCTGTGACCACAGCTGACAATAACCCCGTAAACCTTCGGGTCCAGGTCCGCTACGGTGGCCGGTTCTGGTTCACTTAAGACATCCACCGAATACTGGAGCTCGGGTAATTCGTCGACCGTTACCGGGGGGAAACGGGGGTCTTCCAGGCCTGCCGCCAGGGCGTTGTAGATAATCTCCCCGGCCAGGTTCTCCCGGGTGGGGCTGATGGTGCCAATGCAGCCCCGCAACTGGCCGTTTTTCTTTAGAGATACGAAGACGCCGGCCCGGCCGGCAAGTTCCGGGGGCAGCGGGGCGGGAACCGGTAACACTTTGCCCGTGCGCAGGTAGTGTTCCAGGCTCTGCCGGGCCAGGCGCACCGGCAGGGATTCTTCCCTGGCAGCAGCCGTCTCCCGGGCCAGCAGGCTGCGCTCCGGGGCCTCCTCGCCGGGTTCCAGGTGGGCCACCAGGTAGCCGACGCCGAAGGGTCCTTCATAGGAAAGGACTTCTCCCTTAACCCGGTAGCCGTCCAGGGCCCCCAGCCCCATAATAAAGGAACGCAGGCCGCACTCGCCGGCTCCCTCGGCCAGGTCTTCCGGTATGGCCAGGATCCCTTCGACATCCAGGGCTGCGAGCAAATTCCTTATTCTGGCATCAAAGACTTTGCCCCGGGGGTCGTAACCTGCCGGGGCTCCGGGCAGCAGGCGGTGGGACATATCGCCGCTGGCCACCAGGAGGGCCCGGCGCGGGCTATCTTTGACGGCCCTCGCCAGGGCGGCGCCAAAGGCATAGAGTTTTTCCCGTTCCATAAAGGCCATGCCCATAGCCACCAGGGGTACCTCCAGGCCGGCCTGGCGTAAAAAATACAGAGGAACCATCATGCCGTGGTCCAGTTCCGGGGTCAGGCCGTAACTACTGCTGGCCCGGGCATCAAGCCAGGCAACTGCTATCCCCTCCTCCCTAGCCTTTGCTGCAATAGCGCGGCTCAAATCCAGGTCCAGGCTGTACTTAAACCGGACTTCCCCCGCCCGGAAGGCCGCCAGGTCGCCTGCCAGTTCCGGCGTCGCCCAGATACCCACGGCGTCGCGGAAGACCGGGCCGTGGGGGGAAATGATAATTATTACCTCCGGCTGATGGGCAGCCACCCTGGCTGCCAGCTCCCTGGCCGCTGCCACCGTAGCCTTAATCCTTGCCACCTCGCCGCGCCCGACCTCCGGGACCATAATTGGCGGGTGGGGCATAAAGCCTACATCCAGCAACCGTCCCATGGTAATCACCCCTTTTAATATAGCCCGGTATCCATCCTTTCATGTAACTACCAGAACCCGGGCCTTTCCCTCAAGGTTTACTTTACCACATCTGCCAGCACTTTGACAGGGGATGGAGTTCCCCGGGGACAAAAGTAGCCCGTGACCCATTCGTCACGGGCTTTTTTATCCCTCTACCGGCAGCCCTCCCGGTGCCCAGGCTCTAACCCCGGACCATTTTACCTTTACCCGGCCCAACTTCCAAAATTTCCTGGCCCGGTATCGCGGGGTGACAGAGCTTTACCTGTTAACCTGCCGGTTTCCCCCCGGCAGGCGTTCCCTTCCCCGCCAGGTAATTGACAATGCCGGCGTAAATGGCAAAGGCCATGCGGCGCTGGTAGTGGGGATCAGCCAGCAGCTTTTCCTCTTCGGGGTTGGATATAAAGCCCACCTCCACAATAACCGCAGGGATCTTCTGGGTCCGGAGGACAAAGGCGTCAATACTTAAAGGTACCCGGTCGGTATTGGCCAGCAGGCGCTTAATCTCCGCCTGGATGGACTCAGCCAGCTTCTTTCCTTCAGCCGATTTGGGATCATAGAAAAGCTGGGCACCCCGCTCCCGGCTGTCAAAGGCATTGCAGTGGACGGAGATAAAGAGATCGGCCCCAACCTTCCCGGCGAGCCGGACCCTTTCCACCAGGTCGTCGCCCGATTCCCCTAGCGGGACGTTATCGTCCTGGCGGGTTAGAATAACCTTCGCCCCACCGGCTTTTAAAAAGCCGGCCAAGTCCTTGCTGATGGCCAAGTTAACCCGGTGTTCCGGCGTCCCCCCCGGCCCCATGGCCCCGGCGTCGATACCCCCGTGACCCGGGTCGACCACCACCACCTGGTTAGCCACCGCCCAGGAAAGGGCCTGAATTGCCTGCTCCTCTTTTACCCCCTGATACCAAATCCGGACCCAGAAGGCACCCAGCACCGCCAGGGCGATTATTAACAATCCCCGGACGCGCCGCCGGGGAACAAAGACTACCCGCGCCATGAGCCCGCCTCCCCCCATAATAAATATGCCCCCGATTAATTCGCTACGCCAGGGAAGTATTACCTGCAAGACAGGAAAAATTATTTGCGGCGGCCAATCCTTGATCCTTTCCTCAGCCCTTGTTAAAATTGATTCCTAAATAACAACGGCTTTAAACCTTAAGAAGGGAAGAAAACCCGTGGCTGTAATCGAAGTCCGGAACCTGGTCAAGCGCTTTAATGATCTGGAAGCCGTAGCCGGGGTCACCTTCAATGTTGAAGAGGGGGAAATCTTCGGCTTCCTGGGGCCCAACGGCGCCGGTAAGTCGACTACCATCAAGATGCTCTGCACCCTCCTCAAACCCACGGCGGGCCGCCTTACCCTGGCCGGGTTTGACGTAGCCCGTGAGCCCGATGCCGTCCGGCGCTCCATCGGCCTGGTTTTCCAGGACAACTCCCTGGACGACCGCCTGACGGCAGAAGAAAACCTTTACCTGCACGGCCTCCTCTATGGCCTCAGCCGGGCGGCCATCAAAGAAAGGATAGTAGAAGTCCTGGCCATGGTCGACCTGGCTGACCGCCGTCGGGACATCGTCCGCACCTTCTCCGGCGGCATGCGCCGGCGGCTGGAGATCGCCCGTGGCCTGTTGCACCACCCCAGGGTACTCTTCCTGGACGAGCCGACGGTAGGCCTGGACCCCCAGACCCGCAGCGCCATCTGGCAGCACATCCACCGGCTGCGCCGGGAAAAAAACATTACCATCTTTATGACCACCCACTATATGGATGAAGCAGAAAACTGCGACCGCATCGCCATCATCGACCACGGCCGTATCCAGGCCCTGGACACCCCGGACAACCTTAAACGCCAGCTGGGGGGCGACGTGGTCACCCTGACGACCATCGACGATTCCCGGCTGCAGCAGGAGATCGCCGGCCGTTACGGGGTCAGGGTAATCAAAGACGAGGAGGGCCTGCGCCTCCAGGTTAGTGACGGAGCCACCTTCATCCCCCGGGTGGCCGCCGATTTCGGCGGACAAATTAACAGTATATCCTTGCGGCGCCCCACCCTGGACGACGTTTTCTTAAACCTTACGGGCCGGGCCATCCGCGAAGAAAAACCCTCGGCTGCCAGCCTCATGCGTCTGAACCGCCGCCACGGCCGCCGGCGCCATTAGGAAGAAGGAGGAAAATTCTATGCAACCTGCCCTGCGGGCCATCTACACCATCTGGTACCGGGAGTTTATCCGCTTCATCCGGGAGCGCAGCCGCCTCATTGGCATGATCGGCCAACCCCTCCTTTACCTGCTCATCGTCGGCCAGGGAATCTCGGCGGCCATGGGTTTCCGGGGTGTACCGGCCAATATCCCTGTAAATTACGTCCAGTTCATGTATCCCGGCATCCTGGGGATGTCCGTCCTTTTTACCTCCATCTTCTCCGGTGTCTCCATCATCTGGGACCGGGAATTCGGTTTCCTCAAGGAAGTCCTGGTAGCGCCGGTACCCCGCTGGGCCACGGCCCTGGGTAAGGCCCTGGGAGGCAGTACCGTGGCCATCGTCCAGGCTGCCATCATGCTCTTCCTGGCACCTTTTGTTAAAGTATCCCTGACCCCCCTGATGATCTTACAGCTCCTGGGAACCCTGTTCCTTATTTCCCTGGCCCTGACCTTCTTCGGTATTGCCATCGCCAGCCGTATGGAAACCATGGAGGGCTTCCAGATGATCATGAACTTCCTGATCATGCCCCTCTTTTTCTTAAGCGGCGCCATCTTCCCTATGACCAATTTGCCCGGCTGGATGAATTTCCTGATGAAAATCGACCCCCTGACCTACGGCGTTGACGCCCTGCGCCGCCTCATCTACGCCGGTGCCGACCCCCGGGTACTGGAGTTCCTGGTCCACTACAGCCTGGGCTTCGACCTAACCGTTATCACCGCGATGGTCCTGATTCTGGGCTTCCTCGGCTCCTGGTCCTTCAGCCGCCAGGAATAGAGCAAATAGGACACTCCTGCACCACCCATAAAAAAACCGCCCCCTGGGTGAGGGGGCAGGCAGTGCTGGTCTTCAGGTTTAAACATCATAATACAAAACGAACTCATAGGGATGGGGACGCAGCTTGATCTGGTTGATCTCCCGCTTTTGCTTGTATTCAATCCAGGCGTTGATGAGGTCCTCGTCGAAGACGCCTCCCTGAAGCAGGAACTCGTGGTCTTTTTCCAGGGCGGCGATGGCTTCCTCCAGGGAGTCGGGCAGGGACTTCACCCTGGCCGCTTCTTCCGGCGGCAGGTCATAGATATCTTTATCCAGGGGCTCGCCGGGGTGGATCTTGTTCTTAATACCGTCCAGGCCGGCCATTAACAGGGCGGCAAAGGCCAGGTACGGGTTGCAGGAAGGATCGGGCGGCCGGTATTCGATCCTCTTGGCGGCCGGGCTGCTGGAGTACATGGGAATGCGGATGGCCGCGCTGCGGTTACGCTGGGAGTAAACCAGGTTGACGGGGGCTTCAAAGCCGGGCACCAATCGTTTGAAGGAGTTGGTGGTCGGGCTGCAGAAGGCCGTCAGGACGGGGGCGTGTTTTAACAAACCGCCGATATAATACAGGGCCAGTTCGCTAAGCCCCGCATAACCATTGGCATCGTAGAAGAGGGGTTCGTTACCCTTCCACAGGCTCTGGTGGACGTGCATGCCCGAGCCGTTGTCCTGGAAAACCGGTTTGGGCATGAAGGTAGCCGTCTTATTATGCTTGATGGCCACATTCTTGACCACATATTTGAACATCATCAGCTGGTCGGCCATCCGGGTCAGGGGGGCGTACTTCATATCGATCTCGCCCTGGCCGGCAGTAGCCACCTCGTGGTGATGGGCTTCCACGGCGATGCCCATCTGCTTCAGCAGCAGGACCATCTCCGTCCGCAAGTTTTGCAGGGTGTCGGTAGGTGGTACCGGGAAATAACCTTCTTTATAGCGCGGCCGGTAGCCGAGGTTGGGATGACCGTTCATTTCCACGCCCGAGTTCCAGAAGCCTTCATCAGAATCCAGGAAATAGTAACCAGCGTACTGGCTCTGGTCAAAGCGGACATGATCGAGGATAAAGAACTCGGCCTCGGGTCCCCAGTAACTGGTATCGGCAATGCCGGTCTCCTTTAGATAGGCTTCAGCCTTTTTGGCCACAAACCGGGGATCGCGGTTGTAATTCTGCCCGGTCATAGGGTCGTAGACATTGCATACCAGGCTGAGGGTGGGCACATCACAGAAGGGATCGATAAAGGCGGTATCGGGGTCGGGAACTAAGATCATATCGCTCTCGTTAATGGTTTTAAAACCGCGAATGCTGGAGCCGTCAAAACCCACGCCGCTGGTAAAAGCGCCTTCATCGAATTCGTCTAAGGGCACACTGAAGTGCTGCCAGGTCCCTGGCAGGTCGATAAATTTGAGATCGACCATCTGGATATTGTTCTTTCGGGCCATCTCAAGTACTTCGCCTGGTGTCTTACTCATGCCGGTAACTCCTTTCCCGTGAGATCAAATTAAACTTTGGTAGCCCAAATCTAGGAGCAACAGGTACGGCTTTTTAAATAGCCTGCCGGTTGCTATTTTGGAGCCTCCTGCTGGTGTCGCATTAACGATACGGAGGTCTTGTTCTAAAATCGCTACCCAGGAACGCTACTATCCACCTCCTCCAGCAGGCCTAAATTAAAAAATAAAAGACGCCAACCAGGGGGTGTTATACCCCCGGGGCGTCTTTGCCCTTACAGACACTCATTGCCTTATTCAATTACAACTCAGCCGGACATCTTTGTCCGTTTATTATAATATACCACCCCGCTGGTTTTGGCAAGTAGAAAATTAAACCCGGTTTATTCGTTCGTTTCCCTTTAAGATACTATTTCCAGGCCAATCCTTATTTGGTCAATTCCCGGCTGAAAGCTACTTTGAACTCCCGGGGCTGGTCCAGGCGCACCAATTCCAGGCTCAGGCGGTCCAGGGTGGCAGGTGTTGGCCGGCCTTCTTCATCCCAGCCGCGACGGCGGTAATAGGCCGTAACCAGGCGTGGTAATTCAGTAAGGGGTCCGGCTGTAATCTCGCCTGCCTCGACACCCTCCCGCAGGAAACGCTCCGGCAGGGTATCGGCTTCCCGGCCCAGGCCTTCCCGCAGGTTAAAGGCCCGCTCCATGGTCAAGCTTCGTTCAGCCGCCCCCTTTAGGTCCTCCGGAGTTACCTCCGTACCTGTTACTGCCGTCATCATCTCAGCCATCTGTTCCAGGCTCAACCACCCGCCCAAGTAGGCAAAGAGGCAACCGACGCCTGTTTCCAGGGCTACCGTCGTTTCCTGGATGCGGCTTACCTGGCCCACCAGGTCTTCCCCTTCCCGGTCGGCGGCGAAGAGGCCGGCATGGAGGGCCTTGCCGTAGCAGTAACTACCCCCCAAGGCCGACACCACCATCCCCAGGCCGTGAAGGGGTCGCACCCTGGGGTCATAACCCGGCATCTCAATACCCTTGATGGTCATGGCGTATTCCCGGGCACCGGAACCAATATATGCCGCCATACGGTCCACGCCTTCCGCGAGAAGATCGCCGATACCGGCCCGGTAGGCTATCATGCGAATTAGCTCCATAGTGGCCTCCGGTCGCTCCCAGCCCAGGTCGAAGCCCTCCGCTTGCAGCAACCCCCTCTGCCGGAGCTCGTAGGCGAAGGCTATGCTGCCGCCGGTCGAGACCGTATCCAGGCCCAGGTCGTTACAGCGTTCATTGGCCATGGTCACCAGGTCGGGATCCAGGTGGCCCGGGTTGGCCCCCAGGGCCCAGTAAGTCTGGAACTCCGGCCCCTTGCGTTCCAGCAACCGCGGCAGATCGACCGGGTCGATATCCGCTTTCCAGGCCCCCTGGAAGTTACGGGTAGGTAGAATAGCCCCCTTCAGGGCTCCCGGCAAAGGCGCCCGGTGGTCCCGGCGTTCGACCAATTCCGCCTGACGGACCAGGATGCGCGACCAGAGGTCTTGCCTGGCTACCGGAACATCGGGTTCTGCTTCCACCACCAGGGCCTTGAGCCTTTTCGCCCCCATGACGGTGCCCACGCCCCCGCGGGCCGCCGTGCTATGGTCGCTAATAATGCTGGCGTAACGCACCAGATTTTCCCCGGCCGGGCCGATACAGGCCACCCGGGCCCCCTGGCCGTGGCGTCGGCGCAGTTCGGCCCGGGTATCCCCTGTACCCTTGCCCCAGAGGTCCCGGGCCGGCCGCAACTCCACCCGTCCCCGGGGACCCAGGTAGAGGTACACCGGTTCCTCCGCGCGGCCCGTCAGGAACAGCATCTCGTACCCCGCGCCGTGGAGCCAGGCGCCGAAATCGCTCCCGCCCACCGAGCGGAAAAAGCCGCCACTCAAAGGGCTTTTTGTTACCACCAGCCAGCGATTGACTCCCCTGGCCCCGCTGCCGGCCAGGGGCCCGGCAACAAAGATTAAAATATTCTCCGGGCCCAGAGGGTCTACCCCGGCGGTCCCTTCGCCGTAAAGGTAACGTGCTGCCAGGGGGCGGCCGCCGATAAAGTCCCGGCAGACCCGTGCCGGGATTTCTTCCTGGCGGATATTGCCGTCGCTTAAACTTACCCGTAAAATTTGCCGCTCCATCAAAAACACCCCGCCAATACTTTTCCTTTAGTATCGGCAGGGTGCTGCCGGCCTATTCTCTATCCAGCAACACGACCCGGGCCGGGGACGCTTCGGCTCCCAGGAGGCGCAGGGGCAGGGCCAGCATCTGATAAGCGCCGGGAGGCACCTCTCTCAGTCTGAGGCCCTCAATGATAATGATCCCTCGCTCCAACAAAGTCCGGTGGGTCGGGTAATCAGGCTGGTCCCGCTCCATCCCCAGGGCATCCAGGCCGACTCCGCGAACCCCTGCTTTAGCCAGGTGGGCAGCGGCCCCGGCATCCAGGTAGATAAAGTCGACTTCATTGCCGGCAGCCCAGGAGTTTTTAGTTTTCAACAGAATAAAATCGCCAATCCGGACCGGCTGGCCCGCCAGATCCCCGGCCGTAATGCGGTCGTTGACTGCCGTCAGGTCCAGCACCCGGCAGGAGCCGATTAAATACGACAGGTCCAGGTCGGCGGTGGTGCCCCCGCCCGGGATCACATGGGCGGGAGCATCGATATGGGTGCCGGTGTGGGTATCCAGGAGCCAGCGCGTTTCCCGCACGCCGTTTTCATAGTTACGAGTTATTTCCGTTTGCGGTTGCTTTTCCGCCCTGTTTTTGTAGACCGGCATACCGGGGTATATGGGCATGGATATGTCGTAGATCCGCAAGTTTTTCACCTTAAGAAATCGATTCTGCTCCATTTTCCTCCCACCAGCGGCGAGCATCGCAAATTAATAGTCTCTGGGCCGCTGGCGGCCCCTACTGGCCGGCGGCGTAATTGGGAAATTGCGGCTGCCCCTGAGCCGCCCACGCGGCCGATATGGGATCGACAAACTTCCAGGCCGCCTCCACCTCATCCCAGCGGGTGAAAAGGGTAGGGTCCCCCCGCATTACATCATAAAGCAGGCGCTCATAGGCCTCGGGGGAATTAACCCCCACCTCACAATTCTGGCAAAAATCCAGGCGGATGGGTACGATGTAATTATTATTCCCCGGCCGCTTGGCATTGAGCTGAACGTAGACGCCTTCCAGGGGCTGGACGCGGATGACCAGGAGATTGGGGCGTAATTCACCGTATTCCTTAAAATACAGGATATCCGGCAGGGATTTAAACTGGAGGATAATTTCCGTCACTTTAAGCGGCAGGCGCTTGCCCGTACGCAGGTAAAAGGGCACGCCGGCCCAGCGGAAGTTATCTATGAAAAGCTTTAAAGCGACAAACGTTTCCGTCGTGGAATCAGGGGCCACTTCCTTTTCCTGGCGGTAAGGCGGCACCATCTGCCCATCTATCTCCCCGGCACCGTACTGGCCGCGGATGGCGTTCTTGCTGACTGCCGCCGCATCCAGGGGTTTCAAAGAACGTAGCACCTTTACCTTTTCATCGCGAATAGCTTCAGTGGCCAGGCTGGCCGGTGGTTCCATGGCCACCAAAGTCACCAGTTGCAGGAGGTGGTTCTGGACCATGTCCCGCAGCGCCCCGGCGCGGTCGTAGTAGCCGCCCCGGTTCTCCACACCCACCGTTTCCGCCGAAGTAATTTGGACGTGGTCGATATATTTATTATTCCAGACCGGTTCAAAAAAAGTATTGGCAAAGCGGATGACCATGATGTTCTGGATCATTTCTTTCCCCAGGTAATGGTCAATGCGGTAAATCTCTTCTTCGCTGAAAGCCTCCCGCAGCTGGCGGTTTAATTCTGTCGCCGAAGGCAGGTCATGGCCGAAGGGTTTCTCAATAACGACCCGCTGCCAGCCCCGCGCTGGTACCAGGCCTGTTTCCTTTAAGCTCCGGATTACGGGGCCAAAGTGTTCCGGGGCCACGGCCAGGTAAAAAATGCGGTTGCCCCGGGAGCCCGCCGCCTCCTCCAGTTCCACCAGGAACTGTCCCAGGCGGGTATATCCCTCCGGGTCATAAATGTCGGTTCGGAAATAGTGCAAACGGGTGGCAAAGGGCTCAAAATAGGCGTCCAGGGAAGCGGCGCGGCGGGAAAAGGTCTCCAGGGACGGCAGTAATATCTCCTGCCGGAAGCTATCCCGGGTAAAACCGCACCGGCCCACAGCTATTACCCCAAGAGCCGGCGGCAGGAAACCATCGACAAAAAGGTTGAATAAAGCCGGGTAAAGCTTGCGCCGGGCGAGGTCCCCCGTGCCGCCAAAGATCACCAGCAAGCTGTTGTCCAACCGATCCGGGGCCATAATATCCGCCTTTCCACCAATTTCCCTACTATTTTGTGCTCCAGGCCTGGTTTTTATTTTTTATTGATAGAATCAAAAGGAGCCCGCTAAAACAGCGGACTCCTATACGTTGATTTTTTTGGAGCGGAAAACGGGATTCGAACCCGCGACCCTCGGCTTGGGAAGCCAATGCTCTACCACTGAGCTACTTCCGCTTGTGGATTTTATTTTACTCCTTTCCTTTTCTTTTGTCAAGTTAATAACGGCTCTATGTCACCGGACAGTGATATTGTCACCCTGTAAGCGGACTGAGAAAATGTCACTATGAGTAATCTCTTACCCGCCAGTCAAGGGGGGTGACATTTTCTCTGTCCCTTGACAGTTAATAACCATCTGGCTTGTCAAGCATCGACGAAAATGACCGCTAAAACCCATCTGGGCGTCTGCCAGGGAAGTGGCAAAATCAGGCCTGCAAATTTTCCTTGACAGAGGCAGTATAACCGTATATGATAAAAAACTGTGGGCCATTAGCTCAGGCGGTAGAGCACCTGACTTTTAATCAGGGTGTCGGTGGTTCGAATCCACCATGGCTCACCAAACATACGGCCCGTTGGTCAAGAGGTTAAGACACGAGCCTTTCACGCTCGTAACGGGGGTTCGATTCCCCCACGGGTCACCAATTCTGGAGCCGTAGTGTAGTGGTCTAACATGTCGGCCTGTCACGCCGAAGATCGCGGGTTCAACTCCCGTCGGCTCCGCCAGGAAAGCCAAAAGCCCCGGAAAGGGGCTTTTTGGCACCAGGCCCACCAGCTGTTACCGGTGGGCCTGGTTTTTACCGAACATCATTTTCCGGGCGTATAGACGCCACGGCTGCCCCGACTGCGGTTGCCCGAAGCAACAATTACCGCCAGGATAATAATAACGATAATAGTACCGGCAAGGATACTCACCCCGTTGGCCAGGTTTACTTTGACGGCGGTAGCAGTTGCCATCTGGGTCAAGTCGCCGTGGGCCGGGATCATCCATTTGAAGATATAGGCCTGGAGGACTGTAATGATGCTGATAATGACCGTCATCAAAATGCTAGGTACGATGGCGAAGCGGAAGAGATCACCTTCTTTACCCACATAGCCGGTAGCAGCCGTAGCCACGGCGATGGTCTGGGGGGAGATCATTTTCCCGGTGACGCCGCCGGAGGAGTTAGCAGCCACTGTCAATACCGGGTCGACGCCGATATTCTGGCCGGTAATATACTGGAGTTTTCCGAACAGGGCGTTGGCGGACGTATCACTACCGGTAATAAAAACCCCCAGCCAGCCCAGGAAAGGCGCCACAAAGGGGAAGGCCTTGCCAGTGACCGTCAGGGCTTGGCCCAGGGTGGTGCTCATGCCGGAAAAGTTGGCTATATAGGCATAACCCAGGACCATAAATATAGTGAGGACGGCGTAGCGCAGGTCGTATAAGGTCTCGCCGAAGATCCGCAGCCAGTCACCAAAGCGCATTCCCAGGATTAACATGGAAATAAAGGCGGCAAGGAGGATACCGGTGCCTGCTGCCGAAAGCCAGTTAAAGGTGAAGATGGCGTCCATGGCCTTGGAAGCACCCGCCTTGATAACAGCCTGATGCAGTCCCGGGATGGCGAACTTGACAGTAACCTGATCCAGCACAGCCTTCACCGAATTAATACCCCAGTCACCCACCATTAAGGTGAGGATAATAAAGGGCATCCAGGCCTTGAGGACGGCACCGGGCGTGTGATGGTTCCGGGTACCCTTCACTGCCGGTTCGTTGGGGAAACGCCAGATATTCCTGGGTTGCCAGACACGCAGGAACAGGAGCAGGCAGACTAGAGAAAATAGGGCGGAGATAATATTCGGTAACATGGGGCCTAAATAGTTGGCCGAAAACCACTGGCCAAGGGCAAAGGAGCCGCCGCTAACCAGGCAGGCCGGCCAGGTTTCTTTGACACCCTTCCATCCCGACATAATGGCCACGAGCCAAAAGGGAACCAGGACGGAAAGGAATATCAACTGGCGGCTAATCATTTTGCTCAAAAGCATGGAGTCGATGCCGGACACCTGGGCCAGGGTGATAACCGGTACCCCGATACCACCGAAGGCCACCGGCGCTGTGTTGGCCAGCAAGCAGATGCTGGCGGCATAAATAGGATTGAACCCCAGGCCGGCCAGCATGGCCGCGGTAATGGCCACGGGGGTGCCGAAACCGGCCGAACCCTCGAGGAAGGCGCCAAAGGAGAAGGCAATCAGGAGGGCCTGGAGGCGCCGATCTTCGGTAAGGCCGGCGATGGAATCCTTGATCACTTCGAACTGACCGGTCTTCACCGTAATCTGGTATAAAAAGACAGCGGTTACTACAATCCAGCTGATGGGGAACAGGCCGTACAGACCACCATTGAGGAAGGAAAGGACGGCCAGGCCGGCAGGCATCCGGTAACCTAAAATGGCGACAATAATTGCTACTACTACCGTCAGGAAGCCGGCAATATGACCCTTCATCCTTCGGATAGCCAGGGCATAAAACAGGAAGAGAATGGGGATAACAGCCAATAAAGCCGACAGCCCCAGGTTATTAACCGGGTCATAAACCTGTATCCAGGGCATTGTTTCATTGCCTCCTTACCATGCCATGTATTAAATTTCAAATATACTGTTATGGCATCCAGGTGTTCAGACCGGACACTTACCAAAGTGCGTTGCTGTTGACAACCGGATGCTCCCCTAACAAGGAACCTCCTTTCCCTTTAAACTACCACCGGGAGGAGAAACTGCACCCAGGCCTTTTTAGTACCTCTACCGCGTTCCACCCACTAGTATGTTTATTTATTATTTCTCCCTTTTATGTCAATTATAATCCATACAACAGTTGAATCATGGCCTCATTTTTATAAACCTTAAATATCACCAATAAAAACAGATTGGCTAATTTTTGACCCCATTATTCTTTTTGCAACTCCTTTTCGACAAAGCGCAGGTGCTGGCAGATAGCCTTCCTGGCGGCCCGGGGGTCATGGGCTTTGATGGCTTCATAAATCTGATTGTGCTGGGCAAAAAGCTTTTCCGGGTTGCCCGCGGTGGTATAAAGGCGCTGGCGGCTGGTCTTCAGGGCCTGGCGCATGGTATCGGAAACTGTATGCATCAGGCGCGCCAGGACGGAGTTGCGGGCCGCCTCGGCAATGGCCAGGTGGAAACGCAGGTCTGCCTCTTCACCCAGAATGCCCCGCTGCAGGTCATGCTCCATCTCCTTTAAAAGCTCCTCCATCTTTTCCAGGTCCTCCGGCCCGGCGCGGCGGGCCGCAAGATATGCGGCCTCGCCCTCCAGGGCCTGGCGGGCTTCCAGAAGTTCCATAGCAGCCTGGCGGTCCAGGAGCAGAGCCATGGCCAGGGGTTCAACTATGGCCCCGTTGCGGATATTCTGGACAAATGTGCCTTCTCCCGGCCTGATAACAATTACTCCCATGGCCGCCAGGGCACTCAGGGCTTCCCTGACGGAAGCACGACTGACGGCCAGGCGTTCGGACAATTCCCGTTCCGAGGGCAGGCGGTCCCCCGGTTTCAGGTTACCCTCGCCAATGAGATCTTTAATCTGCTGGACGATCTCTTCGTAGATTTTTTTAGTCCTGATAGGTCTCAGGTCCACCTGTCCCCACCTCCGGGAATAAAATCGGGGAGTTATTTACTGTTCCCGCCACCCTGCAAGTTCTCCAAGGCCGCCAGCACCTCAGCCGTATGCTTGACCTTGATAGAGCTGCCCTTCTGATCCAGGCCGCCGCGTAGCTGCAGGACGCAGCCCGGGCAGTCCGCAGCCACCACTTGCGCACCACTTTCGGTAATATTTTTCAGCTTGCGTTCCAGGATAGGGGCGCTGATCTCCGGGTACTTGATGCTATAAGAACCACCAAAACCGCAGCAGCGGTCGCTTTCCTGCATCTCTACCAGTTCCACCCCCGGCTGTTCCTTTAAAACCTGCCTGGCCACCTGGTCCAGGCCCAGGTGCCGCTTGAAATGACAAGAGTCATGATAGGTAACCTTTACTGCCCCGCTGCCGGATTTTTTAGCCTGCTTGACCTTTTTCCCCTGCCCGCCAGTTAATTCATGGACCAGCTCGGTAAAGTCTTTTACCTTCTTCGCCAGGGCCCTGGCCCGCTCCTCCCAGGCCGGTTCGCCGGCCAGGAGCTCGGGAAAGTCCTTTTTCAGGGCCACGGCGCAGGTAGGGCAGGCGGTGACCACAACATCGGCCCGGGCCTCTTCCAGCGCGGTAATATTTTGTTTGGCCAACTTCACCGCCGTCTCCCGATCGCCGGCATAAACTGCCGGGGCACCGCAGCAGGCCTGGCCCTGGGGAAATGTTACCTGCACCCCTTCCCGCCCCAGCACTTTATAAACAGCCTCACCGATCTCCGGGTAGGCAAAGTCAATTACGCAACCGCTGTAAAAGGCGGCCTTGAGACGCGGCCTGCCGGTACGGGCCTCCAGGCGTTTGACCCGGTCCCGCAGGGGCTCCTTAGCAATGGCCGGCAGGCTGCGGCCGGAGGTCAAGTTGCTGAAGAAGAGAGGCAGGTGCCGGATCAGGGGCTGGCCGTGGGTTACCGGACCCTGGAGGCGGGAGGCCGCCCGCAGGAGGGTGTGCATCAGCTTCGGTTTAGCCACTATGCCGTGGAGGGCGATCCGGTAGCCGCTGGAAAGCCCCTGCTTCGTGACGACCCGCTCCCGAAGCTTCAACACCAAATCGGGGATATTAATCTTTGCCGGGCAGACCTCGGCACAGCGCCGGCAGCCGATACACAGGCTCTGGGGGTCGACGGCGTCTTCCAGGGAATTGAAGAAGGCCGTGAGGACACTGCCGATACCGCCGTTGTAAATATAACCATAGACCTGGCCGCTGACCAGCTGGAAGACCGGGCAGACGTTGGTGCAGGAGGCGCAGCGGATACACTGCAGGGCCTCCTTGAAGACCGGGTCGGCGGCCATCCTGGTGCGCCCGTTGTCCAGAAGAACGACGTGCAGTTCCTTAATACCCTCGCCTTCGCCCCGCCAGGCCGGCACCGGACCGGTGATCATGGTTACGTAACTGGTAATGGGCTGAGCCGTACCGCTGCGGGGCAGGGCCTCAAGGATGGGAACAATATCTTTAATGCTGGGCACCAGCTTCTCGTAGCCGACAATGGCCACGTGAACCGGTGGTACAGTAGTAGTCAAGCGGGCGTTGCCTTCATTGGTGCAGAGGACAATGGTCCCCGTTTCAGCCACGGCAATGTTGGCGCCGCTGATGCCCATGCCGGCAGTCAGAAATTTTTTCCTCAACTCCCGGCGGGCGATACGGACCATATTTTTAATATCAGGTTCTACCGGTTCACCCAGGTAACGGCTGAAGACCCGGGCGACCTCCTCCTTGGGGAGGTGAATGGCCGGCATGACCATATGGGAAGGCCTCTCCCCGGGCATGAGCTGGAGGATCCACTCGGCCAGGTCGGTTTCGTAGGGATTGATACCCCGTTCCTGGAGGAATTCGTTCAGGTGGATCTCTTCCGAAGCAAAGGACTTGGACTTGACGATTTCTGTAACGCCGTGTTCTTTAGCTACCTGGTAGATATATTCCCTGGCGGCCGCTGCGTCCTTAGCTCGGAACACCTTGCCGCCTCGGGCCTCCACCGCCCGGCTGAACCGGTCGGCCAGTTCCTCGTAACGGCCGGCGGCATCAGCCTTGATAGCGGCAATCCTCTGCCTTAAGGATTCAAAATCCCGGCCGGCATAAACCTCTTCCCGGGAAACTACATAGGAATCGGCAAAGCGACCAAGGGCTCCCCGCAGGCTGGCGTTATTCAGGGCCTGCCGGATACGTTGCTTGAATTCTTTACCGGCCACGGCTGGCACCTCCGTTTTCGCCTACCAGGATGATGAACAGCCTCTCTGGCCCATGAACACCTACGGTCAGGCTGCGTTCTATGTCGGCCGTGCGGCTGGGACCGGTAACCAGGGTGAAATAGCCGGGCCAAGGGCCCCGCTCCAAATAGGCGTCGATTACTTCGGTCAAATTGGCCCGGACCCTCTCCGCCGCGAGCAGGGCCACGCAAGTCAGGGGTAACATAGCTGCCAGGCGGGTTTTCAGGTCGGTGGCGTCCATGGCCAGGGTCCCTGTCTCGGCGATACCGTACTCAAACTCGACGATACCAGTATCGGCCTGACGGGCAAATTCCGGTCCGTCCTTTTCAACGTTGAATCCTGCCCCGGCCAGGGCCGCCTCCACCCCGGCTGTTTTCACCAGGGGGGAGTCCACCAGGGCAATCTTTGATCCCAGGGGACGTAAAACCTCCACCAGTTTAGCGCCAATTTCGCCCGGACGGGCTGCCTGGATCACCCGGGCGCCCATGGCTTCGGCCTGGCTGGTGAAGGAAGTAATGAGTTCCTGAGATTTCAAATATGACCCTCCCCGTAAATAGAGGCGTGAAGCTAATTGGCGGTAATACCGTAAGCCTGTTCTAGAAGTTGGACTACGTGGAAGACACTGGGGGACAGGCCGGCCTGGGCCAGGCCGTCTTCCAGTTGCATGCGGCAGGCCGGGCAGGCGGTGACCACCGTACCGGCGCCGGTGGCCTTGATAGCTGCCACTTTGTGGGCCTGGACCTGCATGGAAACATCGTAATTAGTCAGGCTGAAGGAACCGGCACTGCCGCAGCAGCGATCGGCATTCTTCATTTCCACCACTTCCACCCCCGAGATGGAACCCAGGATTTGCCGCGGCTGGCGGCTAATCCCCTGGCCCCGCACCAGGTGGCAGGGATCGTGGTAAGTCACCTTTAAAGGCAGACTGCCGGTCGGCACGCGGTAATCAATCTCCACCAGGAATTCATTGATGTCCCGGGCCTTTCTGGCCATCTGCCCGGCAACCTCCCCCAGGGGGCCGTTATCCATGAGGCTGGGATAGTATTGCTTCCAGGCCTCGCCACAGGTAGCGCAGACAGTGACCAGGTAGTCAAAGTTATATCCCTGAAAAATATGCAGGTTGGAAGCAGCCATCTCCCTGGCCGTAAGGACGTCGCCGTGGACCAGGGTGGGTATACCGCAGCAGTGTTGGTCCCGGGGGATTATAACTTCGATATCGTTGGCCAGGAGGACGTTGACCACTGCTCGGCCGATATCAGTGTAGATATAGTTCTCCAGGCAACCTGTGAAAAAGGTTGCCCTGGCCCGGGGCTGCACCGGGCGGATAACCTCGGGGAATTCCTCTCTCAATGTGCGCCTGGCCAGGGGCGGCAGGACCCGTCTCAGTTCCAGTCCTATAGGAAAGCGGGGGTTACAGCGCTGGATTTCCGGCCGGTAACGCAGGGCGAAGGACTGGAAATGACGACCGGTCTTCAAAGCCGTATCGAAGAGCCAGGACCGCTTTAAACCCTGGAAGATAACCTTTTTTAACCAGGGTAGCCCTTTTTCCCGCACCATGGCCGCCCGCGCCGCCAGTACTACCTTGTCCACCCGGACGCCGCTGGGGCAGTTGGCCACGCAGGCCATACAAGTGAGGCAAAAGAGAAACTTTTCAGCTAGGGAATGGGTGGCCGGAATTTCTCCCCGCAGGTAGGCGTAGGCCAGCTGGACCTTACCACGGGCCACAGCCGCTTCCCGCAGGATCTCTTTATACAGAGGGCAGACTGCCTGGCAGTTGCCGCACTTCATGCACTTGGCCATTTCTTCGCCAACCAGGGCCAGGTCATCTAAATAGCTCACGGCCCCTCACTCCTTCGCTGGGACCGGACCAACGAGTTTGCCGGGATTGAGTAACCCCAGGGGATCCAGGGCTTGCTTGATCCGGCGCATGACGTCCAGGCCGTTGGCGCCAAACTCGAGTTCCATATACTTCTGCTTGGCAATACCGATACCATGTTCACCGCTTAAGGTTCCGCCCAGTTCAACGGCAGTACGGAAAATCTCATCGACGGCACTGTGTACTCGCTGCATTTCTTCCCCATCCCGCTCGTCACAGGTAATGGTTGGGTGCAGGTTGCCGTCGCCGGCATGGCCATAAGTGGCGATGGTCAGGTTATATTTTTGGGCAATCTTCTCCAGAGCCAGGAGCATAGCTGGTATCTGGCTACGGGGAACAGTGGCGTCTTCCAATACGGTAGTGGGCCGCAGGCGTGCACAGGCCGGCAGGGCAGCCCGGCGGGCGGTCCACAGGTTTTCCCGTTCGGCATCGTCCCGGGCGACCTGGACCTGGCCGCCGTTTTCCCGGCAGACCCGTTCAACGATAGCCGCCTCTTTGGCGACAACCTCCGGAATACCGTCCACTTCCAGCAGGAGTACGGCCGCCGCCTCTACCGGAAGGCCGGCGTGGCAGTATGCCTCCACTGTACGAATGGTAACATTATCCATAATTTCCATAGTAGCAGGTATAACCTTGTTGGCGATGATCTCGGTGATGGTCCTGGCGGCCCCCTCCATCCGGTCAAAGACGGCCAGCATGCTCCGCCGAGCTTCCGGCGCCGGGATCAGGCGCACGGTAATGGCCGTCATGATCCCCAGGGTTCCCTCACTACCGCAGAAAAGTTTCACCAGATCGTAGCCGCTAACATTCTTTACTGTCTTCCCACCGCAATGAAAGACGGTGCCGTCGGCCAGAACGACCTCCAGCCCCATGACATAATCCTTGGTAACCCCGTACTTGAGGCCCCGCAGGCCCCCCGAGGACTCTGCCACGCTACCGCCCATGGTAGCAGTGGTCACACTTCCGGGATCGGGCGGGTAGATAAGACCATGGGGGGCGACGGCGTCATTAAGGTCCTGGACAACCACCCCCGGCTGAACGGTGGCTGTCAAGTTTTCAATATCCAGCTCCAGGATCTTGTTCATCTCGGTAAAAGAGACGACCAAGCCATCTTCCCGGGGAATGACCCCGCCGCTCAAATTGGTACCTGCACCCCGGGGGTAAACCGGCACCCGGTACTCCGTAGCCAGGCGCATAATGGCTACCACTTCTTCCGTCGACCGCGGCAGGGCCACGGCCAGGGGCAGGTGTTTGGCCTGGGCGGCCGCAGCATCAAAGGCGTAGCACCAGCGGTCCTCCGCTTCCGTGATGAGCCGTTCCCGACCCAGGATACCTTCCAGTTTCTTCAGCAATTCCTTTTGCGCCGTCAAGGCTTAAGCCTCCCCCCTATGAATTTCGCCTCTGGCCAGCTACCATGTGCTTGTTGTCACAATATCTTAAGGCTCTTAATGGTCTGTCAATTTTGTCTGGCCTGACCACCTGATGGTTCTATTATAGCATTTTTTTGGGGCAATTCAATAAGTATTTTTCGGGAAATAAAAAAAGAAGGGCCAACGCCCTTCAAACGGAATATTAAAAACGGTTAAAAAGGACTCTCCAAAACAATGGTCTGGTCCCGGCGCGGGCCCACGGCGATGAGGTGGACGGGAACGCCGGTGAGCTCTTCCAGCCGCCGGATATAACGGCGGCAATTAGCCGGGAGGTCATCCAGGGACCTAGCGCCGGTAATGTCTTCGTGCCAGCCCGGGAGTTCCTCATAAACCGGTTCGCACTCCTCTAATGCCTTCAGGCTGGCCGGAAAATCTTCCCCCACCGTCCCCCGGTAGCGGTAACTGGTACAAATTCTTAAAGGATCAAGGCCCGTCAGGACGTCCAGCTTGGTCAGGGCGATACCCGTCAGGCCGTTTACCTCGGCAGCATGGCGCAGGATAACCGTATCCAGCCAGCCGCAGCGGCGCGGTCGCCCGGTGGTGGTACCGAATTCCATGCCCTGTTGCCTCAGGGCGTCACCGGCAGGCCCGGTAATCTCCGTAGGGAAGGGGCCGGAACCCACCCTGGTGGTATAGGCCTTGACCACGCCAATGACCTTGTCGATGCGTGTCGGGCCGACGCCGGCGCCGATGCAGGCCCCGCCGGCAACGGGATAGGATGAAGTCACAAAGGGATAGGTTCCCTGATCCAGGTCCAGGAGGGTCCCCTGGGCGCCTTCAAAGAGAACCTTACGCCCCTCCTGGAGGGCCCGGTTCACCAGGCGAACGCTGTCGGCAATCAGCGGCCGCAGGCGCCGGGCGTAACCGGCGTATTCCTCCAGGATGGCCTGGAGATCATATCCCGGCCGGTCATAAATCTTAGCCAGGAGTTCATTGGTGGCAGCCAGGTTATGGGCCACTTTGGCGCTAAACTCCTCCCAGTCCAGGAGGTCGCCCACCCGGATACCCGTCCGGGCGGCTTTATCCACATAGGCCGGGCCGATACCCCTTTTGGTGGTGCCAATCATGGCCGCACCGCGGTGTTCCTCCTCGGCGGCGTCCAGGCCTTTGTGGTAGGGAAGGATCAGGTGAGCCCGGTTGCTGATCTTCAGACCGGAGGTATCCACGCCCCGGGCCGCCAGGCCGTCTAACTCCTCCACCAGGACCGCCGGGTCGAGGACTACACCGTTACCGATAATACAGAGCTTGCCGGGGTAGAGGATACCCGAAGGCACCAGGTGCAGTTTAAATTCCTCATGGCCGACCATTACCGTATGGCCGGCGTTGCTACCTCCCTGGTAGCGAATCACCACATCGGCCCTTTCAGCCAGGTAGTCTGTGATTTTTCCCTTACCTTCATCGCCCCACTGGGCGCCAACCAGTACTACCGCTGCCATCAAGGCACCACCCTTCGATTTTAATTTACCGACTGCAGCTAGTCACGGGCGGAAGTACCCGCCATAATGGCCCGGGCGGTAATCACCCCGGCGGCCGAGGCCTGGGCCAGGCCCCGGGTAACCCCGGCGCCGTCACCGGCGGCGTACAAGCCGCGGATATTGGTCTCCAGGTCACGGGTTAAATTTAACCTGGATGAATAGAACTTAACCTCGACCCCGTAAAGGAGGGTATGGCGGGAGTAAACCCCGGGAGCAATCTTATCCATCGCCTGAAGCATTTCGATAATAGCCGTCAAGTGCCGGTAGGGGAAAACCAGGGAGAGGTCCCCCGGCGTCGCTTCCGTCAGGGTCGGGTTGATCAGCCCTTTTTCCAGGCGGTCGGCTGTGGTCCGCCGGCCGGAAAGGAGATCCCCCAGGCGCTGTACCAGGACGCCGCCCCCCAGGAGGTTGGCCAGTTGCGCCACATAACGGCCATAGGCAATGGGTTCTTTAAAGGGTTCCGTAAAGGTCTTGCTGACCAGGAGGGCAAAATTGGTATTGGTGGTCTTCTTTTCCGCATAGGAATGACCGTTGACCGTCACCAGGCCCTCGTTATTTTCCAGCACGACCTCACCGTAAGGGTTCATGCAGAAGGTCCGTACCCGGTCATCAAATTTCCGGGAGTAAAAGATAAACTTGGATTCATAGATCACGCTGGTCAGGTGTTCCATGACCGCCGCCGGGACTTCCACCCGAACGCCGACGTCCACCGGATTGACCGCCAGCTTTAATCCCAGTTTACCAGCCACTTTACGGAGCCAGTCGGAACCCTCCCGGCCCGGGGCCAGGACCACGTAGCGGGCCTTGATTTCCTCACCCTTACGGGTAACTACCCCGGCGACCCGGTGGCCATCCACCAGGATCTCCTCCACCGGTGTCTCCGTCCGCACCTCCACCCCTCGTTCCTCCAGGTAGTCTTTCATGGCCTGGAGGATTTCCTGGGTACGACCCGTTCCCAGGTGGCGAATGGGCGCCGAGATTAACTTCAAGTCCGCCAGGATCGCCTGGCGCTGGATATCTAAAATCCGCTCGTCGTCAGGGCCGCCGTATACCCTGTCCGGTGCCCCAAAATAAAGGTAAATCTTGTCGACATAATCAATGAGGGAAGTAACATCCTGCTGGGGTATATATTCATTAAGCCAGCCCCCAACTTCCGGCGACAGGGTCAATTTACCGTCACTGAAAGCGCCGGCGCCCCCCCAGCCGGATACCACCGAGCAGGGGTTACAGTGGAGGCAACTGGAACGTGTCTCCTGGGACGGGCAAACCCGGCGTTGTAAACCGTGCCCTTTCTCCAGGATCAGCACCTTCAGGCCGCTTCTCTGCCGCACCAGCTCCAGGGCGGTAAAAATACCCGCCGGGCCGGCACCGACGATGACAACATCGTATCCCTCAGCCATCCCTCTCCCCTCCTCAAGTCTATATCCAGGCAAAAAAATAGTCCCTAACCGGGATTAATCAAAACAACTCAGAACAACATTATAATTTTACCAGATAGGTAGAGGGGCGTCAAGAAAAATTGCCCCCCATGCTCCACCTTCATACCGCCGGGCAAACCCTGGCGCTATTTGCCGGATGCGACACAATCGGTCTTCTCCCGCGCCTGAACCGGAGCCCCCAGGTTGACGGTGATAATACCAGCTGCTACCAGAGCCAGGCCCAGCAAAAGGTTGAGGGTTAATTTCTCTCCCAGTAGGAGTGAACTAAAGAGGACGCCGAAGACTGGGACCAGGAAGAGATAAACGCTGGTCTGGCTGGCCGGATAGCGGGCCTGGATGGTCAGGAGGATAACGAAACCCAGGGCCGAGGTTAGAAGGGCAGTATATAACATGATGCCCAGACCGGGGGCGGTCCAGGAAAAGCGCAGGCCGTGGTCGGCGAAGGCCGCTACCAGCATCAACACCAGGGACCCGTAGAACATCTGGTAGGTGGTAACCTCCAGCTTATCCCTGGTTTTAAAGGCGGCCTTCAGGTAAACGCTGGCCAAGCCCCAGCCGATGGACCCCCCCAGGAGGACCAGGATCCCGATAAATTCAGCATGGGTCGGATGCATCTTCCAGGGATCTACGACCAGGATTAAACCTGCGAAACCGATAATTAAGCCTGCCATTTGCTTCCCTGTCAGGGGTTCCCGGAGTAATAAAAAAGCCAGGAAGGTAAAGAAGAAGGGGTAGCTATAAAGAACCACCGAGGTTATACCGCTCTTTACCATGCTAATACCCAGGTGCAGAGCGCCGCCCATAATGGCCGTCTGCAGGAGGCCGAGAAGAAATAAAGGCCAGAAATCCCGGCCGGCATGCCATAGTTTCCCCTGGCGCCTGCCGGCCAGGGGAAGCAGGCAGAGGGCCCCCAGGAAGAACCGCCAGGCGGCAAAGGATAAGGGCGGCAGGTAGAAGCTACCGATCTTCATGGCCGGGAAGGTCAGCCCCCAGATCAAGGCTACCAGGATCAGGGCGTAAATGTGTTTGGGCTGCAAGATAACCACTCTCCTGAAATGTTTTTCATCCTGTTGCTATGACGGGTAGCTCAAGTCCCATTAGACTCTGATTGCGTCTGAGGTTCGGGGCGTAAAATCTCCCCGCAGCTTCACGCCACCCCGCCTGACCACCATTATCCTGATCGCTGCGTAAGGCCGCCGTAACTGGCGCTCCTTAGATTATACACCCCGCCGGCAACAGTAAGCAATTGCTCCTGCAGGGTTCCCGGTCGCTCCCCGGTAAAAGAATAAAAAAACCGCCCCGGATAGGGGCGGCTGGTGGGAAAATAATCTCCCACAGCTACTTTTTAACCTTGATAGCTACAGCACAGGTTTTATACTCGGGTATTTTAGCAACCGGATCCAGGGCAGCAATTGTAAGCAGGTTGGCTGCTGCTTCATGGAAATGGAAATTCATAAATACCTGGCCCCGGGGTATGCGATCCGTAACCAATGCTTTAACCCTTACTTTACCACGTCGGGAAACAATCTCAATCATTTCTCCTTCCCGTATACCCAAACGGGCTGCATCGTTATCATTAATCTCCACCACAGGAGCAGGACACATCTCTTCCAGCCCCCTGGACTTACGGGAAATAACAGTATGATAGTGATACAAATTCCTGCCAGTGGTAAATAAGAACGGGTACTCCTCATCAGGTTCTTCGGCCGGCGGCCGGTAATGCACTACCTGGAACTGCCCATAACCTCTGCTAAATTTTTCCCGATGGAGAACGGGTGTACCCGGATGTTCGAGGGAAAGCACCGGCCACTGTAACCCTTTATCTTCCAGGCGCTCATAAGTTATACCCGCATAGCTGGGAGTTAACCCTGCTATCTCCTGCATTATCTCCCCAGGCGACGAATATTTCCGCGGATATCCCATTAACAGCAACAAATCGTTTAAAATAAGCCAATCCGGCCGTGCTTCACCGGGAGGTTCAATGGCTTTATGCAAAAGCTGCACCCGGCGCTCCGTACTGGTAAAGGTACCTTCCTTTTCCGCAAAGGAAGCTCCAGGTAAAACAACATCCGCCATCCTGGCTGTCTCCGTCAAAAAAATATCCTGTACCACCAGAAACTCCAGGTTCTTTAACGCCTCTTTTACATGGGAGACATCTGGATCAGTCAAGACAGGGTTTTCTCCTAAAATATACATCCCTTTCAATTTGCCTTCTTGGGCTGCCGCCATCATCTCCATTAATGTCAGGCCAGGTTCTCCGGGTAAGTCCGGTACCCCCCAGGCTTCGCTAAATTTATGGCGAACCCCCGGATCTGTTACTGGTTGGTATCCCGGTAATACATTGGGTAATCCACCCATATCGCAGGCACCCTGGACATTGCTCTGCCCCCGCAGGGGATTTACGCCGCTACCTTCTTTACCGACCTGACCACAGGCCATGGCCAGGTTGGCCAGGGCCATCACGTTGGCCGTACCAGTTATATGCTGGGTTATTCCCATTGCGTACAAAATAGTAGAGCTCGGACCCCGGGCATAAGTCCTTGCTGCCTCGATAATATCGCCTGCCGGAACACCTGTAACTTCTGACACCTTTGCTGGTGTATACTCCTCTACGGCAAGTTTTAGAGCCTCAAAACCTTCCGTCCTCTGGGCAATAAATTCTTTGTCATAAAGCTCTTCCTTGATGATTACATGAAGCAGTCCATTCAGCAGAGCAAGATCTGTTCCGGGTTTTTGTCTTAACCACAAGTAACTGAAGTTCACCAGTTCAATACGCCGGGGATCAGCAACAATGAGCCTGGCTCCACGACGGACAGCTTCTTTTACTTTAAGGGCAATAACAGGATGGTTCTCGGTTGTATTGCTGCCAATGACAAAGATACAATCTGCGCTGGCGATGTCAGCGATAGAATTGGTCATTGCACCGCTGCCAAAGGTTGTTGCCAGACCGGCAACTGTAGAAGAGTGTCAGAGGCGAGCACAGTGATCAACATTATTGGTGCCCAGTACCCCCCGGGCCAGCTTTTGTAAGAGATAATTCTCTTCATTGGTACATTTAGCTGAACAAAGAAAGCCCAGAGCTTCAGAGCCGTAGCTGCCTTTAATCTGAGTTAATTTCTGGGATACAAGGGCTAAAGCTTCTTCCCAGGAAGCCTCCCGGAAATAGCCTTTTTCCCTATCTCCCTCCCGGATCAACGGCCTGGTTATCCTGTCAGGATTGTGAATATAGTCAAAACCAAAGCGGCCTTTTACGCACAGCCAGCCGTTGTTTACCTCAGGGTTTTCGTAACCCCTAACTTTTACCACCTTACCATCTTTTACATAAAGGGTGAGATTACAACCCACGCCGCAGTAAGAACAAATACTGCGGACTTTTTTGAACTCCCACTCGCGGCCCTGGCCCAGGCCGGCCTTCTCCGTCAGAGCTCCCACCGGGCAGACCTGGACACAGTTACCGCAAAAGACGCAGCCCCCTTCTTCCAGGCTTACTTCCGCTCCGGCCTTCGTCGCCCCCACCCGGGCGGCGCTGCCTTTACCCACCAGGTCCACGACCCTCTGGACCTGCACCTCCTGGCAGGCGCGGACGCAACGGCCGCAAACGATACATTTATTATAATCCCGCACAATGAAGGGATTTTCCTTCAAAACGGGCAATTCCTCGCGTTTTACTGGCAGTTCGCCATGCTTTACACCGTAAGTGTAGGCGCAATCCTGGAGCTGGCAGTTACCTGCTTTTTCGCAGGTCAGGCAGTCCTCCGGGTGGAGGCTTAAAAGCATTTCAATAATACCCTTGCGCATCTCCTCTATAACAGGCGTGCTGGTCCGGATCACCATACCCTCGGCGACCGGCGTATTGCAGGCCGTCATGGGTTTTGCGGCGCCCTCGATGTCGACCAGGCACAGACGGCAATACCCCAGGGGCCGCAACTTTGGATGGTGGCACAGGGTGGGGATATGGATACCATTTTCCCGGGCCACCTCCAGGATGGTCATGCCCTCTGGAGCCGTAACCCTTTGTCCGTCAATGGTCAGGTTAACCATTACTCTCCCCCTCTCCGGCCAGGACCATCATCCCGACCCGGTAACAGCGCAGGCAGCGTTCGGCTTCGGCCCTGCCTGCGTAGAAATCGAAGCCGCCTTCAACTTCCCGGAAGTCCTTTACCCGCTCGGCCAACGGCGCCACCCTTTCTGCCTGCCGCGGCCGGCCGCCGTAGATTCCTACATCCTCTTCCGGGTCATAGACGCCGACCTTTTCCAGCCACGCGTCCAGCTCGTCCTCTACCGTGGGACTGGTGGTCCCCTGGCGCAGGTACTGGTCAATGGAAACTGCCGCCCGGTTGCCCTGGGCCACGGCCTCAACTACCGTCCTGGCCCCCAGGACGATATCGCCGCCGGCGAAGACGCCGGGGACACTGGTAGCCAGGGTCACCGGGTCAACACTGATGGTACCACGTTTGCCCACCTCGATCCGGCCGTCCAGGAAAGACAGGTCGGCCGCCTGGCCGATAGCCGGCACCACAATATCGCAGGGCAGGAAAAACTCCGTTCCCGGCACGGGTACGGGCCGGCGCCGGCCAGAATCGTCCGGCTCGCCAAGTTTCATCCGGACGCACTGCATACCCTTGATATTGCCTTTTTCCGCTACCAGGGCGGTGGGATTAACCAGGAAGTGATAAATAACCCCCTCGGCCTCGGCATCCCTGACCTCGGTCGCATGGGCCGGCATTTCCGCCCGGGAACGCCGGTAAATAAGGTGCACCTCCCGGGCCCCCCGGCGCAGGGCGGAACGGGCGCAATCCATCGCTACATTGCCGCCGCCGACGACGGCCACCACCTTGCCCTCCAGGGAAGGACACCGGTCCAGGTTCAAATCTCGCAGGAACTTGACCCCGGGGATAAATCCTCCATAGCCTTCATCCTCGCCGGCTACTCCCATGCGGGAGCTGGCATGGAGGCCGGTAGCAATAAAGACGGCGTCGTAATCGCGCTGTAATTGGTCCATGGTCACGTCGACGCCGACCCGGGTGTTGAGGTTGATGGTTACGCCCAGAGCCTTGATGGCCTCGATCTCTCCAGCCAGGATATCCCGTGGCAACCGGTAACTGGGAATACCCACCGCCAGCATACCGCCGGCCACCGGCAAGGCCTCGAAAATAGTCACTTTATAGCCCCGACCGGCGAGCTGGTAGGCGGCGCTGAGACCCGCCGGTCCGGCACCGATGATGGCTACCTTCTTGCCTGAAGTGACGGCCGTTGTTTCTTCCCCACCGGCCTGTCCTGCCGGCCGCCAGGGTCCCGTAAAGAGATTACCCCCGCAGACGGCGACCGGCCGGCGGCCGCGTTTCACCTCATAATCGGCTACGAAGCGCTTCAGGCCCCGGATGGCCAGGGGTTCGTCAACATTGCCGCGGCGGCAGTTTTCTTCACACGGGTGGACGCAGACCCGTCCCAGGACACCGGCCAGGGCGGTCCGCTGGCGGATGATGGCCAGGGATTCCTCATAGCGGCCATCCTTAATGGCGTCAATATAAGCCGGGATGTCCAGGTGGGCCGGGCACCGCTTGAGGCAGGGCGCAGTAACAAAAGGTTTATAGGTTAAACCGGCTGCCGGGGAAGCGGCGGCCGCTCCCTTTCCGCGGTCGTTCCCCACCAGGACCCGTCCGGAAGCCAGAACCTGCACCCGGCCTCCAGGCCCTGGTCTCCGTTGACCCCCGGCGACCCTGCCGCTATCCTCCAGGAAAGGTCGCAAGGCCTCGCTATAATAATCTAAAAAATCAAGAACAGCTTTGGCCCCAGCCTGGCCGAGCTCGCACAGAGAACCATCCCGTACAATCCAGGCCACCCGTCGGAGAAGGTCTAAATCGGAGGGAAGGCCTTCGCCCCCGGCGATGCGTACCAGGACATTGTAAATAACCCTGGTCCCTACCCGGCAGGGTACGCAGCGGCCGCAGGATTCCCCCTGGACGGCCTGGTAGTAAGCCTGTAAAGCAGCCAGCAGGTCTACGGCCGGGTCGGTGACTACGAGACCATCCCAGCCAATAAAGGCCTTTAACTGCCGACCGCCAAATTCCCCGGCCCAGGACGGTCCTCCCCCCGACGGACCGCCCCGGTGATCGACAACTTTTCCTCCCCAGGTGCTAAATACCACCTCTCCCAAGGCAGTATCCCTCCTTTGGGTCCTGTCCCGGGGGCAAGCCCGGAACCTCCTTATAAGCATAAATGCGATACTCTTCACAATCTTTCTCTATCATGAATAGAAGAGCCTCTATGAGAATTATAGCAGAGCAGAAGACTATTGGCTAGAAAAAATATTTATACGAAAATTTGAACAAAGATAATCAAACTCTCAGGCCCTCATCATTTTAAATCTTTTCCAGCTCTGCTTCCAGCACTTTCGCCGGCTTGCGGATTTTTCGCCTCACTTATCTACCCTGGCGCCGAAACTTTTGACCAGTATTTCCCTGATAGCCGCTACATCGGCGTCAGTGAAGGTGCCCGGGTCGCGGCCCACACGGGCGGCATAGGCAGCCGCTACCCCGGCCGCATCTCCCAGGACGCAACTATTGGGCAGCACCCGCAGCTCGGCCCAGGCCAGGGAGGAGATGCTGGCTGCATAACCAGGGATAAGGAGGTTGGGCACCGTCCGGCTAAGGAGAACGTTAAAGGGAATATACACCGGATTTTGTGGCCATCCGTCTGGTCCCGGCGTTGTCCGAGGATAATCGGGCCGCAAAAAGGGCGTCACCGGCCAGCGGTAGCTGCCGTCGCTCCCTTTAAGATCGCTGAAATGATAGGCATTGATATCCTGCCAGTAAAAGCCCAGGCCGATACGGTTGGCATAATTCCCGAGATCATCGCCATCAGGGGGGCCAGAACCTGCGCCCCGGGCAGCCGATGCGTTCAGGGCGTAATTGTTATTCTCAGTCCCCGGACGGGTTTCCCTGGGGTCCATCACCGTGTGCACTGTCTCCCGCAGGTAGAGGATATCGCCGGTCACCGGCCGGCCTGCTGCATCCCGCACCACCTCGGCCTCTTCGAACCCTTGAAAATGGCGCAAGGCCCGGATGAACTCCGGGTCGTCCAGTAACTGGCGCGCCCGCTGCCAGGCCGTATCCGTGTCCAGGGCCCCTGGCGCCATATCCCCGGGATAGGCATCATGCCCCCGGTCGCGGCCGTTGGCCCGGCCGTCGACGTTAAAGATAAGGAGGGCATTAACCCACCACTCCGGGCTTCCCGGCCCGTCCTGGGCGGCGTTGAGGGGTTTCAGGGCAAAGCCCAGGGGGCCATATTTATCGTTAAAAGCGGTAACCACCGGGTCGCTTATGTAAACTTTTTTACCGCCGTAGGCCCCCCATACCCCTTTTGCTCGTTGAAAAACCATATCCGGGTAGCGGCCCGGCCGAACCCCCTTCACCTTAAACATCAAAGTAGCCGCTTGCTGGCGCGGGCGGAGGTCGCTGCTGCCATTCAGAAAATCTCTGGTCAGGAGTTCGGCCGGCCAGTCCGCCCGGCCCACCGTCACCCCGGCCTGGCTCAGGCGGCTGAGCCTGCCGTCCTCGGAGGCGTCAACAAATATCGGCGCCGCCAGGATTTCTTTCCCGCTACCCCAGGCGATGGTCCCGGTCGCATCACGTTGCAGTTCCCGCAATGCCAGGGCGCGCAGGCGGCCACGCCGGTCCTTCCGGACGGCGGTTATGTCCATAGCCCAGTAAGTTTTGAGGTTCGGCAGCCTTCCCAGGTCCGCGGCAATCCGCGCCGCAAGATCTGCCGTGCGGTAAAAAGGACCTACCGCTTTCAACCAGTGGGCAAATGAGCCCCCCTGGGCCAGCTTCCCGTCCCGGTCCCAGTAGCGCAGGTCCCAGAAGTTCTGGCCGCCCACCGTAGCCAGGCCGCCGTACTCGCGGCCGGGGTAGGGGACCACCAGGGCCACCTGCTTGTCCGGCGCCGCGACCGCGGCTTTCCAGGCCGCCGCGCACCCGGCCAGGCCGCCGCCATAGACAACAATATCCGCCTGCACCACCGGCGCTGTCAGGGGCCAGCCCTCGGGCCTGCTCCCCGTACCGGAGAGAGTTAACATAAAGCAGAAAACGATAAAAAATAACAATAACCGTTTCCCCATCAGTTAATTCCCAGTCGTTTTTTTATAGTTATCATAAAATGATTCAAATCACCAAGATCGGCCTTTAATCCCGGATGACCTCAGCATCAAGTCGAGCATTATGACTTCGGTATCGGCAGCGATTGAGATACTCCTATATCCCTAAAAATTTACCAATACCATAAATGAATTCTACCAGGTCGCCCAGGCCGGTTTGTAAGTGTTTATACACCAGGCGGCGGTCAATGTCCATGTATTCATGGGCAAGGATGTTACGAAAACGTACCGCCCCAGACAGCTTCCGGGCTAGTTCTTGTGAAATGGGTATGTCGGCATAGGTTTCCGGTTCGGGTAAATCCATGGCGCTGATAATATGATTGCCAATATCCATAATGCAGGTAATGGCCAGTTCCAGATCCCTTTCTACCGTAGAATAAATTTGATGGTTATGCAGGAATTCGTCAAGGCTCACGTTTTGATATTCCTTTAACCCTTAATAAGCAACAAAATAGCCAAGGAACCTTGTCCTGGAATTAACAGGCAGGCTTGTTCCATAAATAGCCCGGGAAGCGCAAAAAATCCTTGCTTTAAGCTGGCAAATGTAGTCTAATTTAATTGATTAACTTAAATTGCCGGTGTTTCAGGAGGTTTGTCGATAATGATTAATCCCATCGTCTTTCAGCAAGTTTACCAGCGAAACAGCGAATTGTTAATCTACCAGGACCTGACCCGCGATGGGGTCATTGCCGCCTTTCTTGAAGTGTGCCGGCAGCTGGGCAACCCGGAAGTAAACCGCCAGGCCCTGGCCGCCGCCTGCCGCCACTTTTTCAAGCTGCTGGCCAATGCTACCGAGCTTTACCGGGGCACCCTTACCGGCGACCCCTGGCAGAACTACCTGCTGGATCGCCTCATTGAAGCTGAAAATACCTTTACCATCAAGGCCGGGGAGCAGGGCTGGAATAGTATGGGCGCCGCCCTTAAGGACGCTGTCCGCCAGGACCTGCGCGCCCTGCAGGCCCTGGCCGGGCTGGCCCCGGCTGCCTATACGGCCGCTCTTTCGTACCTGGTCGCCCCGTCAGGCAGCAACACAGCGTTTCCAGCAGGTGATACTCCAGGGGCTCTGTCCAATAAAGACACGGCAAACTCAAGCCCTATTCCCGACTGGGCAGGGCTGCGACCACTGGAACTTCCTGGCCCGGTGCGGCCGGTAGAGGCGGCCCGCCGGCAGCTAAAGGAGAAATTACTTGCCATACCTGATTGGGGCGCCGAAGGCCTGGAGCTCCTGGCCGATTATTATCACACCCACGGCGCGGGCATCTTCGGCGCCTGCTGGGCCTTCCGCTGGGACCGCGGCCCCGCAGGCGGCAGGCTCGAATGTATCGACCATCCCGACCCCATTACCCTGGCCGACCTGGTGGGCTACGAGGCCGAGCGCCAGGAGGTCATTCACAATACCGAGAAATTTCTGCGCGGCCTGCCGGCCGTCAACATCCTCCTCTACGGCGCCCGGGGCACCGGCAAGTCGTCGACAGTCAAGGCCCTCCTGCACGCCTACGGTTCCCGGGGTCTCAGGCTTATAGAGCTGCCCAAAAAGTACCTGGGCGACTACCAGGAGATACTAAAAATCCTCATACCCCGGCCGCAGAAGTTTATCATCTTCATCGACGACCTTTCCTTTGAAGAGGACGAGGTGGAATATAAAGAACTGAAGGGCCTGCTGGAGGGGAGCCTGCAGGCGCGGCCGGCCAACGTCCTGGTCTACGCAACTTCCAACCGCCGCCACCTGGTGAAGGAACTCTTCGCTGACCGTACACCCAATCCGGCCGGAGGCGAGGTGCGCCTGCAGGACACCGTCCAGGAGAAACTCTCCCTGGCGGAGCGCTTCGGCCTCACCGTCGTCTTCCCAAGCCCGGACCAGGAACAGTACCTGGCTATAGTCAGCGAGCTGGCCAGGAGAGCCGGCCTGGCAATGGAGCCTGCCGAGCTGCGCCGCCGCGCCCTGCAGTGGGCCCTCTACCAGAACGGCACATCCGGCCGCACCGCCAGGCAGTTCGTCGACTACCTCCGGGGCGAGCAGGAATAAGAATTGGTTACACCTCGCTGCTGCTGTTAAGTCCGAGAATCCGGCGCATTCTAAGGGTAAACAGGTGGAGGTCCTTTTTGCAATCACTGGCCAGCTCCGGCAATCCCTCCAGGAGCTGGCGGATTTTATCCGCGTCCAGGCTAAAACCATAAATGTTACGGAAAACGTGCCTGAAGGCCCGGAGTTCGTCTAACTTACGGGCCGTTTCATTGTCCAGCAACGCCGGGCGTAAGCCCGGCACTTCCAGGGTCATTTGATCCAGCAGCTCTTTATGCTGTTGCTCGCCGGTAGGGACGGAACAATCAATATCCCGCGCTATAATTCTAAAAATCTTTTCTATAGCCGTATAGTAATCGTGCAAGATAGAACCTATTATCCGCAGGGAGGCTTCATCGGTGAGGCTGAAACCTCCCAGGGAATCGGCTTGAATCCTGGGGAATAAATTGTACCGCGCCAATTCCCTTTCCAGCCTTTCCAGGTTGGCCACTTCTTTGCGAATACGGGCTTCCAGCAAAAGGTATTTTTCAGGGATCAAAGTTCCACCCCTTCCCGGGCGACTTCTTCCTGTAAAGATGGCAGGGCGTCCTCGGCGCACACGATGCTGACGTCAAAGGGTGCGGCCAGGCGCCCGGCCCGGGCCAGCATCTGCCAGTAGGGGCCTTCAAAGCCCCTGATATATAGATCTATATCGGACATTTTCTGAAAATCGCCCCGGGCCAGGGAGCCATAGAGGATAACCTGCTGCACGCCGTAAACGTCCCGCAAAAAGGAGGCCACCTCCCGGGCCTTCTGCCAGGCAAGGGCCCGGCGCTTATCTAACTCTTCTTCGCGTTTTATGTCAAGAAGCCGCTTTAAGCGGGCAAATTCTTGCGTCATACTATCCTCTCCAGGGACACCCTGAAAGATACCAGAATCCCGCTGATAGGCTTAAAATTAACGCCCACAGCAGATAACTATACTTCTATCCATGTCTTTTTTAGCTGAGCAATTTTTTACCTAATCACTTATTTGTCTCTTAATGAACATCAATACCGAATTGAGATCTATCTCTAATGATGGTTCTACCCTTTCTGATGAACCTATATGCTTATGATGAGGAAAGGTGGTAAGCTGATGCCAGTGAGGAGCATTGTCCCAGCGAATAATAAGTTTTCCATATCTATCTGCCCAGTGATACGAATACTTCCGTTCAGAGCTAAAATTATAATCTTTTATGAAAAGCTTGCTCCCATCGATAAAAGTAATGGTTGCTTTTAAACGCTTACAATTGGTTTCCCGTTCAAAAAGTTCAACGGTATAAGTCTTAACAATGCTCTGGAAGGCTTTAAGGACATTAAGCATCCTCAATCTCCTTTTTCTGGCGCATTAAATCTTCCAATGTTTCCTTTGCAAACCGCCAGTCCAGGAGATCGTCCTCATGTTCGAAATCCTCACCACCATTTTCATTAACCATGGCAGCAAACTTTTCAAAAGTCATACCATACTTTTTTTCGTAGTACGAGCATTCGGCTCGATATCGGTTTATCTTGCTTAAAATTAGGAGTAAAGCCTGCTCCTTAAGTGCTTCCCTCTCATTGGCAAACCCCATACTCCTAAGCACAGGACCTACCTTGCGTAAAAAATCGGCATCAAGATTAGCCTTTTCCTCATACATGAAATTACCTTCCCCTCTCTTGACCAAAAATGTTTTACCAATAGTATTTCTTTACTTTACATCCTAACATTAGCCCATTATCCAGTCAATCCCGTCTGGACTAACATTACTCCACTGTCACTGCCATCTTATCCTGCAGCACGCCTACGTTGGTCACGGCCACCTGCTCGCCGGCCTGCAGCCCCTTAAGTATCATCACCTGTTCATCGTTTTTCAGGCCCAGAACAACCTGCCGCCGCTCTACCGTGCCGTTCTTAACCACAAAGACATAATCCTGGCCGTTGTCTGTGCAAACAGCAGCAAGGGGTACAACGACGCCCTCCGGGGCCGCCAGCTTAAATACGGCCCGGGCCGTCATGCCGGCCTTCAGCTCGCCCGGGTTGGGCAGGCTGATCTCCACCGGGAAACGCTGGCCGGTGGTAGCCGCCACCGGGCCCACCTGGGTCACCGTGCCGGTAAACTCCCGGCCCGGCAGGGCGTCCAGGGTGACTGTCACCTTCTGTCCCGTTGACAGCAGGGGGACTGCCTCCTGGCCGACTGTCCCCTGGAGCTTCAGGGTGGAAGTATCGGCGATGGTCAGCAGGGGCTGGGGGCTCGTGGGTGCGGCCATTTCACCGGGATTTATGTTCCGGTTGGTGACAACACCGGTGATGGGACTGGTGATGCTGGCATTACTCATATTTACTTTAATAATGTTGACCGCCGCTTCAGCCTGGGCCAAACCGGACCCGGATGCGGTTTCATATTGTTTTTGGGCGGCCTCATACTGTTTGTTGGCAGCCTCATAGCCATTTTTAGCCTGGTCCAACTTGGTCTGGGCATCGTCCAGCTGGCTCTGGGACGCCGCGCCGGCATCTGCCAGGGCTTTAATACGATCGTAGTACTTCTGGGCGGCATCCAATGCGACCTTGGCATTGGCTATAGCGACGCGGGCTGAATCCATACCGATGCGCGCCTGTTCCGCCTGATCCTGGACACTGCGAACGGCAGCCTCGGCCTGCTGGAGCTGGGCCTGGAGCTCCTTGGTATCAATCTCCACCAGGACCTGGCCGGCCCGCACCCGGTCGCCGACATCAGCTTTCACGGCCGTCACCTGACCGGACAGTTTGCTGACCACATTGGCCGTCCGGGCCGGCACCAGGGCGCCGGTTACCTCTACCGTCGCCGCCATCTTCCCCTTGCTGGCGGCGACAGCCTTAACAGTCACCTGGTCGCTGGCCCCGGCCCTGGCGCCGCAACCGGCGACACCCAGGGCCAGAACACCTACAAGCAAAAGGGCTACCACCCTTTTCCCCCACATTGGCATAGCTTGCTCCCCTCCACAATGAATAACTTGCCGTTCAACCGCATATTTTCCCGTAATTATCTAATATGAATGCGTACCGTGGCATTCATCCCCGGCAGCAGCTTAACATCGCTGGCATCCAGGAGCTGGATTTTTACCGGTATGACCTGGGTCACCTTGGTATAATTCCCATTGGAGTTCTGGGCCGGGAGCAGGGAAAAGACCGAAGTCGTCGCCCGGCCGATACTGGTCACCCGGCCGCTGAAATGACGGTCCGGGAAGGCATCAATAGTAACATCCACTACCTGACCGACCTTGACCTTTTCGATGACGGTTTCTTTAATATTAGCGCTGATATACAGGTGTTCAGTATCGGCGATGATAGCCAGGGCCATGCCAGGAGCCGCCATCTCCCCGACCAGGGCCTTAGACTGGATCACCTGGCCGTCGATGGGAGACTTAATCTCAGCCTTCTGGGCCATGACACCGGCTGCCGTTCCTAGAGCCTGGGGGTTGACGGCGCTGGAAGTCAGGGAAGATTCCAGGTCCTGGCGGCCCAGGACCTGACCGGCTTTAACCTCATCGCCTTCCTGGACGCGCCATTCCAAAAGCTTACCCGCTATTTCCGGGCTCACCGTCACTGTGTCGGCCGCCACCCGGGCGTCGTCGGTACTGGCAAAATTAAGATTTTCGTAGTAGTAATAAAAGGCAATGGCACCGGCACCAGCCAGGGCCAAAACGAGTACCAGGATGACTACTAACCTCCTTGACAACTACCGCTCACTCCTCTCATTTACTCGCCGCCGCCAAAGCCCGGCCGGGCGCCGCCAGGCCCTTTTTGGAGGAAAAAGGCCGGGAGGACGCCGGCCAGGGCAAAACCGGTCATCACGACAAAAATGTCGTCAATACCTCGTATAAAAGCCGCCTGGGACACCAGTCCTGCCAGATAAGTGGTACCCAGGCTCTTCACCTGGGTCGCTGCCGACCCGCTCCCCAGGTAGAGAGCCACCTGCTGGAAAAAGGCCGTAACGGCCGGGTTGTCCGCTGTGATCTGGCTTGCTAGCTGCGTAGCGTGCAGGGCCGTACGGTGATTTAAAATCGAGGTCAAGATGGCTATCCCGAAAGAACCCGACACCCGGTTGATAATATTGGTCATGGCCGAAGCCCGGCCTACCAGTTCTGGCGGCAGCCCCGCCAGGGCCGCCGTCTGGGCCGGCATGGAGGCAAAAGACATGCTAACGCTCCGCAGGATCAGCCAGGTAATGATGACCCTGTCGGGGGTAACGATATCTAAGAAGTGAAAGAGATAGGTTGTTATCGCCAGCACTACCAGCCCGGTCACCGCCATCAGGCGGGGGCCGATGCGGTCGTAGAGGCGGCCGGTTACCGGCATCATCAGCGCCGAGGCCAGGGCGCCGGGCATGGACAGCAGACCCGTTTCCATAGCTCCCAGGCCGCGGACGGTCTGGAGAAAAAGGGGGACGTAGAAAATGCCGCCAAAAAGGCCAATGGTGGTTACCACCACCATGAGATTGGCCAGGGTAAAGGCCGGATAGCGGAATACCCTCAGCTCCAGGAGGGGGTTGGCACAGGTAAGTTCCAGGTAAATAAAGAGGCCGAGGGAAACCGCGCTGGTGTAAAACAGGAAGACGGTGGCTTCTGAGGTCCAGCCCCAGTCCGCGCCCTTGCTCAGGGCCAGGAGGAGGGTAAAAAGGCCTACCGCCGCCGTTACGGCCCCCCCGATATCCAGCCTGCCCGCTTCGGCAGCCGGGAAATCTGGCAGGAGGACCAGGGAAAGCAGCACCCCCAGCACCCCGATGGGCAGATTAATGGTAAAAATCCAGCGCCAGTCAACATACTCCACCAGGTAGCCGCCCAGGGTCGGCCCGATGGCCGGCGCCACAAAGAGGGCAATCCCCAGCACTCCCATGGCGCTGCCAATTCTTTCCCGCGGTACCATACGATAAATCATGGCCATGGTAGTGGGCATGATCAAACCGCCGCCCAGGGCCTGGACCACCCGGGCCGCGATGAGGGAATCGACGTTCCAGCTCAAGGTGCACAGGAGTGACCCGAAGGTAAATATAACCAGAGCGATGACGTATAACTTTTTGAAGCCCAGCTTGTCACCCAGCCAGCCGCTTAAGGGGACAATAACCCCCAGCGCTAGCATGTAAATGGTGACCACCCACTCGACCGTGCTGGTATCGGTATTAAAAACATGCATGATGGTCGGGATGGCCACATTGACGATGCTGGAGTCCAGGATGGACATAAAAGCCCCGATGAGGGCCACCAGGACGGGGATAATCCAGGAGCCCTGTACCTCGCCGTCGGCTGCCGGCAGGCCTGCTCCTGCCCCCGATTGTTCCCTTTCATGATCGGCCAAAACTTTCACCTTCTTCCCGTTCCAGGTATTGATTGAGCACTTCTAGATCAGCCAGCAAACGCCGGCTGCAGTCTTCCGGCAAGGCATTAAAGATATGCCTCAATTCACCTTCGATGGCTGCCGTCAGCCGGCCGACCAGCTCCGCCAGGGCAGGCGCACCCCGTACCAGTATGCTCCGACGGTCCCCCGGGTCCGGCACCCGCTCCAGGAGCCCCCGGGCCACCAGGCGGTCAAGAACGCCGGTAAAGGTGCTGGGCGGTATGCCGATATGCCCGGCCAGCTCCGTTACCCGCAAAGGGCCCCATTTATGTACTTTCCAGAGAACGAGGATCTCCGTCCCGGAAAACCCTTCCGCCTGGAACAACGGCGTCAGCCGCCGTACCAAACGGCGGTGCACCCGACTGAAAAGTTCTAGAAGCTGGATCTCCTGCAACCCCGCCACCTGCTTTGGAACCGTATAATACGACTTCGAAATAATAACGTAAAAAAATATAGCACCAGTACAGGTGCCTTGTCAACATTTATGCCTTGCGGGCTATATGGTAGCGGCCTTCGATAGCTCTACCTCCACAGTTAAAGGGGGTTTTCCCAATTTTTTAGATGCATTAAGAATCTCCAGGCCTACCAGCTTGCCTTCTTCATCGATATCCAACAATACACCCTGGGATATTTCTTCAGTTTCACAAATAGAGCTCTCATTAAAACGTATATATAAGGCGTCGGCATCTGGATCATAACGAAACTTCATTATTTATCGCCTCCATACTTTTTAATTTTTGACGTTTTGTACGCGGTTAAAACCACGTAAGTGTCTCCCGATAATTTTATGGCAACCCTAAGCAGGTATTCTTTCCCCACTTCCTTGTAAATCTTCTGGTAGATTAAAACATCCTGTCCTTGCGGTATTACTTGTTCCGGATTACATACTGTCTCGTTTACCAACTTTTTAACGATTTTCCTTTCTATTAGCTGCTTTTCAGCATGGGCAGTAAATCTAAGTTTCAAGTTCTCCTCCCTCCGCCCCTATTATACTACAGTTAAAGATGCCAATGAAAAAAAATCACCAGTACCTTTGACTGGCAGCAAATAGCAGCAAGGCCATGTTTAAAGTGCCCTGATGGTAGAACTTTTAAATTAAGGAAAGCCTCAGGTTCCGGACGGCTTTTTTCGTGTTTGACACCCTGGACCCCCAAGCTATATATAGGATGTAGATCGGTAACTAACTAGTTAGTATACCAAGCAAACAAAGGGGTGCCGGTATGAACGCTTTAAACCAAATCAAATTCAAAAAAACGGCGGTAACCGTCTTGCTGGCAGGCATTATCGCCGCAACCGTCTTTATCTTTCATAATTACTTTTACAAACAGCAAGCAGCAATCGCCGAAGAGCGCGACAGCCTCACAGCCACCGGGACAATCGAAGCCAGGACCGCCATGGCCGCTTTTAAAGTCCCCGGCAAAATCGAAACCCTGCTTGTCGATGAGGGCGCCAGGGTAGAGCAGGGTCAGGAACTGGCCCGCCTGGACAGCAGCGAGCTAAATGCCAAGCTGACCCAGGCCGAAGGGGCTTATGCCGCAGCCCAGGGGCAGGAGAGCCAGGCCAGTAACAACGTCACCTACCAGAGCCAGCAAATCGAAGCCAAAATCAAACAGGCCGAAGCAGGAGTAGCCGAGGCCCAGGTGGGCGTTAAGGACGCCCAAGATCAGGTGAACGCAGCCGAGGTGGGCGTTAAAGATGCCAAAGATCAGCTAAACAACGCCAAAGACCTCTACGACCGCCTCCGCCTCCTGCACGACCAGGGCGCCATAGATGACCGCAAACTAGAAGAAGCCAAAAACGGCTACGAGCGGGCCCAAAACGCCTACAACGCCGCCCAGATCAGCTACGAGCGGGCCCAGAACGCCTACAACGCCGCCCAAAAGAAACTCCAGGAAGCCCAGGCTCTCCTCGACCAGGCAATATCAGCCCGCACCGGGGTGGCGGTAGCCCAGGCCCAGCAAGAAGCCGCCGCCGGCCAGGTCAAGCAAGCCGGCGGGGCGGTAGAGGAAGCAAAAACCTACCTGGCTGACGCCATTTTAAAGGCCCCCATAGCCGGCTTCATCACCCAGAAACTCCTCGAGCAGGGCGAAATGGTCAACGCTGGAACGCCGGTCTTTGAAATAACCGACCTCCTCCATACCTACGTCAAGGTTTACATAAGCGAAAAGAAGATCGCCCGCGTCCACCTCGGCCAGGAGGCGGAGATAACGGTAGATGCTTTACCGGGCAAAGTCTTTAAAGGCAAGGTCGTGTGGATCAACGACGCCGGCGAGTTTGCCGTCAAAAAGGCGATTAACGATCAGTACGAGCATGACATCCGCAGCTTCGAGGTTAAAATCGATGTCCCCAACCCGGACCTGGTCTTAAAAACCGGTATGACGGCCAGGGTAAAAATCCTGGAAGGGAAGCAGCAATAATGGAGACAATCGTTGCCGTTAAAGACCTGACGCAGAAAATCGGCAAAAAAACCGTCCTGGACGGCCTGTCCCTGGAAGTAAGCACCGGCGAGTGCCTGGGTATTTTTGGAATGAAAGGGAGCGGCAAGACGACCCTCCTCCATATCCTCGCCGGCATCGACAGGTTCACCTCCGAGAAGGTCGAGGTTGCCGGGGTGGATGTCCGGAAGAACGAGGGATTTAAAAAATACCTGGGACTGGTCACCCAGGAACGTAGTCTCTTCCATGATTTGAGCGCCGCTGAGAATCTAGACTTTATCGCCACGCTGAAAAACGCCGGCCGGGAGAATATCGACCGGCTAATCGAACGGCTGGAACTGGGCGAGGTGTTAAATCAACCTGCGGGCAGCCTGGAGGCGGGCCTGTACCAGCGGCTGGCCCTGGCCTGCGCCCTCCTCAACAACCCCCGGCTGCTCATCGCCGACGAACTCATCGGCGCCATCGACCTGGATTCGCGCCGCATCATCTTGCGGGAGTTAGAAACTTTTCTCGCCGGAGGCGGGACCTGTATCTGGGCTTTCAGCAACGCCGAGTTTCTGCCCCATACCGGGCGGGTAGGGTGGCTGGAAAAGGGCAAAATAGCCTTTTACCAGCCCGAAGAAGCCCTGGCGCAATGGAACGATCGCCTCCAGTCCCTGGCCGGGCAGGGCGGTGACGGCGATGCTTAAACAATGCCTGGCAATTATGCGGCGCGAAGTGTTTTACCTCTGGCGCGATAAGGGTTTGCGCCATATCTTACTTTTCGGCTCTATATTGGGGCTGCTGCTGTTTTACGCCATCTACAGCGCCCAGGTATTAAAGGATATCCCTACTGCAGTCGTCGACCTGGACAACTCCGGCGCCAGCCGCGAACTGGTGGACAAGATAGGCAAGGCGGAGTATTTAAAGCTGGTCGCCTCGGTCGCGAGTTACGACGACCTGCAGGAGTTAATCAAGCAGGGAAAAGCCGTCGTGGGCGTCGTCATCCCCGAGAACTTCGCCAGGGACGTGGCCCTCGGCCGGCAGACACGAGTATTGGCGGTTATTGACGGCAGCAACATGATCTATGCCACCAACGCCTCCGCCGCCTTGCTTACCGTCACCCGCACCATCAGCGCCCAGGCCGGCGTCAGCGCCCTGGTGGCCCGGGGAGTTCAATTGCAACAAGCTAAAGAAGCCTATCAGGCCATCGATTTCAGCGAGGAACCGTGGTTCAACCCGGCCCTCAACTACGCCTACTTCCTCGTCCTGGCCCTGGCTTTAAACATCTGGCAGCAGTGCTGCACCCTGGCAGCGTGCCTGAACGTCATCGGCGAACGGGGTATGAAGAGCTGGTTGCAAATCAAGGCCAGCGGCATTTCCAAATTTCGATTTTTTGCCAGCAAATCGATAGCCCAGGTTTTTATCTTCATGGCCATCGTTTTGCCCTTGTATATCCTGGCCTTCGGCGTCTTTAAGCTGCCCCTTAACTGTAGCTGGCCGTCCTTTCTCCTCTTCACCCTGGCTTTCGCCATAGCCATTCACAGCATCGGCACCCTGGCGTCCAGTTTCGCCCGCAACGCCGTGGACGCCGCCAGGTTCGGCATGATTATCGCCCTGCCCTCCTTTGTACTGTCAGGCTACACCTGGCCCCTGGAGGCCATGCCCTATTACCTTCAGCGGATCGCCAGGATACTGCCCCAGACGTGGTTCTTCCAGGGGTTAAACTACTTCGCCTTCAAAAACGCCGGTTGGAATTTGATGTCCCATTATATACTAGCCATGCTGGCCGTAGCCGCCGTATGCTATGGAGCAGCGGCTATCTTTATCGCGCGGAGTTAGGGGGAAGAGTCTCATGAGGCAGCTCCTCAACATCGCCCACTACGAAATGCTCCATATTTTTAAAGAGAAAATCCTTTTTTTAATGGTTTTCCTGGTCCCCCTCGGCTACGCCGCCCTTTTCGGCGCCGCCTATGTCACCGCCGTCCTTAACAACGTGCCTATAGCCATCGTCGACCTGGATGACTCAAAACTCAGCCGGGAAATCGCATCCGCCTTTGCCAACAGCCCCCACTTCAAGGTGGTGGACGACATAAAGACCTATCCTGAACTTCAGGAGGGGATGAAAAACGGCAGGGTGCGGGCCGGCGTGGTCATCCCGGAACACTTTGAGCAGAAGTTGGCCCGGCACGAATTGACCCGGGTACTGACCGTTTACGACGGGTCCAATTTGATCTGGGGTTACAATACCCGCAAATACATCCGCGAGGTATTTAACGAGTTCAGCGCCAGCAGCACGGCCTCCTACCTGGCAGGTATGGGCTATACTAAAAACGAGATCCGTTCCATTATGGACACGGTTTCCCTGAACACCGAGGTCTGGTACAACCCCACTTTCAGCTACACCAATTTTCTCTTCCTGGGACTGATCATGATGATCTTGCACCAGATCGGCCTCCTCAGCGTCAGCCTGACCGTAACCCGGGAGAAAGAGCGCAAAACCTGGCTGCAGTTTTTGAGCGCGCCCGTACCGGCATGGAAAATCTTTACCGGTAAGGCTATCCCGTATTTCACCGCCAACTTCTTTAATTACGCCCTCTTGCTCTGGTTCGCCTCCCGCTTCGTCCACGTGAAGATCGGCGGCTCCCTGGGTCTAATCCTTGTGCTCGGCCTTCTCTACGATCTAGTCATCACCGGTGCCGGTTTCTTAATTTCCCTCCACGCATCCAACTCCCTGCAGGTTACCAGGTACGTGATGCTTTTGTCCGTACCCTTCTTTATGATTTCCGGTTATACCTGGCCCGGAACCCATATACCGGTTTTTATCAATTACCTGGCGCGGTTGCTGCCCTCCACCTGGATGGTTCTGGGCTTCCGGCAGGTCGCGCTAAAGGAGCTTGATATGAGCTATATGCTGCCCTACATCCGGGCCCTGGGCCTGATGGCCGTCCTGGCGCTATTGCCGGCCGTAACCTTTGCCAAGCGGCTCAGGCCGCGCCCGCAAGGCGGCCCGGTGATAAACAACGGGCCCTCGTATCCGGCCCGCTGGAAATAACACCCCGCACCCTGGCTAAGCCGGGTAAAATGGGGTAAAATTTATTTTGTAAACCTGACAGATAAGGCGTGAGCAAGGGATGGAAAGGAGCGCGAAAGGCAGCCGGGAGCGCATCCTGGCTGCCGCCGAAGAGGTCTTCGCCGCCAAAGGCATCGACGGGGCACGGGTAGATGAAATCGCCCACCTGGCGCAGGTAAATAAACGTATGCTCTATCACTACTTTAACAGCAAGGAAGACCTATATACTTACGTCCTCAAGGTGAATTTCGAAAAAAGCCTTGCCGCCGGGAAAAAGGCCTTCAGCGAGAAGGGCGATCTGAAGCAGCAGGTCGCGGAGGCCATCCGCAATTACTTTTATTTCCTGGCAGCCAACCCCAACTACCCCCGGCTAATGGCCTGGGAAGCCCTCCAGGGGGGCAACTACGCCCGCAAGGTGCTGCCGGAGATCTGGGAAGAAGGGCTGCCCAGCCTCAAGGCCATCCTCGAAGAAGGCGTAGCCCGGGGCGTATTTCGTCCCGACCTGGACCTCAAACAAGTGCTGGCCAGCATCACCACCCTCTGCTCCGGCTATTTCACCAATAAGGACATCCTGGCCATCCTCTGGGAAGAGGACCCCTTAAGCCCCGACAATAGGGAAAAAAGGTTAAAACATATTATAGATCTCATTTTACGCAGCATCGTAATATGAAGGGGTAGGCTGAGTGTTCTCCGGTAATTTTCTTTGGGTTTAAATATTCCACATTTTACATGCCTCTGAAGCCCTTAAAATTTTTATCTCATTATAGACTCGGAGATCTATTAAATGCTCATCTCCTGAAATAATGGCATCGGCTTTAGCCGCCAGGGCACAGGCCAGTACTTTATTATCAGCAAGATCTCTGGTTATTACGTTCGGCTCAAATTCGGGGATGACTATTTGCTCTGGTGAAGCCAACCATGTAAGAATGACTGGCAAATCGGGATGCCCGGCAATAACCTTAAGTTTTGGCCGGGCTAACACTTTGCTCAATTCTTCCAGCAAAGCAGTGCTGGTATATAGCTTTAACCTGCCGTGCAGGCAGGCTTCTAAAAGTCTATGGGGAGGACCCTCCCATCCGATGGCTGATACCAAAACATTCGTATCAAAAACGATCTTTTTCAAGTGGTACGCACCTCAAGGATGGCGCTCTCGATGACATCCTGTTCCAAGTTTGCTTTTTTTACCGCTTCCTGGATATTTTTCAACGCCTTACTTACTGTTTGCGCGGCATTGGAAGCCGATAGCTTTTGTAGTTGTTTATATTCTTCGTAGCTCAATAAAACAGCTTTTTCCTTTGCCTTGTGGATTATGATTATCGGTTCCCTTTTTTGCGCGACCTGAGTAACCAACCTACCTAATTTTCGCCTTGCTTCTTCAACGCCAAGGATCTCTTCCATAAGGTTCACCTCTAGCTTAATCTTAAGATTAAAATATATAATTGTCAAGAAGGTTTTGGACTCCGGCAGGAGGAAATCGCGCCCGGCAGACAAATAGACGTAAAGAATAACTTCTATCCTGAAAATAATGTTCTCTGCCATTTTCATCCTTCTGCTGGTGCCGCGTAGCGGCATGGACGTCTAGTTTCCCTTTGACCATGGATACAAAACTGAACACCGCGAAAAGCCTGGCCGCCAAACCCTCAGCGGATCTTCACGCCGATATTAAAGGCTCGATTCCAGGGGAAAGAGATATCCAGTGAGTCAATTTTAAAATCGCCTAAATGGGCCCGGGCAAAACGGGCCATACCCTCCCTGATGGCCGTAAAAATACGATCCGCATAGGCTCCCAGGTTGTTTTTATCCACCCCGTAGGGCCGGATAATCTCCCGGTCGACCTGACCGCGCACATTGGCCTGGTAGCCCCAGTCATCGAGGAGGCGCACGGCCAGGATGGCCTGCCGATCCTCCGGCTGCATCCGGCGGGCCAGGAGCCCCTGGCAAAGGGCGTAACCGATGGCATTGCCGGCCGTGTTCAGGCCTGCATAAGCCTGGAGCCGCGACAGCAAGCCGGCCTGCTCCAGGGCCGCCAGCAGGGAATTGTCGGCACCGTTAGCAAAGGCAATATCGGCCAGGGCCACCGGCCGTCCCCCGGCGATGTACGTTGCTATTTTTTTCGCATAAGTTGCCGTTTCAGGCTTCAAGGCGGCGCTGTTAGCCGGCGAAGTCGCTTCCCTGGTGACGCCGTCCGGCGGCGTGTTGACCATTAGCACCAGGTCGGCCGCCCGGGGATCGGTTACAATCCGGCCGCCGGCAGCGGCGATGTGGGCGGCCACGCCGACGGTGGTGTCTTCATAGGCCGGTACGATGGCCGGCCCCGGCCCCGGGGCGTAATCCAGGTAAACCCCGGGCTTTTCCCCCGCCAGCAGGTTGGCCAGGCGCGTTAGCAGGACGAGGCCCCCTTCATCAACGCCGGGAAAAGAAATAAATTTGTCCGCCGTCAGGTCCTCTGCCTGCTGCAGCAGGTAGCGGTACTCCCGGCGGGACTGGCTGGGGGCGGTCGCATCATCCCGGCCCAGGACCAGGTAGTCGATTACCCCCTCCCGCGTCAACTCCAGCAGGCGGGAGGTTACCTCCAAATTTTTCGCCCGCCGGTCCAGCCAGTCCTGCAGGTACTCCGGGGGTATGGAGGCCTTTAAACCGGCAAGCTCCATGGTTTCGCGGGCATCCAACCCCTGTGTTTCTTTTTTATCCTCCAGGGCGGTCAATCTGTAGATGGCCGCGCCGTAGGTGCCGTAGTAGGCCGGTTCCTCAACCGCCGTATTTGTGGCCGGGGTGCGCATGAGAGTGGTAAAGGCCAGGATCTTCAGCCGCGGATTGAGGGCTTTCAGCCTTTTGAAATTTTCCACCCGGGCCAGGAGCTCTTCCCGGGAAAGCTCGTGGTTCCGGGAGGGGATCAGGCCGCCGTAGATCAAGGTGTCGGTAGCCAGAACCATGCCTGTTGTGCTCCTGGCGTTTTTAAAGGCCCAATCCCAGAGGCGATCCACCTGGGCCGGGGTTTTGTGGTCCGGCAATAAAAAATCAGGGGGCGTTACCACATAAAGGGTGTCAGCCGTTGTGGCGACAACATAATCCAGGTTCACCGGCCGCTCATCCAGGGGTATGTACAGGACCCTGTCCTCGGCCCGGGCTAACCCGCCGAAGCCCAGTAACCCCCAGGCAGCAAATAAAATGACCAGTACCAGGCGTTTGGTCAACATAACGTCCTCCATCCACACAAATCGTTCTGTGCCAAGGCCATTATACCAGAAATTTTCCCCTTTTGCCCCACGTGGCAACAAATTTTGTTGCCGTAGCTATTGTCCCGGCCCGCCGGCGGCAGGAAATCCCACCCAGTTGCCGAAATAGACGTAAGCGTAAAATAACCCCCGCCTTGTATCTGAGGTGGGGGCTAAAACAAGCTTAATTATTCATCCGGCAAAGAGGAGGCAAAGAAGCAGACCACGGCAGGAGTTGATCCAGGGCATCTTTATCCTTGAGGTCCAGGTTGGGAAGTCTTTCAAAGAGGTAAATGAGGTATTGGAAGGGATTTAACCCGTTATCCTTAGCTGTTTCTATGATGCTGTAGGTAATGGCGCTGGCTTTGGCACCCCGCGGGGTGTTGGCAAATAACCAGTTCTTGCGGCCGATGACGAAAGGCTTGATGGAGCGCTCGCTGCGGTTATTATCGAGTTCCAGACGCCCATCCTGTAAAAAGGCGGTGAGTTTATCCCACTGGCCCAGGCAGTAGTTAATCGCCTGCCCAAAGGAGCTTTTGGGCAGCACCCGGGATTTCTGGGTTTTTAGCCACGCCAAAAAGGCGTCCAGCACGGGTTTGCTGCGCACCTGGCGGAGTTGATAGCGTTCCTCTGGTGTTTTATCTTTCAAGTCGCGTTCAATGGTAAAGAGCCGGTTACAGAACTCCAGTCCCTCCCGGGCGGCTACCGCTGCATTACGTTTATCTTCCGGCAGGGCTTTTAAGGCTTCGTCGAACTTGCGCCGGGCATGGGCCCAGCAGCCGACCAGGGTGACATCCGGCAGTTCGTTGTAGCCGGCGTAGCCGTCGACGTGCAAGTAGCCTTTAAAACCCGCCAGGAAGCGGCAGGGGTGTTTGCTGGCCCGGGTGGTCTGGTAGTCGTAAAGGACGATTGACGGTCCATCCCGCCCGGTACGGTAAAGCCAGAGGAATGACTTGGTGGCAGCTTCCCTTCCCGGTTCTCTCAGGACCTGTAAGGTCGTCTCGTCGGCATGGAGGATATCTCTTTTAAGCAGGTATTCATGAAGACGGTCGTAAATATGCGTTAACCAGGTGTTCGCCCCGTGGAGCACCCAGTTGGCCAGGGTCTGACGGGAGAGTTCAAGTCCCAGGCTTTTAAACTGCTGCTCCTGGCGGTAGAGAGGTAAGCCCTCCCCGTATTTCTGATGCATGACGTAGGCCAGGAGGGAAGGGGATACCGGGCTTCCCGGCAGTACGGGGGCCGGCATCGGCGCCGTGACAACGGGAGTGGTTAGCTCCTCCCGCTCGCAATGGCGGCAGGCATAGACGTAGCGTATATGTTTAACTACCTTTACCTGGGCCGGGATTATTTTTAGCTCCTGCCGCACCTCAGTGCTCATTTCGTGTAAAGGACCGCCGTGAGCTTTGGCAAATCCGCTCTTCTTCCGGCAGGCGGTGCTCTACTACTTCTACCGGCAGATCTTCCAGGTTCATCTCCCGGCGGGTGCGCGTTTTATGGCGCTGGTAGGTAATGGTCTCTAAATCCGGTTCAGGCGCCTCCGGCCGGGCTGCTACTTCCGCCTCATTAAAAAGCCTCAGTTGCTCTGGTAAAGCTTCAGTCCGTTCGCTGGAAACACCGAATTGCCGCTTCTTGCTTAAACGGAGCTGCTCCATAAACCAGTTTAGCTTGGCGGTCAGTTCGGCGTTCTCGTTCCAGCTGGATACAACGTTCTCGCAGCTCTTCTATGGTCATGGCGGTGATAGATTGCGAAGTGTTCATGCTTTAATGATTCGACGAATCGCGTCGAATTCCTCTAGAATCAACCACAAACAGAAAATATTTCTTTCTGGCGATTTCTATTACAAGATGGTACGCGCTTTTACCTCGGGATGGGCTTGGGGCTGTTTTAAGGGGAGGCCGTCAAGCAGCCAGCGCAGCTCCCGGCGGGTGATGGTGATGGTTGAAGATGTGGTATCTTGAGGCCATACGAATTTGCCCTTCTCCAGCCGGCGGTAATAAAGCCAGAACCCATTGTGCTCCCAGTGGAGGATCTTTAGTTTGTCCCTATTTCGGTTACAGAAAACGAAAAGGCAAGAAGAGAAGGGGTCCAGTTCGAACCCTTCCTTGACCAGCACCGCCAGGCCGTCAATGGACTTGCGCAGATCCGTTGCGCCGCAGGCGAGATAAACCCGGTCGATGCCAGCTTCGTTTAGCATAAAGCTACCAGCACCTTAACCACCTGAGAAAGCAAGACCGGGTCAAAACTGGGGCTGACCTCGATAATGGCAGGGCCTATCCTGACCAGCAAGGAGTTGCTAACATTAGATGTCTGCTCGCTTATTTCAACCGGCAGCCACCGGGTTGATTGGGCGGAAAGAACGCCATTCTGGTTTTTATATTTCCGCAGCCAGTACCATAACTGCCGGGGGCTAACGCCTTCATGAGTGGCGCACCATTCTTTAACGCTCTGCCCGCTCATCTTATATTCGGCTATCCGGCTTGCCCACAGTTCCTGCAGCTCGGCTTTGGTCATATAAATAATCTCCCTCCTTGGTATTCTTGAGGGAGATTATCCTACAAATCTTGCTTCGGTTCCAGGTGGGTCGTGTTTGACGCTTACACTTAAAGAAGTGTTCTACTGCCAGCGGTTACGGTAAATCTCGCTTAATTCTTCCGCCGTTAGTTTAAAATCATTGGTGATAATCTTTACCGGTTAACCCCGGGTGTCTTTAATTGTTATCAGCCGCAGGGGATGTTTCATTTTGGTAAGGCCGTCTCTTGACAGGTTGATATTTTCTTTATGCAAAGCTAGTGGTTGGAAATAAAAATAACGAGCCCGGAGACCAGATAAAGATCGATTAAACAAAAAAGGTGTTGGCAGTGTTTCCAGCGCCAACATCCTTTTCCTTTATTTTTTTCCTATCTGTCCAGAGTTTGGATCGCATCAGAAAATCCCTTTAACATTACCATGGCCTGGGCCCGGGTAGCATCGTCATGGGGGTGCAAGTTGCCATCTGGTAGAGTCAAATTGATCCCTGCGTCCTGGCAGGAAGCAAAGGCACCCTTGGCCCAATCGGAAATAACTGCATAGTCTCTGAAGCACTCAAGGCTGCCCACATTACCCGTACCATGGTAGCCCGCAGCCTTTAGAGCCCGGGCCAGCATAACGACCATTTCCTCCCTGGTGATATTATCTCGCGGAGCAAAGATATCTTTTTCCTTACCCGAAACCAGTCCCGCCCGGTAAGCGGCTTCAACGGCACCATAAAACCAGTCGCCTGAGTTCACGTCTTTAAAGGTAGGCGTAGTCGGAGTTATTTCTTTTTTGTTAAGAGATCTTAATAATAAAGCGGTAAATTGGGCCCTGCTAAGGGGTTCATCAGGCATAAATAGACTGGTAGTAACCCCTATTGCTATCTGCCTGGCGGCCATGGCTTCAATATCCGCTTTAGCCCAGTGTTTTTGAATGTCTTCAAAGGTCTTTTGATAATCGATGACGGCATATATACCTTCATTTTCAAGATGTAATTCAATAATGCCAGCAGTAGCATTAACACCCTTTATATATATCCATCTTTTTTTCGTTTCGTCATATCGGAAAGCACCTAAGCGCGCAGGATCGCTGTCTTTACCGAGATCAAATGACAGGGCCATCCGAACGCGCTGGCTAAAATCTGCCGATGACGAAGCCCCGTTAACTGCCAGCCGATAAGCCTTGACAGCATATATTCTGCTGGCAAAATGGAGAGTCAAGTTCGCGTCAAGGTTAGGGAGGTCCTTGCTCTCCATTTCTTTGTAGATAATAGCTACTCTAGCAGTTCCGTCACTAAAATCAAAATCTTTTGCAGGCATTAAAAAAGAAATACCATCACCTTGAATTTTTAAATTCAAGTTCCTGGCAATAAGGTCTTTGGCAACACTTACAGGCACATTTACTTGGATTTCCTTTTTAGCGACCACTTCAGGTATTTTTAAGAGTAAATTGTTATAGGGCCTGGCGTTTTCTAGGTCTTGCGCCTGTTCCGTTAACCCGAGCTTATCTAGATGTTCTTCCAGCTTTTTAGCGTCATCCATCACTCTTCCTAGGTGGTAGGGAATAGCGTTTTCAGCTATATCTACCACAGCCTTGCTGCCTGTAAACCAAACCTTTAGAAGAGAATTCGGAAGTAAAGGCATTTCTTGAACGATTAGTGACACCGCTTTTTTTACCTCGTCCAGGGTGGCACTTTCAATATCGACTTTGTCAATTTCCTCAAGTGCATCTATCTCGCTAATTAAAAGGCTGATTGCCGTACCCGGATCCATCGCACCTTTATCAAGTTGATAACTGATATTCCTGACCTCCGCCGCTACCTCATTATTAATTTTCTCAGGTTCATTTTCTTCATTGTCGTTAGCTAAGGCATTTCCTGAAAAGGCAAAGCTGCCGGCAAGTATAGTCAAGATGAGGAGCATTAGTAATCTCTTGCTTAGAGGTCCGCGTCTAATTAACCTTCTTTCCAATCCACACCCTCCCCAAGTAGCCGGTAACCAGCTACATTTTTTATCGATTATTCCACATAGAACCAGATAGGCTTCCCCCATTACTATTTTAAACCTACATTTTTATCATAAGGGGGTAAAGAGGAGCTGAAAATAAAAACTAGCAGGCAGGTAAGCCGTACTAGCTTATAACCTCTATTGATATCTATTAATTGCCGCTAGCCGTCTGCATAGCCCAGGGTTTTTCGAATGCTAGCTTTAAATAAGCATGGTTACGAATTAACTCGTCAACAGCTTCCTGAGCCTGGGCGACGTTAACTTCTGCTTCAAAAACTTTAGTTTGAATGCTCATGCCGGCAGCATATTTCGCTTTTTCAACGCGCAGCGCTTCTTCGGCCATACGCAATGCCTCTAAGGCCGTACCATAGCTTTCCTCCAAACTTTTCGTTTGGTAATACAGAGCGCGTGTCGCTTTCTCCATCGCCGTTTTAGCACTGGCATAATCATATTCGGCTGCTTCTACTTCAGCTTGCCGCGATTTGTAAGGTATCACATTACCTTGGCTATCATAAATGATGTCAGATGCCCACTTTTTGATATCGATTTGCTGCTTCGCCGCCCATACGGCAGGTGATTCAGTGAGAACCCTATCAACTTCTGCGTCCAGGCTATTAATGTTCAGCGGCTGATAATCTGGAGTGTCAACTAACAACGGTCTCTCTTCTGGGAGGAGACCAACCAAGTTGTTAAAAGTATTGTAAGCGTCATTTAAGTTCTGTCGTGCAGCTTCGTAGTTCTTTTTTGCTTGTTCCCACTGCGCCTCAGCCATAACTATCTCTGCAGGGGACAAAGTACCAGCTCTCTGCCCTGCACGGGCCTCCTGCAATTTTTTTATGGCCTGCTGCATTAACTTTTCTTGAAGGGATAGCTTTTCCTGCGCTACCTGAACATCCCAGTAGCTCTTGCAGACTTTTAGAACCAATGTGTCCCGGGTTGCTTCCAGATTTTTTTTACTCATGCGCCAAGCTAAATCTGAAGATAAAAGATTTACCCAGGTAGCCTGCACTTTCGTTGCTGTAACTGGGTCAGGAGCTGCCCATCCCTGCGGCGGGATGCTTTTTACATTATCGGCTACATTATCGCGAAGGGCCTCTGTACTGCGTACTTCCACTTCAGCCTTTTTAACGCCTTGGTCGTGTTGCAGCGCCATTTCGACTGCTTCCTGAAGTGTTATCTTTTGAACCTTTCCATCTGCAGCCGTTGCGGCAGCAGGGAAAATCATGCTATAGCTCAGGAAAAGCGCCAAAAGCAACAAATTTAGTTTTCGCAACTGCACGGTACATTCACTCCTAAATTTGGAACCCGGACCAAATGATCCGGGTTCCCCATTTACTATTCTAAATTACTCACATCGCAATTTATTTGCTAATGGTTACGGTCTGCGTGGCTTCGTCATAGCCAACGTTGTAATATCCAAAAGCGTTAGCTACGTAACGGGCCGGGAGCATGATGCGACCATTAACCACTTGGGCGGCTACATCCATGGGGATGCTAACGCTGCCCAGTTTCATTATATTGCTGCCAATGGTAAATTCAACTGACGTACCATCTTTCAGCAAGATGGCGCTTTGTGTGTCGTTGTTGAAGTAGATGTTCTCAGGATTTACGCCTAAGGCGTTGGCCAAGTAGCGAATAGGCACGAAAGTCCTGCCGCTGTCAACGTAAGGCGCCACGTCCATTGTGTAATTGACGCCATTCACGTTGTAGTTTTTGTCCCCAATAACGAATTTGACAGTCGCCTGGGTTTCGCTCGGAGCTGGTGTAATGACTTTAGCAACGGAAGCTTTGGCTATCCATTCATTGTCGGGGAAGAAGCCATCCATACTATTCTCGACCAGGGCTGTACCGCCGATCTTAAGTTCCAGGTCGCCCACGGGTACGGTACGGTCCACGGTAAGCTTGATGTTACTGATCTTTATAGTGCTAGCTTTAGCGCTCTGGCTCTTAATCTTAATCTTAACCATGTTATCATCGCTGTACCGTTGGACAGTATCAATCTCCAGATCGCCATCGCTCACGGTAACCGTCGGGGTCACGTCGAAACGTACACCCTCAGGAGCTTTTATAACCAGGTAACCGGGATCGGCATCTAATTTCTTAGATGCGCCATCAATTAGCATGTCTGAAGCATCCAGGTCTTTCTGGAAAACTTCGGCAGCGCTCTCGGTAATCATAAGGTCACCAGCAGCCTGGCCACGTTCGCCGATGATCACACTGGGAGTGCTGGAAGCACTTGCGGTCACCGGGGCCTTAGCTTCAGCAACTACGACCGTTCCGGTAACACCAGCAGAGCCGCCTACAGTCAACTCGATCTTGCCAGTAAAGTCAGCTGCCGCGGTAACCTTGCCGTCCTTAAAGACGATTTCAGTGGGTTTATTGCCAGAGGTAGCTTGGGTTATTTTAGCCTTAATTGTACGGCCGCTAGTACCCACCGCTTCAAAGTTGTCGATTGCAAACGACCCTACGTTCTTGGAATCACCGCTGGAAAACTTCGGGTACTGTTCCCACTTGACGTTTTCAGGCAAGGTCAGCTCAATAGTCCTACCAGCTACGAGAGAGCCCGGTAGAGCCTCATCGATGGCAAATTTGCCAATCTCCTGGTCAAACTGCCCAGGCTGAATGCTTTTAACCTCTATGGATTTCAGGGAAGCACTATAGTCGCCATAGTTGGCCACAACAACGTCACTGGGGGTAACAGTGGATTCGCCGCCCAAGGTAACAGTTACGTCGCCGTACTTGGCCACACTGGTGTCAACTTTAATCGTACCACTGACTTCGAGGCGGATTTTGGAAGAGGAATCTTTGGCGTAAGAAAACCCTTTTAGCACCTTCACTTGCAGTTCTCTCTCGTCTTCGTATACCTTGAAGACGGTAGATATATTAGAATCAGTGATGGTAGTGCCACTACTATCTACCAACTGGCCGCTTACCAGCTTCACGCTGCCACTACCATCTTCCCAAGTAAACCCGTTGGGCAGCTTAAATTTAACGGTATTCTTCCCTACAGTGTTGTCCAGGCCGTAGAGGGTATTTTCCTGCACGGTAAAAGTAACATCACCGCCGCCGTCACCAATGGCGACAACCTTGTCAACAGACACTTCTACACCGGCGCCTTTAGCCACCGCGGCCACAACGGAACCGTTCTCCAGAATGCCGCTCGCGTTGGAAAAGCGGACCTGGACATCGCCGGCGGCAGCGTCTTTTGCGTCGACTGCCAATTTAAGGGTGAGCTCGCTCTTAGCTGTCGCACTCCCTGCTTTAACCTTTAATTTTGCATATTTATCACCTGGATTATACGTTGCATCAGCAACCGAGACATTACTTCCTATCCCCTCGAAATCTACGCTTTTAATGTCGAGTTTCGACCCTTCAGAATCTAAAACCTCGACGATGGCCTCGCCCTCCGCATCGGCCAGGGCCGGGTCGATTTTAATGTAAACTGTCGCCAGATTTAAATTCTTGGCCTCATCTTTGCCGGGATCAAAGCTCGGGATTGCGGTTATAGTCTGGTACTGGGTATTCGCCAGGGCAGGATGGGCGCCGAAAGGCACCAAGGTGAAGAGAAACATCACTGCAAGGACAATTGAAAGCCATTTCTGCCTCGTTTTTAACAACTATCTTCCCTCCTTGAGTTTTCGCCCTGTTCATAGGGCATTCCATGTATTCCTTTCGGCCCGGGAGGCCTTTTTTACCCGGTACATCCCTCCATCCCTTTGGTTTTGCGAATCATGCTGCGTCTTAATGCTGCGGTTGCTGCTAGTAATGTAAAAACTACTCAGGAGAGGAATATTCTACGCCGCCCTCCAGTTTTCCTGCTGGGATGGACGGCCTTTCCTCACCCAACCAGTTATTTAGACACCCTCAGGTGCCGAAAAGTTCCCGGGTCAAAAATTTTTTTCCGGCAATTTTGGCGGGAAGGCAGGCCATGAAAGAAAAAGTAAGGCAAATGGCGGAGGAGAAGCCGCCCGCGGCCGGAGCGTCCCCGAGGTGAGAGGTATGGAGCGCCGCGAGGCAAGGGAGTTCTTCTCACCGTGAACGCCGCCGGCCCGGGGGAAAAGAAAAAACTCGCCCGGGAGGCGAGATCCTGGAGCATCCGCCTCCCGAAACGTGGCCGACAAGAAGCAGGTAATCATCTGGCTAGAGACGCAATGAGGGATCGCAAGGTCCTTTATTACTTATTCTTTTAGGAAGGCGTGAAATGTAGGATGACAAGCCCTCTGCATGGGTAAAGTTTCCGGCCAAACGCTAGCCTTCAGGGGTATATGTAAAAATTTCTACAGTACCCCCTCCAGGATCGACCAGCCAGTATTCTTTGACGCCGTGCTTCAGGTAAAGACGGCTTTTGCGTGTACGATCTCGCGAATTGTAGATGGGGATATCAGGCGGATAATAAACCTGCGAGCTTCCTAACAACATCCTAGTGTTTAAAACCCGGTGATGGTATCAACAATAGCTCCCCCTCTACCACCTCATAGCGATTATCATCATCAAGACGAATATAGTCATCATAACTATATTTCTGTTTATCATCGGTGGCAACAATCTCCATTCTCTTCACCTGCCTTTTATCACCGCCCTGAGATATTTCCGCTTTGAGAATCCATAAACACCTTCCGTAGTTTATTTTACCATAGGTGCTTAAGGAAAAGATACTCTACCTTTGGAACTGCACTCTATAAACCTAACCTATTGAATATGCCAGGACCTACTCAAAAAAAGCCGGGGTGGCTGTATTGCGCCACCACCGGTTTTTATACTTTAGCATTACAGCGAAGGTGGCAGATATTTTTTAGTACAGTCAATGAGGACCTGCATTTTCTCCACCGGTGTTTCCGGGGCCATACCGCCTCCGGTTGAAAGCCATAAACCGCCACCTCTTCCTGCAGTTTCAATTATGGTTTTACACTTTGCTTCAATTTCCTCATTTGTACCCAGCAATAATTCCTGGATAGGATGAACGTTTCCCATTACACATTTTTTTAAAACCCTTTTGCTCTCGACCAGATCGTGTTTGGGGCCGATATGGCAGACGTTGGCCGGGATATCCCGCATTAAATCAAGGAGATGGGGGTAATTATTCTCGTTATGGTATATCCTCAGGGTCGCCTTTTCTACATGGGTAAACACCTCTTTCATATAAGGATGGATAAATTCATCAAAAAGCTCTCTTGACAACATACCGGGAATATGATCCCATATGATTACCCTTTTAGGTTCCCCAACTATTTCTATTTGGGCATCAATATAGCTTTTAATAAAATCAGTTACCTTACGCAGCAGAATATGCACGAGCTGCGGATAATCATACATTGCATAAGAAAATTTATCATACCCGAGTAATAACCCTGAGATCTCACCAGGTCCACCGCAGAAAATGTGCCCATCTAAGAATCCCCACTTCTTCCTGGGTTCTTCCGGTAAATGCTTACAGAAATACTTAAGGTAATCTAGCGTCTGAGAGGTATAATCCGCCTTTTTAGGATCGGGGACTTCCCAATTTTCTACTTCCCTGATATCTTCAAAGGCCCCACCCCTGGACTGAGGAGGGGCATCATCCGGAAACTCTAACTCTGCTCCTAAAGCCCCCAGTTCCGCCATCAGACCAAGATCCGGCCAAATTCCGGGAATGGTTAATACATCAGGGAAACGTTCGTAAAACTTCACCTGGGCTTCCAGCATTTTCGCCGGATCGGCATAGTACTCATTATCCGGTATTTTAGCAAAGGGGGCATAAGTCTGCCCTATAGCCCATAATACAACGGGAACATGGGGATTTATGGGTCTGAACATTGCTGTTGCTAAAATCTCATGGTAATTTAACATAATTATCCCTCTTGAATTTTTTAAGGTCTTTTAACAACGTAATAAAACCAAATAATTATAGATCGAGGTGACAATTTTACTATCGGATTCTTGCAAAATGCCAACTAATTAGCCTGACTATATTTTTTATCCTTTACAAGGCAGGAAGCAATGAATCCGACGAAAGCAGCACAAGCGATAAAAATCCAAGCATAGGTATAGTCGGGGCCAACCTGGCCTACACGGATTAGGCGGCTCATAATTAAGGGTGCAAATGCTCCTCCGATATATGCCAGCATGTTTACGAAGCCCATGGCAGTACCGTAAACCTCAGGAGAAAAAACGTCCGCCGGCCAGGAAAGGAAGGGGCCCCAGGCCATATTAGCAAAGAATCCCGCACAAGAGAGCACAAGCAAAATGACAGCATGACTGACTCCTGAATGCAACTGCGATAATATGACAATAAAAGGAAGGGTGCCTAAAAAGGAAATAACAATCATGGGTTTTCTTTTTGATTTCATCACTTTATCACTGATAATAGAACTCAAATAGGCACCCAATACACCCGCAGCAAAATAAATAGAAGCCCAGAAACCCATCCCTGTTATACTAAACTTAAATACGTCTTTAAGATAGGTTGGCGACCAAGATACAACTCCCCAGTACATCATCTGGGAGGCAATATTAACAAAAGCTATCGCCCAAAAGCCACGATAAGTAAGTATATTACGGAGGGGGATCTGTGCCTTTTTGATAGTTTGGGTAGATACTTCTCTCCTATTAATTTCATCACTGGAGATTACGCCCGAGGAAATCTCATCCTCGTAACTTTCCTTTATTTCTGCTAATGAAAGATGTTTAACCTGTTCTGGACGGTCTTTAATTAGCCAGATTATTAATGCCAAGGGAACTAAGCCAATAATTGCAACCACTATAAATACGGGACGCCAGCTGCCAAAAAATGAAGCAAGCTGTGTTGCTACAATAGTAGCCCATGCCGGTGTAAGGATCCAAGCCCAGGAAAGACTGCTTTGAGCCCGTGCTCGCTGCCGTGATGGGAACCACCGTGAAAGAAGGCGGGCACTAGGTATAAATTCAGTTCCAATAAAAATTCCAAAAAGGGCGTTCCGGATGTACCACTCGTCCCTGGATTGTAAGAATGCCATCCAAAAAGTTAGAAGGCTCCAGCCAATCAATGAAAAGATAAGTACTTTCTTAGCGCCGTATTTGTCGCATATAATCCCTGAAATGAATTGTGACGGTCCATAAAAAATTAGCATTAAGAAAATACCGTTACCTACATCGGCGTGACTAAGATGAATACTATCCATAATCAGGGGAATAAGGGCTGTTGTTTTAATCCGATCCAGGTACTGGATGCTATATGCAAAAAATAGAATGCTCGCAATAAGGTACCGGTAACGCCACCATGTAATCAGGCTACTGTTACTGTTTTCCTTATTCATTGTGTCTCCCCTCCTAGTTTTTTATGAATTTGATATTCTTTTGCGGTTTCAGTAATAGCTAAAATGTTTTCAAGGGGCGTTGTCAAAGGAATAGCACATTCTGGGCCGACTATTTCCACGCCAGCCTCAATTGCGTATAGAGTCTCTTTTTTAACATCTTCAGGTGTGCCGGCGAGCAATGTTACAGGATTATTGATGTTTCCAATTAAAGACATCTTATTTCCAGCCAATTCTTTAGCTAGTTTGGCATCGACTTTAGAATCAAAATGAAAAGCATCAAATCCGGCTTCTACAATATAAGGAATGAATTTGGTAGTATTCCCACAAATATGCAGGATAATAGGAGCTCCGACTTCCCTAGTCACATACTGATGAACTTTCATAAGAAAATCCCGATAATATTCTGCGCTTACCAGATCACCAGTAGCGTGGTCCCCCCATAAAATAGCATCTGCACCAGCCTTAATTTGTGCCTTGGCGGAAAGCAAAGAGGCTTCCAATAATACTTCGAGGTATCTTCTTGCCTTGTCCGGATTTAGAATTGTTTCCATTAAAAAATTTTCCGTTCCTACCAGATGATAGGCTAGAGACCATGGGCCATATGTCTTGCCGATAATTGCCACCCTATCTCCATACTGACTCCTTAGAATCTTTATGGCATCCAAAACAGTACGCATTGATGGCTCCTCTAGAAAGCTATCTGGTATAACTATCTGCTCCGGATCAGTAATTGGGTGAGAAGTATTTACAGGCCAACTCATCTTATCTCCCCAATCGACAGGTACTCCTAAGGCGGCTGATTCTGTATGGGCACTAAACACTGGCATAATAGTATCAAATCCTAATACCTCGTAACTTGTAGCCGCCAATCTAGCCATTTTTTCCGCATCTAAATGGGCATCTGGAAAATAAGCACCGGTTCGCTCCATTAATTCTACTGTCACCAAAGATGTGGGATTCGCTACCGGTGTACGATCAACTCTTCCACCGAAAAGCGCAGATAGGAAGCGCCTTTTCGGTGTCATCCATTCTCGTTGCTTTAACATAGGTTTTCCTCCTAATCTAATATTTTTTGTAGGATTTTCATCTGCTCTCACGGTACGGGTTGGAGCAAGTTATTATGCAGCCCTCATACTCCACCCCCCTTTTTGATTTTTGGATTCAATATAATTATTTCTATATCCTTTGGTAGTAAAGAAAAAATACTCCGAAAATATCCTGGGCCTTTTGTCAATTTAACAAATCGAGTAGACCCTCTATGTCAATATGTAAGGAGTAAATAATATTACCTAAGCCACACGAGCTTGATAAGCCGCCCTAGCATTCAAGAACTTGGTCGGGTTGTGGTATTTTCGCTTAACCTAGATAGATACGCCCGGCCTTGTTTACCCGGCCGGCATCCGCCTTGATAATTTTAAGGTAATCCTGCATTACCGGGTTCTGGCTGTCTTCCACCAGGGCCACATCATGACCCTGCCTGGCTAAAAAAGCGCTTATGGCCAGGGCGGTATGGCTGCAGCCCAAACCCGGCTCGGCCCCGGCCACGGCAATAGTCATCACCCCAACCGGGCGCTGCTCTATGACTACTTTTTCCTTTACTTGTTCTTCGCCGGTTAAACCAGTCATGATAAGCCACCTGGCGGCCTGGGCGTAAGTAGCCGGGACGCGGGTAAAGGCGTGGGCGACTAGAGCACCCCAGTCGGCCTCAACCGGGCCGTCTATTATATCATACACCCCCAACCCCACAAGCCATGCCACCGTCCCCTCGCCCGGCTGCATGCCGGGCGCCAGCAGGAATATATAGGTCCTGGCTATGCTTGGACCGGTAACCTTTTTCTCTCTTGGCTAAAACTCGAGGCCCCTTCTACTTAATCCTGTCCCACACTTTTTATTATAGAACCAAAGATACCTTGCATTAACAGGTATGTTGCTTTACAATATCCTTATGATGAAAAAAGACAATGCCATGATTCAAATCAAAAAAGGAGCGCTGGAATTCTGCGTGCTGGCGGTCATCGCCTGGGAAGAAAGGTACGGCTACGAGATTGTCAAGGTCCTAAACGAGCATGGCCTGACAACCCCTGAAGGTACCATTTATCCCCTGCTGGCCAGGTTGAAAAAGGAGGGTCTGGTTACGGCCACCTGGCGCGAGACTGCTCAGGGAAACCCACGCAAATACTATCGGGTTACCGATAAGGGTAAAACCGCTCTGGACGAATTCAAGCGCAGCTGGTCGGAATTCACGGAAACCGTTAACAGCATTCTAAAGGGAGGCCCGGCTTGAAATGGAACCTAAACTTAGGAAAATATTAAACAGGTACCTGGGAGAGATTGAAGCCAGGCTGGAGGGAATATCCTGCGCGGCCAGGAAGGAATTCATCACCGAAATCCGTTCCCACTTGGTTGAAAAGTGGGAAAGCAGCGGAGAAAAAACCGAAGAAAGCCTGCTCCAGGTAATCAATGATTTTGGCGATCCCCGGGAAATCGCGGAAGACTATCTTACCAAGGTTGGCGGTGAGGCAAGGGTGAGAAGAACATATCCTTCCACCTGGCTGGTCCTAACGCTGACTGCCCTTATCTGGCCCGTTGGTATCATACTTGCCTGGGTTTCACCAGCCTGGAAGTTCAGGGATAAGATTATAGCCACTCTCATACCAATAGTAATATTTCTACTTCTCCTGACATCCTCGCTCCCGGCAGTAAGAGAAGTCCATAAACTGACTACACAGGTACAGCTTCAGCCTATTGAAACGGAGGTGCAAAGATAATGCATGTGGTTGCAGTGGGGAATGTTTTTATCTTAACGATCCTAAGAGTTTTGTTCCTTATCTCTCCTCTTATTTCAGCGATTTACCTGGCGGTTACGAAAAAGCCGGGATACTAAATGGCGGGAAAAAATTGCTAAATATACAACGAAAAACAAGGGCGGTACACCGCCCTAAGCTATATCTGTAAATCTTTGTATGCCAACTTTATTCGGCATATTAGCTGTTCTATTTCTCTCGAACGCCAAACCATTTTTTATTAGGTAAAGTTATGTTGTTCAGCCATTCAGGTATGGGTTATATTTAGGAACCTTTAAACAGTGTCCCCTCAAGTAAGGCCAGCGCCATTACCTACAGCATCATAGAAACAGCCAAGGAAAACGGGTTGAACCCCTTCCAGTACCTCATTTACCTTTTTGAACAACTCCCTATACCCAGGATAAAGATGCCCTGGATCAACTTCTGCCGTGGTCTGCTTCTTTGCCTCAACTTTGCCGGGTTAATAATTAAGTTAGTTTAAGCCCCCACCTAAGCTGCATGGTGGGGGTTATTTTACGCTTACATATATTCCTGCACCGGCCGCTGCTTGTTACTCTTAAGGCCGAGCAAAGCGGGACATGTAAAATTTTCGCTTCATCGGGGGGATCAATGCTAATTATTTTTGTTCACCAGTGGGTCAATTCTATTGATAAACAACACCTAATTGCCATCTTATCCATTACTTTCCGGGCCACCCGGGCCATGAGTATGTCATAATTTACCCGGTCGAAGAATTTCTCGATATTCAGGTCCACGGCCCATTCGTATCCTTCTTCTACGTATTGACGCGCCTACCTTACCGCGTCGTGGGCTCTCTTTCCGGGTCGAAAACCGAAACTTGCCTCTGAAAACTGCGGTTCGAAGATGGGCGTTAATACTTGCAGGAGATAATGGTGGAATTCTACTTGCCGTCACATTTATAAAATAGATAGGCCATACCCAGGTGTAACAATTCCCTGAAGCTTCCCCTGGGGTCGTAACCGGTACACTCCTTAATTTTTTTCAAGCGGTATATTATGGTATTGCGATGTACATGTAATGCCTTAGCCGTACGCTCGATATCTAGATCGTTTTTAAAAAAGGCCTCCATGGTTGAATATAATTGCCTATGGTGAAAAGTATCCTCTTCAATTAAAGCACCCAGGATTTCATCTATAAAGTTTTTCCTTTTGGCAGGTGGTACCTCCCAGATGACACGTTCAACTTTAAGATCGTCATAATTAAATACCTTTAGCTGGGGATAAAATTGCCTGCCAATGGTAACAGCCTTAAGGGCTTCCTCATAGGATTTTATAACATGAGCCAGGTTAGGACCGAAACTACCTATACCCACGGAAACTGCGAGCTTACTCTCAATGGTTAATTTATCACATAGCGTATTTAATTGGGCAAGAAAGGTGGGTATATCTTTAACCCCCTTTTTCAGAAGAATAAACTTTCCCGCTCCCCCGCGGACTAATATCTCCCCATCAGCCATTTTAAAACTCGCCTGCAATATTGATAAAAATTTATGTTCATTTTGTTCTACCATGTTATTACCATCATTAAGGGGGTACGTAAGGAACAGGCAAACGCTCCGGGATATGTGATAATCAATGCCGAACAATTCGGCTTTATCTATAATCTCTTCTTCGGAAAGCTTTGTCTCACCGGCTACGAGTTTCTGAATAAAACTCTCCAGGGCTTGTGTCTCTAAATAAAATTGCTCCCTTAGAACGGCTTCTTCAATCATCATCTCGGCAAAATCCCGGACAAGTTCGACGTAAGACAGAATTTCATCCGGGTTACCGGTTACGCCTATTACTCCCACAACGGTTCCTTTAAATCTTATAGGCATATTCACACCTTGATATTTCACACCAAACATATTCATATCATTTTCCCTGACTATGATGGGTTCACCTTTACTTGAAGCTTCGAAGGCAGCCCTGTGTTTTTCTCCTACCCTTCGGGGGTTACCGCTGGCAATGATTCTTCCCTGGGCGTCCATAATATTAATGTTTTTCCCCAGAGTCCCCATAATCTTCTTTACTATCTTTTGGGCCAAATTGGCAGAAAGCATTAGCTGGCTCATATACACGCTCCTCCTCACGGTAGGATTTTTTAAGCTTACTTTACAGTTCGTAGTACCTGCGGGTGGCTGGCTCAGACTCCTCCACGGGTTTTTGGGGGCACCAAGGAAAAACAGAACCGCTCCATGTTGTAATTTTATATCATCTTAACACTTATTTATATAGAGTAGTAGAGAACTGGTTCGCCTGGAGATCCCTAGCGCCCCCTCGTCAAACCGAAGGTGAGATTCTCCTGCCTTAATTTTTAAAGAGCGCTGACGGCATTTCTGCCGGTACGTCTCCCGCCTAAGGTCATGATGACCCTGGAAGGCCAATAAACATAAAGCCCCGGACCATGCCTGCTGGCAGGGCCGGGGCTACCCGTCCTTTTAACATACTGCCTACTCTCGACCGGACCTTTTCGGCAGCCTCTCTTCAGCTATCGACAAACACTTTTTGAGAGCTTACTTCCCGTTCCCGGGGGTTGGAAAACTTAGTTAAATTTGGAACCGCATTCAAGCAACAGCAGGCTTAACCCCAGCACCTACCTGCTGGATGGTCAGTAAAGCTGATGGTATAATATACCTGTAACGGAAGATAGCAACGGCATGGAAGCGGTGAGCTAAATGCAAGATACTACCATCTCTCTGGAAGAACGCTTGCTGGAGGCCCTTATAACGAGAGAAGAAATTAAATTTGCTTATCTCTTTGGTTCCCACGCCCGGGGAACGCCGAATAAACTGAGCGATCTGGACGTAGCCGTTTTTCTGGATGAATTCCGTTTACCGCCGGTTGGTCCCTATGGCTATAAAAGCGAGCTGCTTGTTACCATGAGGCAGAAGTTACGGGAACCGCTGGATTTTGTTATCCTTAACGAAGCTCCTTTGCTCCTGCGTTTTCGCGTCCTGCGGGATGGAAAACTTCTATTCTGCCGCGATACGCGAGGGCGGATAACTTTCCACGAAAAAACCTTGCGCGATTACCTTGATTTCCGTCCCATGCAAAAAATTCAGGTGCAGTACCTGCACAAGAGATTGGCCGAAGGACGCTTTGGAGGTGCCGGGGATGGTTGATGCAGAAATTATCAATCGTAAATTGCAACAGTATTTCCGGTATGGCAGGCTTTAGAAATATACTGGTCCATGAATATGGCAAAATAGATCTGAAAAAAGTGGCCGATATAATGAACAACCACCTTAATGATTTTCGTCAGTATGCCCGCTACATCGTTCAGTACCTTGGTTGGAGCTTTTAGCATTCGGCTAACTGGAGTTTTTGCGGCCATCTGCAGGGAATCTTAACTCACTCAAAGCGCAGGGCCTCGATGGGGTCGGCATTGGCGGCTTTCCGGGCGGGGTAATAACCGAAAAAGATCCCCACCAGGGCGGCAAAGCCCATCGCCAGCAGGATAGCCATGGGGTTGAGGACCGCCGGCCACTTGGCCAGCATGGCAACAACCTTGCTGCCTATAATACCCCCGGCGACACCGATCAGGCCGCCCACCAGGCTCAAGATCATGGCTTCCACCAGAAATTGGGTGAGGATGGCGCCCCTGGTGGCTCCCACGGCCATGCGAATGCCGATCTCCCTGGTGCGCTCGGTTACCGACACCAGCATGATATTCATGATGCCGATGCCGCCGACCAGGAGGGAGACGGCGGCTATACCGGCCAGCAACAGGGTCATGCTGCCGGTAGCCGCGGCCACGGTGTCCAGGACGGCGGTCATATTCTGGATGCGAAAGTCGTCGTCCTGGTTGGCCCCCAGGTGGTGGCGCTGCCGCAGGAGGGAGGTGATCTCCTCCTGGACAGCAGTCAAGCTGGTGGTGTCCTGGGCCTGGACATTAATCATCCGCACGCTATTGGGTACTACCCCCTGGCCGAGAAAACGCCGCTGGGCCGTCGTGATGGGGATATAGATTATATCGTCCTGGTCCGCACCGCCGAAGCCGCTTCCCTGGGACGGCAGGATGCCAATGACCGTGAACTGCAAGTTATTTAAAGTAATGGAAGCGCCTATGGGGTTAAAACCGGAGGGGAAAAGATTGGCCACTACCGTCGGTCCCAGCACAGCCACCAGGGCGGCGCGGTCTACGTCGTCATTGGAAAAGAAAGCGCCGGCAGTCATCTGCCAGCCTTTGATAGCCTGCAACCCCGCCGTGGTGCCGTTAACGGTGGTGGTCCAGGTCCTGCTGCCGAAAGAAGCGGTAACCTGGCTCCTGGCCTCGGGGGCCACGTTTTGCACCAAAGGAAGCTCTCCTATAGCCCTGGCGTCGTCCAGGGTCAGGGAATTGACCTCACCGCCGGCACCCCGGACGGCCCCGAAAGAAGCTGCCGGCATGACCATGATCAGGTTGGAGCCCATACTGGCTATCCTGCTTGTTACCTGGGCCGAGGCCCCCTGGCCGATGCTGATCATGATGATCACGGCTGCCACGCCTATGATAATCCCCAGCATGGTTAAAATTGAGCGCATCTTGTTGGCCAGCAACCCCCGCCAGGCGACTGTCAGAGCGGCATAAAGGTCCACTTTCTAATCCTCCTCTACCGGTAATGCTGCCAGTTCCCGGGCGGCCAGGCGCGGCTCCGGCACGGGCCGATCTTCTATTATCTGGCCGTCACGGATACGCACCAACCGTTCGCAGTAAGCGGCAATATCGGGTTCGTGGGTGACGATGACAATGGTCAGGCCTTTCTCCTGGTGGAGCTGCTGGAGGAGGGCCATGATCTCGATACTGGTGCGGGTATCCAGGGCTCCGGTCGGCTCATCGGCCAGGATGATGGAAGGCTCATTTACCAGGGCCCGGGCGATGGCCACCCGCTGCTGCTGGCCGCCGGATAGCTGGTTGGGTAGGTGTTCCTCCCGCCCCTTAAGGCCGACCCTGGCCAGCATGGCCATGGCCTTCTGGAACATTACCGGTCGCGGGATACCGGCGTAAACCATGGGTAAACACACATTTTCCCACGCCGGCGTATGGCTTAAGAGATTGAAGCTCTGGAAGATGAAACCGATCTCCCGGTTGCGCACCCGGGCGAGTTGATCCGGCGTCATCCTGGTGACGTCCTGGTTGGCGAAGAGGTACTGGCCGCTGCTGGGACGATCCAGGCAGCCGAGAATGTGCATCAACGTCGATTTGCCTGAACCGGAGGCCCCCATGATGGCCACCATTTCTCCCCGGTTTATTTCCAGATTGATACCCCGTAGCGCCCATACCTGGTTTGACCCCGGGGAGTAAACCCGCGTTACTTCTTTAAGCTGAATAACGGGGTGGGCCATCTTTATCTCCCCCCGAGAAAGCCGCCCGGCGGCATGGGACCGCCGGTGTTACGGTTACTGCCGCTGCTCGACCGGCCCGAGCTACTTGTGCTTCCCGTATTGCCGGTACTCCCTGTACTCGCGCTGCCTGTGCCGACTACGACCTGTTCCCCTGCCTTTAAGCCGCTGACTACTTCGATATTGCGCTCGTCGCTGGCGCCGGTTACCACCTGGCGCTGCACCGGCCGTCCGCCCTCCAGCACCAGGATTACGGCCCGGTTTTCCCCGGCGCTGGGAGTTCCGGCGGTAGAAGCGCCCGTCACCGAACTGCCTGCCGAACCTCCCGTTCCCTGGGTACTTCTACTCCGGTTACCCCCGCCGGAGGTCCCCCCTGACGAGGTTGCCCGGCCGCCGGCGGTCTTGCCGGCCTGGGAGAGGTAGCCTTCGGCATAGGCGATGGCCGCCCGCGGGATGGTAATGACGTTATCTTTGCGGCTGATAATTATGGTCACGCTGGCCGACTCGCCGGCCTTTAAGGACGCTCCCGCGTCTCCCACGTTTACCAGGACGTCATAAAGTTGGATGTTGGAAACGGTTTGGGCTTGAGGCGCAATGGCCGTCACCTTGCCTTTAAAGGTGCGGTCAGGCTGGGCGTTGACCGTAAACTCTACATCCTGCCCCACCTTGACTTTGTTGATGTCGGCTTCATTGACTTGCACCCGCAGCTGGAGTTCGGGGGAGATTAAAAAAATAAAACTATTTGAAGCGTCGGTGGCGCTGGTATTGCTGCCCACGCGCTGGCCCACCTGCCCGTTGACGTTGGTGACAATACCGTCCCACGGTGCCCGGATCTCCGTGGCCGCCAGGTTATTCTGGGCCAGCTGCAGCTGGGCCCGGGCCGCGTCTACCTGGGCCTGGGCGGCGGCTATATCCTCCGGCCGGCTGCCGTTTTTCAGGGCCTCCAGGGCTGCCTGGGCTTTTTTCAGGTTGGCTGCCGCCGTCGCCTCCGCCTTGCGGGCATTGTTCAGGTCGACTTCCGACAGGGCGCCGGCATCATAAAGGGCCTGATCGCGTTTTAAAGTATCCTGGGCGTTGTCATATTCAACCTGAGCCTGCTCCACACCCGCCTCGGCCTGGGCCACGTCGGTAGCCAGGGGCCCGGCCTGCAGGCTCTTTAGCTTGGCCATGGCATTGTCCAGGTTCGCCTGGGCCTCCTTGACCTGAAGCTCCAGATCGGTTGGGTCCTGGAGGGCCAGGAGCTGGCCGGCTTTGACGCTCTGCCCTTCCTTGACGTATATCGCCTTGATGGTCCCCGGATTCTTAAAGCTGAGGCCGATGCTATGTAATGCTTCAATTTTCCCGGAGGTGCTTACAGTCTCCACAATGCTCCCTTTACCGGCAGTAACGGTCAGGAAATTAGGAGCCTTCTGATGCCCCCGGGCCCACCAGTACCACCCGGCGGCGATAATCAAAGTTAGAAAGACCGCCACCAGCCATATTATTCTTTTGCCGCTAAGGAATCCTCCTTTAGCCGTTACCGTCGCTGTCGCCATAATCTACCTTCTTTCTATGTACTGATGCCGGCCTGATAGCTAAGATTATAAATGTTACAGCTCGGCCACAGCTTATTATAGCATCTTTACTGATTCAAAACCTTAAAATTTGCTGAGAATTAACCAAAAAGCCCTGAAAACTAATCATTTACGCCCAACGCTTTTAGTATCACCGGACAGTGATATTGTCACCCCGTGAGAGGGCTGGGGAAAATATAGCCATGGCTTGCAAAAGCTCTTAATAGATGGTATATCTATTAGTCAAAACAGTGCTTTTATAATTAATGACAACCCTGAAGGTGGTAGGTCAGGAATGCAACAATTAAAGGGCATTAAAATATTAGTAGTGGACGATGAACAGAGTATACTACAATTTTTAGAGCTGGGTCTGCAAAACGAAGGCTTTGAAGTACAGACCGCCCAGGATGGCATTACCGCCATTACCCTCCCATGAGCTTCGCACCCCGTTAACCTCTATTCACGGCTTTTTGGAGGTTTTGCTCCGCGGCGCAGCCAATCAACCGGATCAACTGCAGAAAGCTTTAAAAAGCATGTATAGCGAATCCGCACGCCTCAATAAACTGGTACATGATCTTCTTCTCCTGGCCAAACTCGACCGAATACCTCACTTTGAGCTTACGGAAGGCATGCTGGATACCGTTATCCTGGATATGGAGCCGCAGCTCCGGATTCTGGCCGGCAACAGAAAGCTCAGCCTATGCCTCGAACCCAACATGAGATGTAAGTATGATACGGATAAGATTAAACAGGTCATTTTGAATCTGTTTCAAAATGCGGTGCAACATACGGATCCTGAAAAGGGGCATATCCAAATTTCACTATATGGTAAAAACAACGGCGTGCAACTGTCAGTTCAAGACAATGGGCCGGGGATCAGCGCTACCCATCTCCCCCACGTCTTTGATCGATTTTACCGCAGCGATTCCTCCCGGACACGCAAATATGGCGGAGCCGGTTTAGGCTTATCCATCGCCAAAGCCATTGTAGAAGCTCATGGAGGAACCATCAGCGTTGTAAGTCAAGAGGGCAAGGGATCTACATTTCATGTATGGCTTCCTGGTTAACCGGAGTGTTTCTTGAACTTAAACAACGGCATTCATGCCACGGTTTGACCGTGGATGAATGCCGTTTTTGCTGTAGGCGCGTCCGGCCGGGCCCATGGCAACTAATATTAAATCAATGTTCAGTTACCATTAAGGTACAATTCAGCTAAAGGGGGTATTATTGTAAAGGCAAAAGGCCGGGCATCGCGGGAGCTGCTCATAGTTACATAGAAACACGGGGAATTAAAGGAGAGATATGATAATGAGACCGAAATCCGATAAACGTTACGATATGATCCTGGCGGGTATCGCCCTATTATCGGCTTTCCTCAACATCTTCAACATCTGGGAAGATCGCTACGCCAACGCCTACTACACGGCAGCGGTTACCAGCATGCTGCAGAGCTTCCACAATTTTTTCTACGCTTCTTTTGATCCGGCCGGATATGTTACGGTGGATAAACCGCCGCTGGCGCTCTGGATCCAGACGATATTCGCCTATTTCTTCGGGGTGCACGGATGGAGCGTAGTTCTCCCCCAGGCCCTGGCCGGCGTCGGTTCCGTCTTGCTGATATATCACCTGGTCAAGCCGACCTTCGGGAAAACGGCAGCCCGGATCGCGAGCCTGGTTATGGCCTGTACGCCAATCGCCGTAGCGGTGAGCCGGACGAACAATATTGACAGCTTGCTGGTATTTGCGCTCCTTATAGCAACCTGGATGTTGTTCCGGGCGGTCCGTGATCAGAAGCCGGTCTGGGTTCTCGGAGCCTTTGCCATGATCGGTGTCGGCTTTAATATAAAGATGCTTCAAGCTTACATGGTGGTACCGGCCTTTTACGTTTTTTACCTGCTAGCCTTCAAGAACGAATGGAAGAAGAAACTGGCCCTCCTGACGGCGGCCACAGTGATCATGGTAGGAGTTTCTATATCCTGGGCAGCCGTCGTAGATATGACACCCCAGGAAAACCGGCCGTACATCGGGGGCAGTAAAACGAACTCCGTATTAGAGCTGGCCTTGAGCTATAACGGGATCTCCCGCCTCACGGGAATGAACCGGGGGGGCATGGGTCCCGGGACAGCGCCAGGCCAGCGACAAATACAGCAGGACCGGGGATCCTGGTCGGTACAACAGCAAATGCTCCAAGATGGCAACAATGTACCCAACCGGCAGCAAATGCCGCCGGAAGGCTTCGGCCCGGATGGTAATGGAAATCCTGGGCCGGTGCCCGGCCCAGGCGGGGGCGGGCCTCAAGGAAGAGGGGCCGGCGGTGCCTTCGGTACCGGCCAGCCGGGTCCCCTGCGGCTGTTTCAAAGTGAACTCTCCGGACAGATCAGTTGGTTACTTCCCTTTGTAGCGTTCGCCTGCATTGGCTTGCTGGCAGGCCTGCGCCCCGGAAAGCCGCTGCCTGATAAACAGAAGGAGGCCCTGTTCTGGCTGGCCTGGTTGCTCCCGGCGATGGCGTTTTTCAGCGTAGCGGGCTTCTTCCATCACTATTATCTGATCATGCTCGCCCCCCCGATTGCGGCCCTCACGGGAGCAGGCTGGGTAGAGCTCTGGAATCAATACCGGGACAAGGAAAGCTGGAAGAGGTGGCTCTTGCCGGCGGGTCTCCTGGCTACTACAGTTTTTGAACTCTATATACTTAAGCCCTACCGGAACCAAATCGGCATGGGGTGGTCCATTGGCATCGGAGCGGCAGGAATCGGGTTGGCGCTTGTACTGTTCCTTGCGGTAAATAAACAAAAGCTGGCTTCAAAGGTCGCCATGGCCGGTATGCTGGTATTACTTGTGGCACCATTGTACTGGGCAGCCACCCCTATCCTGTATGGCGAAAATAGCATGCTGCCGCAGGCCGGTCCTAATCGCCAGGGATTCGGTCCGGGAAGGATTACCCGGGGCGGGATGAACTCCGGTATCAATACAAAATTACTCGAATACCTGACCTTGAACAATACAGGAGAAAAATACCTTTTTGCCACCACCGATGCCAATACGGCCGCACCGTATATCATTGAAACCGGAAAAGCCGTCATGGCCATGGGCGGGTTCAGTGGTTCCGACCCTATTCTTACAGTCGAGAAATTAAAGCAGATGGTTGCGAACAAAGAAGTAAAATTCTTCCTGATTCCGTCACGGTCCGGTTTCGGAGGCGGACCAGGCGGCAATAACGAAGTGCTGGATTGGATCCGCGCCAACAGCACGGAAGTTCCTATAGAAGAGTGGCAGTCCGACGCTCCTCAGACATTATATAAAATCAACGACTGAGCCAAAAACATTCATGAGGATGGGTGTTATGAAAAGTAAAGTGCGTTATACCATTATCATTCCGGTCTATAACGAAGAAGACGTTATTCGTGAAACCTATCGCCGGCTAACCCTGGTCATGCAATCCCTCGGTGAACCGTATGAATTGCTGTTCGTCAACGACGGTAGCGAGGATCGGACGGCGGAAATAATCGAAGTTTTAGCGGAAACGGACGATAGCGTGAGGCTACTGAATTTCTCGCGCAATTTCGGGCATCAAATAGCGATTACCGCGGGCATGGATTATGCCCGCGGGGACGCCATCGTAATTATCGACGCTGATTTGCAGGACCCGCCCGAGCTAATCCCGCGAATGATTGAGAAATGGCAAGAAGGATACGAAGTCGTCTATGCACGGCGCGTTCAGCGGAAGGGGGAGACGTTGTTTAAAAAATGGACCGCTTCTTTGTTCTATCGTACCCTTCGCATGATGACAGAAGTCGATATTCCCCTGGATACCGGTGACTTCCGTCTGATAGACCGGAAAGTGTGTGATGTCATGCATAGCATCCGGGAGAAAAGCCGCTTTATTCGCGGCCTGATCAGTTGGATAGGCTTTCGCCAGGCAGCCATTGAGTACATCCGGGAGGAACGCTTTGCCGGAAAAACAAAATACCCGCTGAAAAAAATGCTGCGCTTAGCAATAGACGGGATCACCTCTTTCTCCCATAAACCTTTGAAATTGGCCACATACCTCGGTTTGGCCCTCTCTTTGCCAAGTTTTGCCTATCTGGTTTTCTCTCTGGGGTTAAAAATATTCACCGCCAGCACAATCTCCGGGGGAAGATGGCTTTTTACCCTCCTGCTGTTGCTAAACGGTGTGAACTTCATCCTATTAGGGATCCTGGGAGAGTATATCGGCAGAATTTACGATGAAACGAAAGACCGGCCGCTATATATTCTACGCAACAAGCAGGAAGCAGAAAATTTATTAGTTCGAAGGGGGTAACCCGCGAGTGTTTAACAATAAGCCCGGGGCTGCCCAATTCCTGCGTTTTTGTGCCGTGGGAGTAGGAAATACGGTTGTAGACCTGACCACCTTTTTTGGCCTGACCCTGGTCGGGATGCCGTATTTGCTGGCCCAGGTCCTCTCTTACTCGGCCGGTGTAGCGAACAGTTTCTTCTTCAATCAAAAATGGACGTTCCGGGTTACCCACAAAGCCAGCGCCCTGGAGGTTATAAAGTTTATCACCGTGAACGGGCTCTCCCTGCTGTTATCATCCGGTTTACTTTTCATCTTACATGATGTTACCCATCTGCAACTCTGGCTTAGCAAGTTTTCGGCCACGGGCGGTGGCATAGTTGTAAATTTTCTCGGCAGCCGTCTCTGGGTATTTACAGAAAGCTGAACTATCAGGTGTAATTCCGGTGGGAGGTCCCAGGCAACCGGAGGTGATACTGCCGATTGCTGATAAGCCAGCTAACTGAGTTGAACCCTGGCTTACTCGCTTACCTGGAAGAAGCCTGAACGGGAAGAACTACACTTTATAGTGGCTAACGCCCATATTCTTGCTCTGCATGCGCTGGAGCATGGCTTGCAAAGCAGCGTTTTCAATGTGGGCACAGGTAAAGGGTATTCGGTAATGGAGATTATCAGAAAATCAGAAGCAGTTACCGGGCATACACTTCCCCTGGAATACAAAGAGCGACGAGCGGGAGATCCGCCCGTCCTGGTAGCTGATAGTGCCCTTATAAAAAGAGTTTTGGGCTGGGAGCCCAGATACAGCGATCTGGAAACCATACTCTCCAGTGCATGGCGCTGGCATAGCACCCATCCTGACGGTTATCGTTAATATGGGGATTGGGTCCTGAAAGCCGTTTGAGAGGAGCATTCCAAAGGTGGTCTTCAAAAAGCATATCTTTAAAATAAGCCTGGCTCTGATATTGCTTTTAACGGGACTCCTATGTATTTATGCAATTTATAATTATCATGGTGATGTTGCCCCTACCCGGAGCAGGACCCAGATGGCTGCAGTCAACAGTGGGCTGACCCGCCAGGCGGGAAGATTACTTTATTTGCCAGGTTGCGGGAAGGTCAAGGCTAATATATACTAGAAGTACGACTAAAAGCTTCGTTGACTTACTAAAAGAGCATTACTCTCACCTATATTTGCCCTGCAGGTAAATTTTTTCCCTGCCGCGCCGGCTGCGGGAACTTTTTGACCGTTTTATTTGTCTAATAAATGTCCGGGGAATCCGGGCCTCCAGGGGTGTATCTTTTGGACCTTGGTGAAAAAAAGGCGCCGGGGAAAAAAAACGGCGTCCCTTCCTTTGAGGAATTGGTGGTTAATTATCAAGATAAAGTCTATAACCTCAGCTACCAGTTGACGGGCAATCACGCCGACGCCCAGGACCTGGCCCAGGAGGTTTTCGTCCGGGCCTACCAGGGACTGGATAAGTTCCGCAATGAGGCCGACCCTGGCACCTGGCTGCACCGCATCACCGTAAATTTATATTTAAACCTGCGGCGAAAAATAACCCGCCACCCGGTGGTCTCCCTGGACGCTCCCCTCAGCACGGCCGAGGGCGAGGTGACCCGGGAGGTGGCGGCTGCCGGCGGCGATCCGGTGGATCTGGTGGAAGAGATGGAGCTGAAGGGCTTTGTCCGCAGCGCCCTGAACCAGTTACCGCCGGAGTACCGGACCGCCCTGGTGCTGCGGGAACTCCAGGGCTACAGCTATGAGGAAATCGCGTCCATCCTGGGCTGCTCCCTGGGGACGGTAAAGTTGCGCCTGAACCGGGCGCGGCAGGCTATGAAAGAAAAAGTATTACGGCAAATGGCGGAGGAGAAGCCGCCCGCGACCAGGGCGGCCCCGAGGTGAGAGGTATGGAGTGCCGCGAGGCAAAGGAGTTTTTCTCGCCCTACCTGGACGGGGAACTCACAACAGAGGAAAGGGATATAGTGCGGCGGCACCTGGCGGCCTGCCTGGCCTGCCGGGAGGAAATGGCCCGCTGGGAGGAACTCTCCCGGGCCCTGCGGGAGTTAAAGGCGCCGGTGGCGGCGCCGCCGGGTTTCGCGGCGGCGGTAATGGCGCGGGTCAACCCCGGCCGCCAGGCGCGGTCCTGGTGGCGGGTGCGGCGCCTGGTGGCCGCAGCGGCGGCGGCGGTCCTGCTGGTCGCCGGCTCCGTCGGCTATGCCGCCCGGGGCTTGTGGCAGCAGCTGCCGGCCAGCATCGCCGCACTGCACCCGGGCCATGACGGCAACGGGCGCCAGGTTACCGTCGCACCCGGCGACAAAACAACTTCATCGGAGGCTAGCCAGCCGGGCGCAGGAGCCAACCCCGGCAACCAGCCGGGCGACGGTACGGCAACGGGCGCTAACAGCCCGGCGGGGACAACGAGTAAAGAGTCCGGGAACGGCGCCACCGCCCCCGGTAACGGCCTGGGGAGCAGCCAGCCCGCCGGCAGCGGGAAAAATAGCAATTCTCCCGGCAGCGCAGGCCGGCAGCCAGCGGGCGACAGCGGTAACCGGCAACCTGCCATGGTGGCAGGCAGCGAGCCTTACCCGGCCCGGACCTTCCTGAGCGCCGGGCGCCAGGTTACCAGCACCATGCTGAAGCTCAAGGTGACCGATATGGCCGCCGCCAGGGCTAAGGCGCTGGGTCTTGGTGGCAGCGCCGGCGCGACCGCCCAGGTCATCGCCGTCCAGGACAACGGCCAGGAGAAAAGGTTCATCTGCCAGTTTACCGTGGCGGAAGACCGTGCGGCGGTTCTCCTGGCGGGTCTCAAAGGCCTGGGCCAGGTAATCTCCCAAAATACCAGCACCCAAGACCTGACCCAGCAGTTCAGCGCCACCCTGGAGCAGTACCAGGTCAAAGTGGCCCAGGTGAACGCCGCCACCGACCCGGCGGAAAAGGAGAAGCTCACCCGGGAGGCCAAAGCCCTGGAGCAGCAACTGACCTCCTGGGACGATGCCAGCAAGAAGCAGGTAATCATCTTATGGCTGGAGACGCAATAAGGGACCGCGAGGTCCCTTGTTTTTTTCTAACCACCGCTATTTTGCAGATAACTTTCTACCGGCCCCTTCTCAGCCCATCCTTCTCGAACATCATACATTCCCTAAAATTGGGATGCAAGTGCGTCTACAGCATCCGCGCCATAATGGCGGCGGCCTGGGCGCGGGTGAGGGGGGAAAGGGGGGCGAAGACGCCCGGGGCCATGCCGCCCATGAGGCCGGCGGCGTAGGCGCGGGCCACGGCCTCCCGGCCCCACACCGGGACGGAGTCCCAGTCGGTAAAGGGCGGGGGCTGGCTTGACGATAAAGCGCCTGCCGACCGGCTCCCCGGGCCCGCCGTACCCGCGGAGGCACTATTACTTGCCGCCGTTGTGCCCGACGAGGAGGTGGCCGGGCCTGAAGCTCCCGGCGCGCTGCCGGAGGGTAGCTTGCCCGCGATCTCCAGATAGCGGGTAAAGAAGGCGGCGGCTTCGACCCGGCTGACTACCTGGTCCGGCCGGAAGCTGCCGTCAGGATACCCGCTCACCAGGCCGCGCTCTAAGGCCACGGCTACCGTCGCCCGGGCCCAGTCAGGGATGATCTGGCGGTCGGTAAAGTCCGGCTGACTGCCCGCGGGCACCCGCCAGCCGGCCAGGCGTACCAGGAAGGCGATGAGTTCCACGCGGGTGACGGGGTTGTCGGGCCGGAAGCTGCCGTCTTCATACCCGGCGACCAGGCCCCTGGCGGCCATTTTGTTAATATCATTCTCGGCCCAGTGGCCGCGGGTATCCCAGAAGCCCTCATCCTGAATGCTGGTAAGGTCGAGCTTCTGGCCGGTCACCCCGCTGGTGGTTCGATCCAGGGCGATCAGGAGGACGTTCTTTTCCCCGGTGGGCACCCGCCACTGAAAGCTGCCGCCGGTTCCTACCGGCACGACCTCCTGCGCCCCGTTATCGTGCTGCAGGTAGAGACGGTCGGCGCTGGTAGTCCCTTTCAAGACCACCTCACCTGCTGATTGCAGAACGGAAACCTCCAGGCGGGGCGGCTGGCTGCCTGGGAAGCTGCTGGCCGCCACCCGGGCCAGGATCGGCCTTTCCGGTCCTTCCAGGAGGGTAAGGCTGACGGGCAGCCAGGCCGGCAGGTCAGCGGCCGCCACCCGGTAGCCGTTCAGAGTCACCAGGGTACGACTGGTGAGGGTATAGGTGCTGCCGTCGGCGGTACGCAGGAGACCCTTTTCCCCATCGACCCCGGCCAGGACTCTATCCACTTCACCGGCAGGGGAGACGGCGTCCACCCGCCAGGCCGTCGTCTCCCCCGGCACCGCCGTCAGGCGCACCCAGTCTCCGGGGCTCAGGGTGGCGGCGCTGACGGGCAGCCCCCAGCGGAAGACCCTGGTGCTGTCATCCAGGTTATAGCTCCGGAACTGGTTGGTGCAGTCCATGAGGTAGAGACTGTGACGGTCGCCGCTGAGGTAAAGGACGCGGCCGTAGGTTACGTTGCTGTAGGCCGTCAGGGCTATAATCTGGTGGCTGCCGGGCATCAGGTTCAGGATGACCCAGTCGCCGGGCTGGAGGTCCGCCACGCCGGCCTCCCGGCCGTCCCGCCGGACCGGCGCGCCGGGAAAGAGGGTATAGTCAGTTCCCGTGGCCAGGGTGAGGGTATCGCCCTTCACCCCGGCGATCGTCCCCAGGGCCAGTTCCCTTTTGACGGCGATATACTGGACCTGGCCCGTCTCCGGGTCCAGGACCAGGCGCACAGCCATGCCGGGCACCAGGGTGGAGGGGTCGGCCCGGTCGGCAGCACCGTATGGCAGGTCGGCCGGGGCGGCCTCCACCAGGCTGTCGGCGAAGGTGACGGCGACCCGGGGGCTAAAGGAATAGGACCTGTCATCCCCCAGGATCCGGAGCTCCCTTTTGGCCAGGTTGACGTAGGCCAGGAAGCCCTCCTTTTCCTGGTAACCGGCCCGGACCTGCCACAGGGTCCCGGTGGAGGGGTTGATGGTGGCCGCCAGGTCAAAGCCGGGCTGCAGGTCGGCCACCCCCACCGGCCGGCCGTTGAGGGCCAGGCTGCCCGCGGTATTGAAGTAATAGCCGCCGGTACGGGCCTGGCTGTTTATCTCCAGGAAGAGGGCCCCCCCGCTGGTGGCCAGGGCCTGAACGCCAGCGGCCTGCCAGCGCCGGGCCACTATGTACAGGGTGCGGGGCCCCAGGTAGGCGTCGGCACCGGGGAGGATATAGGCAGCGTCGGCCGGGGCTATGGCACCGTCGACGCAGTTTTTTATCCCCCCCGACGGGGCGGTTATGGTCCGGCCGTCGCTCAAGGTTACGCGGCCATCGGCGGTGGCCCCGGCCACCACTCCCCGCTCCAGGGGCTGGCCGTAGGCCAGGGCGAAGTCCTGGGCGGGGACGGGGTTGCCGGGAAGGGCGTTTTTCCTGACGGCCGCTGCCTTTACTTTGATGGTGTATGTGCCGGGGGTCGGATTCTTTATGTAAACTTTTTCCAAGTTGTTACGCCGATCAAGCTGGCCTTCCCCGGCGAAGTCGTTACCGGCGTACGTTCTGCCGTCGGGGGCAATGACCGTGAGATCCAGGTCGTTGACCAAGGCGGTGGTAGCTCCCGGGGCCGGGGCCGGGTCGGTCCAGGCCAGGGTGGCCCGGAGGGGAGCGCCGCTGTCCGTCACCTGGAACTGGAAGGTCGCCTCCTGCCCCTCGCCCAAGCCCCGGTTGCCGTCCGCCAGGTGCATGGTCCCTTCCTCCAAGGCCAGGATGGTGCCGGCCAGGTCGAGGATACCGGGAAAGGTGGCCGTGGGACCTTCCTGTGGGGTCCAGGCAGCGTTGACCAGGGCGGCCTTCATGAAGGCCGCCGGTGGGTCGGGAAAGCCGTTACCCCTCAGGTACTGGCGCAGGACGGCGGCCGCGCCGCCGGCCACGGCCGCCGCCTGGCTGGTGCCGCCCATGACGGTGTACTGCTGGTTGGCGGGAAAATTGGAATCCACCAGGCGGGAGCGGGTAGAAACCAGGGCTGAACCCGGAGCCAGGAGGTCGGGCCGGAGGCGGCCGTCCCCGGCCGGGCCGCGGCTGGAGAAATCGGCCTGGCGGTGGGCGTCGTTGGCGTCGGGACTGAAGGCCGGCCGTACCGATTCGCTCGCCCCGATCACCAGGGCGTTTTTGCTGTTTGCCTCGGCGGTGAGGGAGCCCTGGACCGGGCCTCCGTTGCCGGCGCCAAAGATGGGGAGGAAGTCGGGGTTCTGGCGGACAAAGGCGTCGATCTGGGCGCTCACATCCCGGTAGGCGTTGGGGCCGCCGCCCCAGCCGTCGACGTGGATGCGGACGCCGGCATCATAGGCCGCCCGGAAGAGGCTGGCCAGGTCTCCCGGAGGGGACAGTGCCCCCTCTTTATCCAGGAGGCCCTGGAAATAGATACTGGCCCCTGGGGCGATGCCCCGGTACTGCCCCCCTGAGGCGGCGCCGCTGCCGGCAATGATGCCGGCCAGGTGGGTACCGTGGCCGATGGGGTCGTCGGCCTTCTCCCGGCCGGCCCAGCTCTTCAGCATGACTACCTTGGGCATCTGGCCAGGGGTACTGTGCAGGTCGGGGTGGATATCGTCCACGCTGCCTGCGTCCAGGCCGCTGTCGGCCAGGCCGACGATCTCCCCCTTGCCGGTGAGACCCTCCGGGACCACCAGGCCCGGCGCCGCCAGGGGCCGGGCGCCGATGATGTCCGCGGCGCGATCGTTTAAAAAGCCCCTTATCCCCAGGGCCGGCGGCCTGCCCGCCAGGATTGGAATTAAGAGCAAAAGGATCAAGATGAGAATCCGGGTAGCGCTTCTGGTATTATGTAGACTTTTCCCCATGATTACTCTCCTTTATGTAGACCAAACCGGCCCCGCCACAAACTATGAAAAGATAAAGTCAAGCCACCCCTGCCGCTAAAAGCAATTGAACGCCAAACTTCCTAGCCGAAAACCACTGGAGCCCGGAGCCTGTACCCTCCAACCCGGACCACATCTATCTCCGGCACCGGGCTTCATGCAGGACTGCTAACATAAACTTCGGGAGGGCCAGAGCCCTTTTGACCCTTTTAGGTTCCTTGACCACCCGGTAGAGCCACTCCAGGTTTAACCGCTGCACCCAGGCCGGGGCGCGCCGGACCACCCCGGCCAGGACGTCGAAGCTGCCGCCCACCCCCATGGCCACCGGCACCTGGAGCTCCTCCAGGTGGGTGGCGATCCAGTACTCCTGTTTGGGAGCTCCCAGGCCCACCAGGAGGATGTGGGGCCGCGCCCTTTTAATTTCGGCCAGCAAGGCGGGCATGGCGTCCGGGCCCAGGTAGCCGTGGGTTGTCCCGGCAATGACGAGGCCCGGATGCTCCTCCTGGAGCTTCGCCGCCGCGGCCGCCGCCACCCCGGGAGCGGCGCCGTAGAGATAGAAGCGCCACCCCCGCCGGGCTCCTTCCGCCGCCAGGGCCTGGACGAGGTCGATGCCCGTCACCCGCTCCGGCAGGGGGGTGCCGAGCTTCCTGGCCGCCCAGACGACGCCGGAACCGTCGGCCGTCACCATATGGGCGCGGTTGATAACCGCCTGCAACCCGGGGTCTTTATATGCCAGGTAGGCGATCTCGGCGTTCATGGTTACAATGTGGTGGGGCGAACCGGCGGCGATAAAACTGGCCACCCTGGCGACGGCAGCCGCCAGGGTGAGGGAGTCGACCCGGTTCCCCAGGATATAGTTACTTGACATAAAATAAAAACCTCTGGCTTAAAGTATAATTAGCAGGTCCCGGTTATCAATCTTTGCTGCTGAAGGAACCCGGCTAGCGCAGGTTGGGAATGGACGCTAGAACATCAGTCAGCTTCTGCTGATCGACGATATAGTAACTCACGCCGCCCACGTATTTGCCTTCGCCGGGGATCGTGTAGGTATTGACGGCGCTACCGTTTAAATCCTTCATGCTCAGGGCCAGGGAGAGCATTTCTTTGACGCTGAGGTTTGTCTTGACGTCCTTGCTGATTTCGCTGACCAGTTTGGGTATTTTGGGTATGGTGCTCAGTTTCAAGGTCTGGTCGATGAGGGCTTTCATAAACTTCTGCTGGCGCCCGACCCTGGTGATATCCCCCTCGGGGTCGTAGCGGTAGCGGACGTAGGCCAGGGCGTCATAGCCGTTCAGGTGCTGGAACCCCGGCTTTAAGTTTATGTTCTCTTCCGGGTAGTACATGCGCTTGTCGACGTCGATATCGACCCCGCCCAGAATGTCGATGATCTTCTGGAAATCCTGGAAATTGACCTCCACGTACTTGTCCACGTGGCTGCCCAGAAAATCGTTGATGGTGTCCATCAATAGCTGGGGGCCGCCGTAGGCGTGGGCGGCGTTAATCTTGTCGTAACCGTGGCCGGGGATCTTGACTCGCGTGTCCCGGGGAATGGAAAGGAGGTCGACCCCGGGTTTTTGCGGGTCCAGGACGGCCAGCATAATGGTATCCGACCGGGAGGGTTCGCCAGGCACCCGCTGGTCGACGCCGATGAGGAGAATGGTCTCCGGGTTGCCTGGAGCCGCTTCGGCGATGCCGCTCCCGTCCTGCTGGCCCTGCCCCGTAGCCAGGTTCCTGGCCAGCCACAGGTCGGCTACCCGGTAGCCGGCGTAGGCAAAGGCAGCGAAGGTTAAAACAGCCAGGATTAATAAGCCGGTAATCAAGGACAGGGAACTGCGCCGCTTTTGCGCCCGGGCCGTACCTCCATCCCATATCCCGGTTTGATACTGGTCATGCATGGCCATGTGCTTTTCCTCTCCCAAAGATAAATTTCGATCCGTGTTCGGCTTCTTTGGGACCGGGGATACAGGCGGAAGGCTCCGGGTGCTTAAGCGGCAGGGGTGGCACAGAACGGGGTGCGGTACTTCTCGTTCCTGAAACTACGTTACGAACCCCATCCCGTTCACCGCCGCGAAGCTTTCGGCTTCGCGCAAGGTTTACTTACGCTTCGAACTAAGTCGCCCTCCGCCTGTATCCGCCAGCACCTTGACGCAGCTTAAAACTCGAGCCCGCATATAAGGCGGGAGGTAAGCGATGATAACCGGGGTCCGGAGCCGATATAGAGACGGGCGCCCGGAGCGCCTACCCGGAACTTTCTTTAGAGCCTGATGGTAATGGTCAGGCTGGCCTGGTCCCAGTCCACCATGGCCCCCAGGCCCTGGCTGATGACCCGCAGGGGCACCATGGTAGTGCCATTGACCAGAGTGGCCGGCATGGGTAGAGTTACCTCCCGGCCGTCAATGGTAGCCGCCGGTGCACCGATTTTTAGTATAACAGAATGGGCCGGTGTTGTATAGCTGACAGTATTGGTATTGGCGTTATAATCTACTTTAGCCCCCAGGGCCTCGCCGATAAAGCGAAAGGGCACCATGGTGGTACCACCCTGGCCCGCCTGGTAGGGGGCGATGGGCAGTTCTTTTGTACTGCTGCCTACCCGGGCGATCTTGCTGCCGATGGTGAGTTTGATCACCGGCCGCTGCTCAAGGCCGGCTATTTCTGCTTCCAGGGCGGCAATCTGTTTATTTATACTATCGATCTGCCCCTGCAATTCCCGGGAACGGCTCTCTACATAGTTGTCGACATAAGATTTGGTTACCAGGGGGTCCTGGCTGCTCCCCGGTTCCGGGCCGCCGGCCTGGACGGTCCGACCGGCAAAGTAACCGCCCGCCGCTAGCACCAGCCCCAGGATGATGATTATTCTCCATTTCTGTAAAAAGGTTTTTTTCATTGTAAGGACCTCCTCCGACAATGACTTTTTTGGTCCTGGCTTTAGACAAATGCCGGCGGGAATTTTCATGCTCTTTGAAGGCAGCGTGTCGCCAACACGGGCAAAAAAGCATATAATTATAATTTACTTCGACACCGACAGCCAGATTCCTTTCGTTTACTTTTTTGTCATGGCAAGGTCAAATAATTGCAATTTTTTATCAAGATATAATTCACAAAGTAAGGCTTGTTGTGGTATAATAAAAGCGGGGGAAACGAGAGATACTATTTCCGAAACGAATCTAGTTTTCCTGTTCTTCCCCCGTTACTTATAAATACAGAAAGGAGGCAAACAAAAAAATGATGAAGGACATCCAGCGCAATCTCCTCCGCGAACGCCAGGCGCTTCTGGAACAGTGGGCTTACGCCCCGGAGAGGGACCGGCCCCACCTGCTCGTCAGGCTCATGGATATCGACGAGCAGCTTGAACTGGGCAAGGTAAAGAGCAAGCCCCGGACCAGGCTTCCCAAGCGAAATGTGGTCTAGGAGGAGAAAAAGGCGTGGGAATTTATTCCCGCGCCTCTTTATTTTGGTTGAGATCAGTTTGGTCGGGATCAGTCGACCTGGTCCAGGTAGTAAAGAAACGTCGGCCATGGCTGCCGGATCGGAGCGGTTACCCTGATATATCGCGACGGCCGGTCACCCGCCGCTATCCCGGATACCCCGTAAGATGAGATCTGTAACCCCCGTTGACAAAGCCGCCAGGTTCATTTCCTGATTCCTATAGAAGAATAACTGGTACCCCAGGGCGGTTATGAAACCAGTGATCATAATAGCCGCCAGGTCCGCCGGCACCGGGCGCATTTCCCCCCGCTCAAGGGCCGCTTGCAGGTGATTTTGCAGGTGTTGCAGTTTTTCATGCTCCATCCTGAAGAATATCTGCTGGGTGGCGGCATCCACCGGCGGGTGTTCGCTCAAAAGAATTCTGGTAATTTCCCGGTGAGCCTGGAAGTGTTCCAGGCTTTCGCCGATCAGCCGCCGCAGGAAGCCTTCCAGGCTTGCTTCTTCCCGGCATACCCGGCGCAGGTGCTCCAGGTAAGTGTGGAAGATATGAACTAGCAATTGCTGGAAGAGTTCCTTTTTGCTGGAGAAATACTCATAGATGGTCCCCTTCCCTACCCCGGCGGCAGCGGCAATATCGGCGATCCTGGCCTGGTGGAAGCCCCGGTCGGCAAAAACCGACACGGCCGCCGCCAGGATCTGCCGGCGTTTATCCCCGGCTTCGCGGCTCATCCTCCCTCTCCCCCTCTCTCATGCCGGCCGGGCCGGCTGGCCGGCTCCCTTCAGGCGCCGGTTACGTCCGGGCGCCTGAAGGGCTCCTCCTGCCGACTTGGTCCGAGCGGTAAAGCAGCCTGATACCTCGCTAAAAAACAAATACTGTTGCCGCGCTAGCAACATAGGTGCCTGCCCTAACCTGCTGTGGTTCCCGTACCGGCGCCGGAAGCGTCCAGCTTCTGCCGGTACCCGGGCAGGCGCAGGAAGCGACCCAGGCGCTGGCCAAGGTCTTCAAAGAGTGTATAGAGAACCGGCACCAGGACCAGGGTCAGGATGGTGGACACCGTGAGGCCGCCGATGACGGCGGTGCCCAGGCCGGCGTTCATCTCCGCCCCTTCACCTATACCCATGGCCAGGGGCAGCATTGCCAGGATGGTTACCAGGGCGGTCATTAAAATCGGCCGCAGGCGGTTACCGCCGGCGATCAGGATAGCCTCACGGCGCGGTGTGCCCCGCCGGCGCAGGATGTTGATATAGTCCACCAGGACAATGGCGTTGGAGAGGACAATACCTACCAGCATGATGATTCCCATGAAGACCACCACGTCAAAGGTACGACCGGTGGCCAGGAGGGCCAGGATAACCCCGGTGATGGCCACCGGGATGGCGAACATGATGACAAAGGGATGGAGCAGGGATTCAAACTGGGCCGCCATGATCATGTATACCAGGGCAATGGCGAGGATCAAAGCCAGTCCCAGTTGACCGAAGGTTTCCATCATCATTTGGTTCTGGCCGGTATACTCGATGCTGTAGCCAGGCGGGAGGTTGATCCTGGCAACCTCCCGGCGGATGTCCTGCATAACCGCTCCTAAAGGGCGGTCGCCCAGGTTGGCGGTGATGCTGGCCACCCGGTCCTGGTTGTAACGGTTGATGGTGCTGGGGGTGGTATCCATCTGCAGGGTGGCGATTTCTTTCAGGGGCACCTGGGTCCCCCTGGGGGAAGGTACCATCAAATTGGCCAGGCTGTTTAAATCCTGGCGCCGGTCCGCCGGCAGCTGGACGCGGATGTCATACTCATCGCCGCCGACCCGGTAACGGCTGGCCACCTGGCCCCCTACGGCTGTAGAAACGGTGGCGGCTATCTGGGCCGCGCCCAGGTTGTACAGGGCGGCCCTGTCCCGGTCGACCAGGATTTCTACCTGGGGCCGCCCCCGGGTGATGCTGCTGTCCACGGCCACCGTGCCCGGCACCCGGGCCACTGCTTCCTGGACCTTTTCCGCCAGATCCTGCAGGACCTTCAAATCGTCACCGTGAATATCCACCTGGACAGGAGCCTGCCCCGTACTGCCCATAAAAGACGAGGTTGGTGTTACGGTAATCCTCGCCCCGGCAATGCCGGCCACCGACCGGCGGATGGCCGCGGCCACCTCCGCGGCGCTCCGCTGCCGCTGCTTTAAGGGCACCAGGGTCAAATTGATACTGGCCATTTCCGGGGTTTCGCCACCCAGAAAGGAACTCTGCCCGCCGCCACTACCGATTTCCTGGTAGATGCTCTGGATTTCCGGCTGCTGCTGGATCAAATGCACTACCCGGTCGGTCATGGCCGCTGTGGTTGCCAGCTCCGTTCCCCGGGGCAATTCGATGGTCATGCTGATGCTTCCCTCGTCCGTCTGGGGCATAAATTCAAAGCCCACGGCCGGTGCCAGGGCCAGGCTGCCCACAAAGACGAGGAGAACGGCAGCCACCACCAGTTTGCGGTGGTTTAAAGCCCAGGCCAGGAAGCGGCGGTAGGAATCGCTCAACCGGGTCATCCAGTACCCGGTGACCAGGTGCTGCCGGAAGCCCCGGGCCGCCGTGGCCTCCGGCGGCAGGTTGCCCTTAAGGATCCGGGAAGCCAGGGCGGGGGTAACCGACAGGGAAACCGCCAGGGAGGCTAGAAGGGAGCAGGTCACCGTCAGGGCCAGGGGTCCGAAGATCTGGGCCGCCAGGCCTTCGACAAAGGCAATAGGTAAAAAGACACCCACCGTCGTCAGGGTGGAAGCCACCACCGCCATGGTCACTTCCTGGGCGCCGCCGGCCGCCGCCGTCATGGCGTCCTGCCCTCCCTGGCGGTGGCGGTAGATGTTATCAAAAACGACGATGGCATCGTCGACCATCCGGCCTATCCCCAGGGAGAGGCCCCCCAGGGTCATCATGTTCAGGGTCATGTGGTTGAAATAGAGCAGGACAAAGGTGGTAATCACCGAGATGGGGATGGTCAAACCGATGATAATGGTGCTGCGAAAGCTGCGCAAAAAGAGAAAAATAATCAACATGGCCAGCAGGCCGCCCAGGATCATGTCCCGATAGACGGTGTTAATGGCCGACTCGATATACTTTGACTGGTCGTTGACCGCTTCAATGGTCACCCCGGGCGGCAGTTCCTGCTGCAGCTCCTGGAGGGCTTTTTTGACGGCATGGGATATCTGGACGGTATTGCCGTTGGTTTGTTTCTGGATGGACAGGCCGATGGCCGGTTTACCGTCGAAAAGAGCAAACTGCTTCTGTTCGGCCGTCGTATCCTTGACCGTCGCCACGTCGCCCAGGCGCACCACCGCCCCCCCGGGGGTGGTCAGGCCCACCTGGCGGATCTGGTCCAGGTTGTTAAACTCCCCGTTAACCCGCACCAGGACTTTCTTGCCGGCGTCGGTCACCTGGCCGCCGGAGGAGGTTATATTCTCAGTCTGCAGGGCCTGGACCACCTGGCTGATGGAGAGACCGAATGTCTGCAGGCGAGCCGGGTCCACCAGGACCTGGATCTCCCGCTCCAGGCCGCCGGTGACGTTGACCGCCGCCACCCCGTCCAGGCGTTCCAGGCGGTTCTTGACGGTGTTTTCAGCTATATCTTTCAGCCGCTGCTGGTCCAGGTCGCCATGCAGGGCCAGGGTCATGACCGGAAACATATTGGGGTCCATTTTCATGACCATGGGCTTATCCACCCCGTCAGGGAGCCTGCTCTCGATCTGGTCAATCTTTTCGCGCATGTTCAGGGTGGCAAAGTCCATGTCCTGGCCCCAGTTAAACTCCAGGATGATAACGGAGCTCCCGGACATGCTCATGGAACGGATATTCTTAATCCCCTGGACGGTACCCAGGGCGTCCTCCAGGGGCCTGGTCACCGTCTTTTCGATTTCCTCGGGGCCGGCCCCGCTATAGGAGGTAATCACGGCCGCGTAGGGCAACTTCATGTCGGGTAAAAGGTCGACCTTCAGGCGGGACAGGGACACCACACCCATGAGGATGACCACCAGGACCACCATAGTTAAAGCTACCGGGCGTTTGATGACTGCCTGGGACCAGTTCATGCTTGCGGCCCCCCATTCACTATTTGCACCGGCTGGCTCTCATTGACAAAGTCCTGGCCCTTGACGATAATGGTCGTTCCTTCGTTCAGGCCCTTCAAGATCTCGATATTCCGGCCGTCGTCGATGCCGGTGGTAACCACCTGGCCCATGGCCTTGCCGTCGACGACCGTGTAGACGATGCTCTGGCCGCTGCGGTTGACCACGGCATTTTTCGGCACCAGAAGGGCATTCTGCACCTCCCGGGTCTGGAAGACCACCGTGGCGGCCATACCCGGTTTTACTTCCGCCGGGGCGTCAGGAATAGCCACCTTAACGCTGTACAGGCGCGTGCTCTTATCGGCAGCCGGGCTGCTGCTGGCGACGCTGCCCTCCAGGGCTTTATTCCCCGCCGCCGGCACTTCTACGCTTACCTTCTTTCCTACCTGGAGGTAATTGATGTCCTCCTCGGTTACGTTGATCTCCACCTGGAGGTCGCCGGTGGTTACCAGGGTGACCACCGCTCCCTGGGCCGTCTCCCCGGGTTCCAGGAGGCGTGCGGCCACTACCCCGTCAACAGGAGCCTTTATGTAACAATTATCCAGGGCCACTTGCGCCTGGCGTACGGCCGCCTCCGCCGTGGCGATTTGGGCCTGGGAGGATGCCAGGCTGGCCCGGGCGGCCTCCAGGGCGCCGCGAAGTATTTCCAGGTTTTCCTTGCTGGCTGCGGCAGCCGTCCGGGCGGCGTCCAGTTGCTGCTGGGAGGCGGCTCCCGAGTCAAAAAGGGCCTGGGTCCGCTGGAGATTGGCTTCATCTAGCTGAGCCTGGACTTCGGCCTGCTTCAGCCTGGCTTCGGCCTGCTTGATCCCGGCCTCGGCCTGGGCCGGGGCGGTGCGGGCCTGGTCTAAGCCGGCCTGGGCCTGGGCCAGGCGGGCTGCGGCATCGTCATCCTCCAGCTCGGCGATGATCTGGCCCCGGCTGACCCTGTCGCCGACGTGTACCAGTACGGACTTCAGCTTGCCCGGCGTGGCGGCGGTGACGTTAACCGTTGTCCCCGCCTGGACCGTCCCCGTTACCCGGGCGGGCTGGGCGATATTGCCCCGGGTAACTCTGGCCACTTCCACCGCCACCTTTGCCGCTGCCGCCTCCTGATCGGCCGGCTTTTTACCGCAGCCGCCTACCGCCGTGGCGGCGAGGAAAAAGGCCAGGGTGAAAACGGCAAAGCTCCTCTTCCTCACGGTTACTACTCCCCCCGTATTAAATCGACCGAACGGTCGGTCAACAGAAATCATCTTACCATATTTCTGACAAGGGGTTCAATGTTATTAATTTAAAATGGCGTCAAGTTTTTTTAAAAAATTAAAGGGTACCCTCCCCGTACAGGGGAAAGTACCCTTCTAATCGAACTTAACGTTTCAGGACCGGGCGCCGTCCCTCCGAAGGATTGCTCTGCTTTAACACCCCCAGCATGGTCAGGGCTTTGCCGGTACCCAGGGCGACGCAGGAGATGGGGTCGTCGGCGATATAGACCGGCAGGCCAGTCTCCTCGCTCAGGAGGACGTCAATGCCACGGATCAGGCTGCCGCCCCCGGTCATGACGATCCCCTTGTTGACCAGATCGGCGGCCAGCTCCGGTGGCGTCTGCTCCAGGACCTCCTTCACCGCCCCGACAATCTGCTGGACTGGTTCCTGGAGGGCGGTAAAGATCTCCAGGGAGGTGATATTCACCGTCTTCGGCAGGCCGGTCACCAGGTCGCGCCCGCGGATGTCCATACTCTCACCTTCGCCGACGGAGCGGTGGACCGTGCCGATTTTCATTTTTAATTCTTCGGCGCTGCGCTCGCCGATCATCAGGTTGTGCTCGCGCCGGATATAGCGGACGATGGCTTCATCCATTTTGTCCCCGGCGACCCGCAGAGAATTGCTACAGACGATGCCCCCCAGGGAAAGGACGGCAATGTCGGTGGTGCCGCCGCCGATGTCCACCACCATGGAACCGCTGGGCTCGGCGATATCCAGGCCGGCGCCCAGGGCCGCCGCCAGGGGCTCTTCAATGACAAAGGCCTGCTTGGCCCCGGCCTGCAGGGCCGCCTGGCGCACGGCCCGCTCCTCCACCCCGGTGACCCCGGAGGGTATGCAGACCATGACCCTTGGCCGGAGGAAGCCCTGGCGGCCGCAGGCTTTATCAATAAAGTAGCGTAGCATCTTTTCGGTGCTGTCGTAGTCGGCTATAACCCCGTCCCGTAAAGGGCGCAGGGCGATAATATTTCCCGGCGTCCTCCCCAGCATGCGCCGGGCTTCTTCCCCCACGGCAAATATCTGGCCGCTGTCCCGGTCCAGGGCCACCACCGAAGGTTCCCGGAGGACAATCCCTTTACCCTGGAGGTAGACCAGGACGCTGGCCGTCCCTAAATCAATACCTATATCCTGACCGAAGCCAAACATTTGCAGCTGATCCCTTCCTCTTCCATGGCAATACTGTTATTTATTCTCCAGGAGAGGAAGAAATTCCTGTCGGTTTCTCAGGAAACTTGCGCTTCTTTATATTTTTTCCTGGTGGCCTCTCCGCCCCGCAGGTGGCGCTCTGCCTTATTGGTGTTGAGGACGGCCCGCACCTCCCGGGCCAGGGCCATATTTATCTTCGGCAGGCGTTCAGCCACGTCCTTGTGCACCGTACTCTTACTGACACTAAAAGCAGTAGCCGCCTGCCGTACAGTACAGCGGTACTCTACGATGTAGGCGGCTATCTGCAATACCCTTTCCCGGATATAGTCCTGCATGGGGGCAGCCTCCCAATTTCAAGTCGTTATAATTTTATTGACAGGCTGCCGAAAAAAGAACTTACTGCATGGCGGGGACAGGGTCTACGGTCTTACCGTTTTTTAGCAGTTCCAGGTGCAGGTGGGGTTGGGTGCCGGCCTCGGCCGTTCCCGGTTCACCCAGCTCACCAAGGACGGTGCCCGGCTGAACTTTGTCCCCTTTGGCGACCTTGATACTGGCCAGGTTGGCGTAGACCACCTGGTAGCCACTGCCGTTGTCGATAGTCAGGCGGTAACGCCAGGCGTCGCTGTACTCCACCTGTTTAACCTCCCCGGCGCTGGCGGCTTTAACCTGGCTGTTGGTAGGGGCTGCCAGGTCTACCCCGCCGTGGAAGCGGTAATCGCCAAAAGCCGGAGCATAGGCAAAACCATACCTGACGGCGATCTGGCCGTTTACCGGCGCCGCCAGGGCGGGCTGGCCGGCGTCTTTCCCGGCCGGGGCCGTCTCTGGTGTCGTGGCCGGGGCTACCCGGGCCCCGGATTGCCCCTGCAAGTCGGGGGGTACCGTCGTCGCACCAGATAGGGGCTCTCTGGGCCGCGGTTCAGCCTGGGGAGTCGCTGTCCCGGACGTTTGGAAAGTGGCCCGGACACCGGTATTGTGAAAGACGGCCTTATTGGTTACCAGGTAGTAGCTGCCGCTGAACAAGAGGGCCAGCAGTACCAGGTACAGGCCGCGGCGGCGCAGGACCCTTTGCAGCCGGGCCAGGCCCTCGCGCCCGGGCAGGGTTCCTGCCGGTAACAGTTTTTTCCATGAGGCCAAAATCTTCAGCATCTGGCTCTATCACCTCAGCTGGATTCTGCCCCATAATTCACCATTTAATACATATATTGGCTGCGGTCGCTCCTCCAAAAATAGGGTTCTGGTAAAGATAATGTTGATGTAGCCTCAAACCAAGTCGCCCTCCGCCTGTACCCTTAAGTCCCTCCCTTTAGCCAACATTTTCGTGGGTTCGCCGTCGGGGGTCTTCGCCCTCTCTATCTGTTCTCAATCTTCGTACCGCGATAGTAGTAAGCCAGAATCTCGGCGAAGTTTTTGCCCTCCCGGGCCATACCGTTGGCTCCGTACTGGCTCATGCCGACGCCGTGGCCGTAGCCGATGGTATGAAAGGTTATCCGGTCCCCCTGGACCTCCCAGGTGAAATCCGTCGAGGATAATCCCAGTAGTTTTCGTAAATCGGTGGCGGCAAAGGTTTTGCCGCCGATTTTGATGGTTTTGACTCGACCGGTGGGGGTTTTCTCCAGGACCCTGATAGCTGTGCCCCCGGGCGCGGCCAGGGCTGCCGCCGGTACGGCCTCCAGGTTGACGCCCAGTTTGCTATCCAGATACCGGAGGCTGAAGGTCCGGCTGTCGCTATAACGGGGTGACGTTTTATCCCAGGGTGACGGCACGCTCTGGAGGTAGGGTACGTCCCGGCCCCAGACGGCAGCCGCGCTTTCGGTCCGACCACCGCCGTTGGCATGATAGACGGGGTCAATGAGCTGTCCCTGGTAGGTCAGGACCATACCGCTGGTGGCCTGGACTGCGGACTGGATTTTGTTTTTGTAACGCCAGAAGCCTATCAGGCCCCAACGCTGGCGCAGGACATCATCCCCGGCCCAGGCCTGGCAGTGGGCCGGGTCGGTACAGATGTCGGCGTTGGGATGGCTGGCATCGGGCTTGATCTTTGCTTCTTCGATTTTTTTCAAGGTGTAGGTGCGGGCGGCAATGGCCTGGGCCTTCAGGGCCTCAGGCTCGAAGTTGGCCGGCATCTCCCCGGCGACCACCCCGGCTATATATTCCTCCAGGGGCATGATTTTAGTGATACCTGCCTGGTGAAAGTAGACCCTTACCAGTTGTTTGCCGGTCTGGACCTGGACGGGCGGCTGAAACAGGCGGATGCCTTCGATAATTACAACCGGCGTAATTATGACCGCGGCAAATACCAGGATAATGAAAATCCCCATGAGCTTGCGCATCTTTCTCCCCCCCGGCTGGCCGGTAGTTTTCACCAACTGTCATGTCCATATATATATGAAGGCTTGGCCAAAAAAAGACCGCCCCGGGCGAGGCGGTAGAATACGAAAACTGACAGGCTGACCCATGAGAGGCTCTCTAAATTTCTGTTCTGATAACTTCAGCGCCCAGGGCCTGGAGCTTGCCGACCAGGTTTTCGTAGCCGCGGTCAATATGGTGGACGCAGGAGATGGTTGTTTCTCCCTCAGCCATGAGGCCGGCAATGACCAGGGCCGCCCCGGCCCGCAGGTCGGTAGCCTTGACGGGCGCCCCGATGAGCTTGCTCTTGCCTTTAATCACGGCGCAATGGCCTTCTATGACTATATCGGCCCCCATGCGTTTCAGCTCGTTGACGTGCATAAAGCGGTTTTCAAAGACGGTCTCTGTGACCATGCTGCTCCCCCGGGCGGTGGTCAGGAGGGCCATGAACTGGGCCTGCATGTCCGTCGGGAAGCCGGGATAGGGCATGGTCTTGATGTCAACTGCCTTTAAGGGTAGATCGGCCCGCACCCGAATGCCGCCCTCTTCCTCTTCCAGCCGGGCGCCGGTTTCGGCCAGTTTGGCCATGACCGCCTTCAGGTGGGTGGGGATTACATTTTCCACCAAAACATCCCCGCCGGTGGCGGCGGCGGCAATCATAAAGGTGCCGGCTTCAACCCGGTCGGGGATAACGGCATGACGGCTGCCGTGGAGTTCCTTTACCCCCTCGATTTTGATAACCCTGGTCCCGGCGCCTGTGACCCGGCCGCCCATGGCGTTGATGAAGTTGGCCAGGTCAACGATCTCCGGTTCGCCGGCGGCGTTTTCGATGGTGGTAGTCCCCTCGGCCAGGGCGGCGGCCATCATGATATTCTCCGTCGCTCCGACACTGGGGAAATCCAGGTATACCTGGGCTCCCTTCAGGCGGCTGCCAGCCTCGGCCTCAACGTTACCTTTATTAACAGTAATCTTGGCCCCCAGGGCGGCCATACCCTTCAGGTGCAGGTCAATGGGTCGGGCACCGATGGCGCACCCTCCCGGCAGAGAAACCTTTACCCGCCCAAAACGGGCCAAGAGGGGGCCCATGACCAGAAAGGAGGCCCGCATGCGGCGGACGTATTCGTAGGGGGGTTCCACCTTTTCTAAAAAGCCGGAACTGATGCGCAGGCCATTTATCCCCTCAGGATAAACCCTGGCGCCCAGTTCACCGATGACTCCGCACATGGTATCAACATCAGCCAGCCGGGGGATATCTTCCAGATAGCACTCGTCACCAGTCAGCAGGCAGGCCGCAATAATCGGCAGGACGGCATTCTTGGAGCCGCTGATGGCCACTCGGCCACGCAACCGCGCCCGGCCCTGAATAGCTATAGCCTCCAATTTCCCTAGCCCCTTTTAATTTTTCGTCTCTATAGTCAAGGTTTATTATAACATGGTTTTTTTAGTACTCGCCACCTAAAAGGGGTGAGCCGAGGTGTAAATATGTGTTCCCATCGGTAGCATGAAAGCGCAGGGCAACATTGACGTTTACTTCGAGGCCGCCGGCAACAGCCAGGGAACGGGGCAGGCGGGCCGAGTAGGCGCTGATGCTCAGGAGTTCCTCATCCTCGACTCCTTCTACTTTTTTAGCTTCCAGGGCCGCCAGGACGGCCCCGGCCCGCTGCTCCCGCTCTGTTCTGGTAAGCTTGCCGGGAATTACACCAGTGAGGCCATAGGTCAGGTGAGGGTCAACCTGCCAGGGCCGGAAGGCCGCCCGCACCTTCTCCTGCCAGGCGACCGTCTCCCCTTCCCCGTGCCGGGGTTCACCATCCAGTTCGATTAAAAGGTAGGTCTCACCGTCGTCGCCGGCCCCGGCCAGGCTCTGAACGGAGAGGTAGAGCTTTACCCCCGGCTGCAGTTCCCCTTCCCAGGAGGCGCCATGAAATTTCTCCGTATCCTGGCGATGCAAACCGGCCTCCGGATCAAGACCCAGGCTGCCCGCTGCCTGCCGGGCCAGGCCAGCGACTGTTCCCGCGTCGCTAAAGCTGGTGTTTAAACGTCCCCAGGCTTCCAGATGCATGCTTTCCAGGCGGGCGCCGCTGGCGTTGAAAGCAGCAAATAACAGGCGCGGGGTTGTATCATCTCCGGAGGCGGCCGGAACCGGCGGGTCCTTCTTAGCCGCGGAAACCGCTGCAGCTGTCAGGGGCTTCCGGGCCGCCCGCGGCAGGAAGTTGTGGCCGACGGCCAGACCCGTCACCAGACTGAGGAGCAATAAGGTCAGGAGGAGGGTTTTAAAAGTAACTTTATTGCTATAAAAACGTGACCGGAACAAATGAAAAGCCCCCTTGCAGGAATAGTGTTATTCCTATTCTTGCCAGGGGACTGGAAAAATAGACTACTTAAATAGCTCCGGCGGCCTTCAAGCGGGCTACGGCTCGCCGCAGGGCGGCCTCGGCCCTGGCGACGTCCAGGCCCGGGGGGCGCTCCCGCAAGCGCCGCTCGGCCCGCTCCCGCGCCTGCCGGGCCCGTTCGACGTCGATCTCTTCCAACCGTTCGGCTGTATCGGCCAGGATAATTACCCGGTCCGGGCCGGCTTCCAGGAAACCGCCGGAAACAGCCACACGTTCCTCCGCTCTCTCCCGCCGGCGGCAGGTGACGACCCCGGCCTGGAGGGGAGTGATCAAAGGGGCGTGCTCCGGTAGGACACCCAGGTAGCCCTGGATACCTGGAGCTATGACGCTGGCGGCTTCCGCCTGCAGGACCACCCGCTCGGGAGTTATGATCTCCAGGTTGAGGGAGGCCATCTACATCAACTCCTGGCCCTTCTTGACGGCTTCGTCGATGGTCCCGACCATATAGAAGGCCTGCTCGGGGAGGTTGTCGTGGCGGCCCTCCAGGATCTCTTTGAAACCGCGAATGGTTTCCTTCAGGGGCACATAAACCCCGGGCTGGCCGGTAAAAGCCTCGGCTACGTGGAAGGGCTGGGAGAGGAAACGCTGGATCTTGCGTGCCCGGGCAACTATGAGTTTATCTTCTTCGGACAGCTCATCCATTCCCAGGATGGCGATAATGTCCTGAAGTTCTTTATAACGCTGCAGTACCTGCTGGACGCCCCGGGCCACCTGGTAGTGCTCTTCTCCCAGGACGCGCGGGTCCAGGATACGGGAGGTGGAGTCCAGGAGGTCGACGGCCGGGTAGATGCCCAGCTCAGCGATCTGCCGGGACAGAACCGTGGTGGCGTCCAGATGGGCGAAGGTCGTCGCCGGGGCCGGGTCGGTCAGGTCGTCGGCCGGCACATAGATAGCTTGCACGGAGGTGATGGAACCCTTTTTCGTGGAGGTAATCCGTTCCTGCAGGGCCCCCATCTCTGTGGCCAGGGTGGGCTGATAACCCACCGCCGAGGGCATCCGGCCCAGGAGGGCGGAAACCTCGGAACCGGCCTGCACGAAGCGAAAGATATTGTCGATGAAGAGGAGAACGTCCTGGCCCTCGGCGTCCCGGAAGTACTCGGCCATAGTCAGGCCTGTAAGACCCACCCGCAGGCGGGCACCCGGGGGTTCGTTCATCTGGCCAAAGACCAGGGCCGTCTTTTCGAGAACCCCGGATTCCTTCATCTCCAGGTAGAGGTCGTTACCCTCGCGGGTACGCTCGCCCACGCCGCTGAAGACGGAAAAGCCGCCGTGTTCATAGGCGATGTTGCGGATGAGTTCCATGATGAGGACCGTCTTGCCGACCCCGGCGCCGCCGAAGAGGCCGATCTTGCCGCCCTTGGCGTAGGGCGCCAGGAGGTCGACCACCTTGATGCCAGTCTCCAGGACCTCGGTAGAAGGCTGTTGCTCTTCAAAGGAGGGCGCCGGCCGGTGAATGGGCAGCCTCTCGGTGGTTTCTACCGGTCCCTGGTTGTCAATGGGTTCTCCCAGGACGTTAAAGAGCCGTCCCAGGGTAGCCCGGCCTACCGGTACGGTGATTGGCTGGCCGGTGTCAACGGCCTTCATCCCTCGCTGCAGGCCGTCGGTCGAGGAGAGGGCCACACAGCGGACGGTGTTGTTGCCCAGGTGCTGCATGGCCTCCATGGTTATATTAATCTTATCGGTTTTAATGGTGATGGCGTTATACAGGTCGGGCAGCCGGTCGCTGGCGAATTCGACGTCAACCACCGGGCCAATAACCTGGACCACCTGTCCTTCGTTCAAACTTGTCCCCTCCTTTACTTCAAAGCATCTGCCCCGGCGACGATCTCCACGATCTCGTTGGTGATGGCCGCCTGGCGGGCGCGGTTGAAGGATAGGGTGAATTTGTCAATCATCTCGGCAGCATTCTTGGTGGCGTTATCCATGGCCGTCATCCGGGCGCCGTGCTCGCTGGCCTTGGCCTCCAGGAGGGCCCGGTAGACCTTGATCTCGCAGTACCGGGGCAGGAGGACCCGCAGGACGGCCTCCGGTGAGGGTTCATAGATATAATCGCCGGTATCCTTCTTTTCCCGGGGGGTAGCGATGGGCAGCAACCGCTCAACCATGGGTACCTGGCGGATGGCCGAATAGAAACGGGTATAGATCAGGTTAACCTCGTCCAGGGTACCCTCCAGGTACATGGTCACCAGCTGGCGGGCCAGTTCCCGGGCCTGGATGAGTTCCGGGTTATCGCCTATGTCGGTGAAGGATTTGACTATCTCCACCGGCCGGCGGCGGAAAAAGTCCCGGCCCTTGCGGCCCACGGCTACCAGGGCAGCGGGACGGCCTTCCTCCCGCAGGCGTTCCTCCGTCAGCCGGATGAGGTTGGCGTTATAACCCCCGGCCAGGCCCCGGTCAGCGGTTATCAGGACATAGCCGGCTTTTTTTACCTCCCGGGTGGCGGCCAGGGGCTGGGTTTCCGGATCCACGGCCGCCATCAGGCGTCCCACGACTTCCTCCAGCTTGGCGGCATAGGGCCGGGCTGCCGTGACCTGGGCCTGGGCCTTGCGCAGCTTGGCGGCAGCTACCATCTTCATGGCCCTGGTAATATGCTGGGTACTCTGGACACTGCGGATGCGGCGCTTCAGGTCACGCATGTGGGCCATGCCGGCTCACCACCTTATGATTCTCCGGCAGCGGTAAAGCTGCCTTTGAAGTCTTCAATGCTCTTTTTCAGTTGTTCCTGGAGGTTATCGTCCAGCTGGCGTTTTTCGCGGATGCCGGCCAGGACCTCAGGCCTCTCGTTGCGGAGGAAGCGCAGGAAGTCCTTTTCAAAGGCGCGCACCCGGGCTACAGGCAGGTCGTCCAGGAAGCCATTGACGGCAGCATAGAGGACGACCACCTGTTCTTCGACGGGCATGGGTTGGTACTGGTCTTGTTTCAAAATCTCCATCATGCGCTCGCCCCGGGCCAATCTCGCCTGGGTGGCTTTATCCAGGTCGGAACCGAACTGGGCGAAGGCCGCCAGCTCGCGGTACTGGGCCAGGTCCAGGCGCAGGCGGCCGGCCACCTGTTTCATGGCCTTGATCTGGGCGGCGCCGCCCACCCGGGATACCGAGAGGCCGACGTTAATGGCCGGACGCTGGCCGGCATAGAAGAGATCAGACTCCAGGAAGATCTGGCCGTCGGTGATGGAGATAACATTGGTCGGAATGTAAGCGGAGACATCGCCAGCCTGGGTCTCAATGACCGGCAGGGCAGTGAGGGAACCGCCACCCAGGGAGTCGTTCAGGCGGGCGGCCCGCTCCAGCAACCGGGAGTGGAGATAGAAGACATCCCCGGGGTAAGCCTCACGGCCCGGCGGCCGCCGCAGAAGCAGGGAGAGTTCCCGGTAGGCTGCTGCGTGCTTGGAAAGGTCGTCATAAACGCAGAGAACGTCCCGGTGCTGCTCATACATAAAGTATTCGCCCATGGTGCAGCCGGCGTAGGGGGCAATGTAGAGCATGGGCGCCGGTTCGCTGGCTGTAGCCATAACGACGATGGTATATTCCATAGCTCCGGCCTCTTCCAGACGCTGGACTACGCCCGCCACTGTAGAAGCCTTCTGGCCGATGGCCACATAGATGCAGATAACGTTCTGCCCCTTTTGGTTGATGATGGTGTCCACGGCAATGGCCGTCTTCCCCGTCTGGCGGTCACCGATAATCAGCTCCCGCTGACCGCGGCCGATGGGGACCATGGAGTCAATGGCCTTGAGGCCCGTTTGTAAGGGAGTATTGACCGGCTGGCGGTAGACCACGCCCGGCGCCGGGGATTCCACCGGGCGGAATTTATCCGTCTGGATAGGCCCCTTGCCGTCTATGGGCTGGCCCATGGCGTTGACCACCCGGCCGATGAGGGCTTCGCCCACCGGCACCTCGACAATACGCCCGGTACGTTTGACCTGGTCGCCCTCTTTGATATGGGTATAGGGACCGAGGATAACGGCGCCGACGTTATCTTCTTCCAGGTTCAGGACCATGCCATAGATATCGCCGGGGAACTCCAGCAGCTCGCCGGCCATGGCCCGGTCCAGGCCGTAGATGCGGGCGATACCGTCACCGACCTGGGTAACGGTTCCCACCTCGGCCATTTCTACTTCCAGCTGGTATTGTTCAATCTGGTTCTTTAAAATACTGGTTATCTCGTCGGGTCGAATGCTCAAATCTACCTTTCACCCCTTCGCCCTGTCCGATTTTTCTGTCGTTCTCTCAAGCCCGTTTCAGGTGTTCACCCAGGAGTTCCAGCTTTTTCTTGACGCTGACATCCAGGACGCGGTCCCCCAGGCGGATGACCACCCCGCCGATTAACTCCGGGTTGACCCGGCTGGAGAGTCGGATATTCCTCCTGGTAATTCCGGCCAGGCGTTCCTTCAGGCCAGCCAGGATATCCTCCCGCAGGGTAATGGCCGAGGTGACCTCCACGGGCAGGATGTTTTCGGCCTGGTCCACCAGGCGGCGGAACTGGGCGGCCATCTCCGGCAGCGCCCGCTCCCGGCCCTTGGCCAGGACCAGGTGGAGGAAGTTCTTTAAGAGCGGGTTAATGTCGGGAAAGATGGTATCGATGAGTTTCTGTTTCTCCCGCACGGGGATCAACTGGTGGTAGAGTACCCGGCGGAAGTCACTGTTTTCAGCCAGGGTACGGCTGACCTCCTCCAGGCCGTTGGCAAATTCGCCGGCTGTACCCTGCTCCCGGGCAATATTAAAAAGGGCGCGGGCATAGCGCCTGGCTACGTTCTGCTCACTCATTGCAGTCGCTCCACCTCGGCAATGGCTTCCCGGGCCAGCCGTTCCTGGTCATCGGGAGTCAGGGAACGCTCCAGGACCTTGCCGGCTGCCAGGATCGCCAAGCTGGCGGCTTCGCTGCGAATGGCTGCCAGGGCCTTGCTCTTCTCACCCTCAATCTCCCTCCGGGCCTGTGCCAGGGTCCGTTCGGCTTCTTCCCGGGCCCGGTTAATAATCTCCGCCCGGGTTTCTTCGGCCATCTTCGTAGCCCTGTCCAGGATGGCCTGGGCTTCCTGGCGGGCGCCCTGGAGCTGTTGCCGGTATTCGGCGAGGATGTTTTCCGCCTTTTCCCTGGCTGCCGCCGCGTCGTTCAGGTTGCCCTCAATCCTGGCCTCGCGGTCGGCCAGGACCTTGCCCAGGGGCTTATACAGGAATACATACAGTAACCCCATAACCACAAGCAAATTTAAGGTCTGAAATAAAAAGGTCCAGGGATTAAAATTCAGGGCCTGGAAAATCGCCTGCAAAGCTTCACCCTCCTTTCGCTCTTCCCCATAGGACAGGGGCGAATAAGACCGCCTGCCGCCGTCCTATTCGCCCGCAACCTGAACCTTAGAGTTTGGTCCACATGAGGATTGCAATAACGAAAGAGAAGAGCGTTAAGGCTTCCATAAAGGCCAGGGCCAGGAGCAGGGTCGTCCGGATGTCACCGCTGGCCTCCGGCTGGCGGGCCATACCCTCCAGCGCTCCCCGGGAAGCAATACCCTGGCCAAGGCCCGAACCCAAAGCTGCCAGGCCTATAGCCAGGCCGACACCGATAAAACCTATTGTTGCCATATGTCTCCTCCTTTGAAAATATAAAACTCAGTTTAAGAAAAAGCCCTTTGGGCTATACAACCTGTTTTTACCCATGCTAACGTTTACAGCCACTCAGTGCCCGTGGACAAAGTTGGCGATATAGGTAATAGTCAACAGGGTAAATACAAAAGCCTGGATGGTACCCATCAGAACCCCCAGAAGCATAATGGGGGTCGGCAACAGGAAGGGTATCATCAGAAATAAAATGGTAACCACCATCTCTTCGCCAAACAAATTGCCGAAAAGACGGAGGGAAAGGGATACCGGTTTGACCAGTTCTTCGATAACGTTTAAAGGAAAAAGAAATGGCGCCGGCTGGAAAAAATGGCAGATGTACCCCCGCAGCCCCAGTTTGCGGATGCCGAAAATCTGGACCAGGATAATGGTCGTCACCGCAAAGGCCGCCGTGGTGGAGAGGTCCATGGTAGGCGGTTTCATCCCCGGGATAAACCATGATAGATTCAGGCTTAAAATAAAGATAAAGAGGGTAGCAACCAGAGGGAGATAACGCCGCCCTTCTTTGCCTATGATTTCTTCCAGGAGCCCGTAGAAGAACTCCAGGAACATCTCCAGGACATGCTGGGCCCCCCGCGGGATAAAACTGAGTTTCCTGGTCGCCAGGAAGATCCCGGCCAGCAGCAGGATCATAATAATCCAGGTGTTGACCACCGTAGAATAGATGGGGATAGGTCCCAGGTGAAAGATTTCAACCGGGCGGACATGGGTCATGATCTCGCCCAGAGCCCGAAGTCCCAACTTTCTTCCCCTCCTTTCTCAGGATAATCAGGGCTGCCTGGCCCATGTAAGCGGCGACCTGGAGGAACAGGCCCGCCAGCACACCAAAGAGTAACTCGATGCCCTTTAGAACGGCCAGGGTCAACAGGGTTAAAGCCACGCCGGTTCTGATTAGCGAACGAAACATCAGCCGGTTATGGGCGTCGATGGGGTGCAGGTTGTCTTCGTTCCTCGCGGCCGCCAGTTGCCACCGCAGTAACAGGAGCGAAGCCATCAAGCCGACCACCAGGCCGGCAACAAAAAGGTAATAGCCCGCAACCCCACCGGACATTACGCCCACGGCGGCCAATGCCAGCATCCATCTTTCAATGGGGCTTACCTTTATCCTGAGCATCGGTCTCCCTGTTTTTTAAATCTTTCTCCAGGGCCCGCAGTTCACTAAAGATACTGTGGAAGCCAGTACCGATGCCCAGCAGGACGCCGGCCAGCATCAGCCAGGGAGAAGTGCCCAGGCGCCGGTCCAACCAGCTCCCCCCGTAAAAACCGAGGAGAACCCCTGCCGTCAGGGTTATGCCGAAGGAAAAAGCCATATTGGTATACCTGGCATAATCCCAGTAATTGCGTTTTTTTGCAGCCATTGATGTTAAGTTGCTGCCCGGAGGAAAATTTTATACCTTTTTCCTGTTACCTGTCTTTATTTATTCTCCTTTGATGTCGATAATCCTGCTTGTGAAAAATTTATTTTTGTCCGGTTGCCCCCAAGGGTTGAAATTCCTGGGGCCGGGCAACAGTCATTCCGAAGTAATGGCGGAGGGCGCTGCGAATGCGCCGGGAGGCCTGGCCGTCACCATAAGGGTTGACGGCGTGGGCCATTTGCAGGTAAGCCTGCCTGTCAGTCAGGAGTTCCTCCGCCGCCGCCAGGATGTCACGGTAGGCGGTGCCCACCAGGCGGACGGTGCCGGCGGCTACGGCTTCCGGCCGTTCCGTAACCTCCCGCAGGACCAGCACGGGCTTGCCCAGGGCCGGGGCTTCTTCCTGCAGGCCGCCGGAATCCGTCAGGACCAGATAGGCTCGGTTCATGAGGTTGACAAAGGGCTCGTAATCAAGGGGTTCGATTAAATAAACCCGCTCCTGGCCGCCGAGGACCTCCCGGGCCAGTTGCCGGACCCGCGGGTTATAGTGAACGGGAAAAATCAGGGCTGTGTCGGGATGGCGCCGGATTAAATCCCGCAGAGCCGTAAAGATCTCCTTAAGGGGTTCGCCCCAGTTCTCCCGCCGGTGGGCCGTCACCAGGATGACCCGCTTTTCCCGTAAGTCCAGCCCCGCCAGGCCGTGGTCTCCAAACTGGTATTCTTCCCGGATGGTGGCTTTTAAGGCGTCGATGACCGTGTTACCGGTGACATAGATATGCTCCGGAGCTATGCCTTCGCGGAGGAGATTGTCCCGGGCCTTGGCTGTGGGCGCGAAGTGGATGTCGGTCAGTACCCCGGCCAGGCGGCGATTCATTTCCTCGGGAAAGGGGGCATAGCGGTCGCCGGTCCTTAGGCCCGCCTCGACATGGCCGACGGGTATCTGCTGGTAAAAGGCCGCCAGGGCGGCGACAAAGGTGGTGGTGGTGTCGCCGTGGACCAGGACCAGGTCCGGGCGGGCCTCTTTGAGAACCCCGGCCAGGCCGGTCAGGGCCCTGGTGGTAATCTCCTCCAGGGTCTGGCGTGGCCGCATAATATCCAGGTCGTAATCGGGTTTGATATGGAAGAGGCGCAGGACCTGGTCGAGCATCTCTCGATGCTGGGCCGTGACTGCCACCAGACAGGTAAACTCCTCGGGGTGGAGATTGAGTTCTTTGACCACCGGGGCCATCTTAATAGCCTCGGGCCTGGTGCCGAAGACGGTGAGTATCTTATAAGGCGGCATGGGTTACCTCCAGTGCTGGGTCTTAAGCTTTTTATTTTATATAACCCTTGGCCCGAAGTTTGGCGATATGCTCCTCCAGGGCCTGCTGGATGTCGACGCCGTACTGTTCCTCCAGGACGAACATCAGGGAAACGGCCGTCTGGGCTACATCCAGAAGTTCACGGGTGATGGCTGTCCGGACTGCTGCGGCATCTACATGGACCTGCTCGCCGCTCAGGCCCCGCAGCTTGCCGATGGCCTGGGCCAGCTCGCCGGCTTCTTCCATGAGCTTCAGGGCTGTAGATTCCATGGTGGGCGTCAGGTTGTCCAATCTGGGCAGGGCGATGATCTTCTGCTCCAAAGTTCCTTCCCCCTTGGACTGCCCTTTATTATACCATAACAAAGCATAACAACGGAGGAGGGATGCGAACATTCTTCAGCCAGGGTTGGCACTATTTTTTATAGTCAGGACAACTACCCTTTACCGGGGCAGATGGACGATTTCGATCCCTGCTTCCAGGAGCCAGTCGTGGTTGACATGATAGGGCCGGGCATAGACGAGTCTTTTGATGCCGGACTGGACGATGACCAGGGCACACCTCTCGCAGGGGTAGTCGGTGACATACATGGTCGCCCCCTGCCGTTCCTCCGGCGAGCACTCCAGGAGGGCGTTGATCTCGGCGTGGATGGTACGCAGGCAGTGCTCGCCCTCCATGAGGCAGCCGACCTCCAGGCAGTGGGGCAGGCCGTGGGGGGCGCCATTATAGCCGGTGCCTTTGATGCGCTTGTCTTTTACCACCACGGCACCTACAGCCAGCCGGTTGCAGGTACTCCGGCTGGCTACCTGGAAGGCAATGTCCAGAAAGTATTCGTCCCACTCTTTACGCATAAACTAATCCCTCGCGTACAGGCTTCCGATCCCACGGCGCCCGGAGTAGACCCGATACATGATTGAGACCGGCCCCGGTCGGTGAGACCTGTCCCGTTTGCGCGTTTCCTGATTTAATTTAGCATAAATTATCGTTTCCGGCCAGTGTTTTTTATTGAAAAGCCCTCCCGCAATTGTCCTTCCGGGAGGGCTTTTTGTTTAGTCGAGCTCCTGGTAGAGGGGGAAGGCCCGGCAGAGTTCGGCGACGATACCCCTGGCTTCCTCCAGTTTCTTCTCATCCGGACCGTAGGAGAGGGCCAGGTCGATGGCCCGGGCCACCTGGACCATGGCGTCGGCGTCCATGCCCCGGGAGGTCAGAGCGGCCGTTCCCAGGCGGATGCCGCTGGTTACGCTGGGCTTCTGCGGGTCGAAGGGGATGGTGTTCTTGTTGACGGTAATCTGGACCGAGGCCAGGATATCTTCGGCCTCCCGGCCGGTTATATTCTTATTGCGTAGGTCGACGAGCATTAGGTGGTTGTCGGTACCGCCGGAAACCAGGTTAAATCCGTAGCCCATGAGGGCGTCGGCCAGGGTACGGGCATTGGTAACTATTTGCTCCTGGTAACGTTTGAACTCCGGCAGCATGGCCTCCTTTAAGGCCACAGCCTTGGCGGCGATGACGTGCATCAGGGGACCGCCCTGGACACCGGGGAAGACGGCCTTATCGATATCCCGGGCGTATTCCCTGGTGGTCAGGATAATCCCACCCCGCGGACCGCGCATGGTCTTATGGGTGGTGGTGGTCACGAAGTGGGCGTAGGGTACCGGGTTGGGATGGATACCGGCGGCCACCAGTCCGGCGATATGGGCCATATCCACCATCAGCAGGGCGCCGACCTCGTCGGCAATCTCGCGGAAACGGGCAAAGTCGATTACCCGCGGGTAGGCGCTGGCCCCGGCGACGATCAGTCTGGGCCGCTCCTCACGGGCGATGCGGGCTACGGCGTCATAGTCAATACGGCCGGTTTTGGCATCGACGCCGTAGAAACAGAAGTTATAGTATTTGCCGGAAAGGCTTACCGGGCTACCGTGGGTCAAATGGCCGCCGTGGGCCAGGTTCATGCCCAGGGCCTTATCGCCCGGGTTCAGAACGGCCAGGTAGACGGCGGTGTTGGCCTGGCTGCCGGAATGGGGCTGGACATTGGCGTGCTCGGCCCCGAAGAGGGCTTTGGCCCTTTCCCGGGCCAAGTTTTCGACTACGTCGGCCCATTCACAACCGCCATAATAGCGTTTGCCGGGATACCCTTCGGCGTATTTATTGGTCAGGACGCAGCTATAGGCCTCCATGACGGCCTGGCTGACGAAGTTCTCTGAGGCGATTAGTTCCAGGTGGGTCCGCTGGCGTTGAAGCTCGCCCCTGACGGCGGCTACTATTTCGGGATCAACCTTGGCTACTGTTTCCAGGTTCATTTGGTAAAGGCCTCCTTCGAAAATTACTTATATACTGCCCGCTGGCCGCCGATTAAGGGGGGCCGCGTCCGGGCTGCAGTTACCGGCGCTGCGCCGATGGTCTTGATGGCCAGGCGGACGGGCACGGCCACCGGCCGCAGGTGCATGCCAATAAGGGTGGAACCGATATCCAGGCCGGCATGGGCCTGGGCCAGGAGGGAGGCCACTACTACCGGCCGGTGCAGGGAGGCATAGGCGGCCGTAGCCAGGGATCCTCCGGCCTTTGGAGCCGGTACGACCGTAACTACGGGCAGGTTATAAAGGCTGGCGGCACCGGCCTCGATGACCAGGGCCCGATTCAGGTGCTCGCAACACTGGGCGGCCAGATAGACCTGGGCCCGGTTGGTTGCTGCCAGGAGGCCTGCTACTACAGCCTGTCCTATTTCCAGGGAGGAGGCGGTGCCGATGGACCGGCCCGTTATCTCGCTGGTGCTGCAGCCCACTACCAGGATCTGCCCCGGTTGCAGGCCGGCTACATTAAGCAATTCTTCCGCCGCAGCTTGAACGGTTGCCGTCACATCCTGCCATTCAGCCATAATTTTTCCCCCCTGTCTACTTCCCGTCATGGCAACAGGGTACAACAACCCGGTCTTCCCGGCCCCGGTACTGGTCTTCAATGGCGCTGATCTTCTGAACCCGGCGGGCATGACGGCCGCCGCTGAATTCGGCCTTTAACCAGGTATCAACAATCTCCAGGGCCAAACCGGGACCGATAACCCGTTCCCCCAGGGTCAGGATGTTGGCGTCATTATGCTCCCGCGCCGCCCGGGCAGAAAAGGTATCATGGCACAGGGCGGCCCGGATACCCGGTACCTTATTGGCGGCGATACAGACGCCGATGCCCGTGCCGCAGCACAAGATGCCGCGATCATACTCGCCGCTGGCGACGGCAGCCGCTACTTTATGGGCATAATCTGGATAATCGACGGATTCGGCATTGTAGGTGCCGAAGTCGTGATTGGCAATCCCCTGCCGGTTCAGGTAGTCTTTAATCGCCATCTTCAGGTGAAAACCGCCATGATCGCTACCCAGAGCTACGCGCAATTTCACTTCATCTCTCCCCCATAATATTAAACCATACTTAAATGTTCGCCACAATTAACCGGAATCCTGCTCTGCTGTCAAACTTATTTTTTCTCTTGTGAAAATTTCCTCAGCGCCTGTCTAATAAGCCGCTCCAGTTCCCTGGCTGTTGCCCGGTAAACCTCCAGGGGCTGGCCGAAGGGATCGGCTATATCCCGGCTGGCTCCTGCCTGGATGCGAGCCAATTCCTCCAGCAGGGGTTTTAGGCTGGCCGTCAGCTCTGCCTCCAGCTGCTGCCACCTGGTTTTCTTCTCCTGGCTCAAAGCTCCGTCGCCGGCTTCCCGGTATAGCTCCTCCAGTTCCTGGCGGTGAGCAGCGGCAAACTCCTGTTCCCTGGCAGCTATCTCCCCCGCCAGTTTCAGGCGCCGCCGCGCCATGGCCGGGTCTTCAGGACCCTGCACGTATTCCTTGAGGGTATAAGTTTTACCCCTGGCCTCAGGGTAGTCCCGGAGTATCCTTTCCCTGTGCTCCGCTGTCATGGTCAGGATAAGATCGGCGTCCCTGACTGTGGCCGCCGTCAACTGCCGGGCGCGATGGCTGCTAAGGTCCAGGCCCATCTCAGCCAGGGCCTGGACGGCTTCCGGTGTGGCCGGGTCTCCTTCCCTGGCTGCCAGGCCAGCTGAACTGATGGTTACGTCCAGGCCGCGCTCCTTAGCCAGTTTTGCGGCTATGGCTGCCGCCATACTGCTCCGGCAGGTATTTCCAGTGCAGACAAAAAGAATCCCAGGCATCAGGTTAGACCCCCACTAGCATCTTCAGGCCAATGGCCACCAGGATCAGGCCACCGGCAAGCTCGGCCCGGTTTCCGAAGAAGGAACCCAGGCGCCGGCCTGCCAGAAGCCCCAAGGCCGTCATGGTAGCGGCAATAAAGCCCATGGTCAGAACCGTCAGGGGGACGTTAACGCTAATGGCCCCCAGGCCAAAGCCAACGCTTAAGGCATCCAGGCTGACGCTGCCGGCCATGAAGAGGATGGCCATGACCCCGCCGAGGACGCCCCCCCGACCCGGAATGACCCGGAGCACCTGCCCCACCATGCTTCCGCCCTGCCGCCGGTTGTTATAGGCCTCCCAGAGCATCAGGGTACCCATGGTTGCCAGGACCAGGGCACCGATGATGGCTGCCACCTTACCCAGGAGCCGGCCCAGGAGCAACCCCAGGTACAGGCCCGCCAGGGGCATGAAGATGTGAAAAAGGCCGACGGTACCGGCAAAAAGCCAAGCCTGCCGGCCCCGGAACCCCCCAGGGCCAGGCCGGTAGCCAGGGAAAAGGCATCCGTCCCCAGGGCGACGGCTACCAGGATAAGACCCAACGGCTCCATATAAGTATTTTCCTCCTTACGCCCGGATAATGCGGTTGGCCGCCGATTTACGCAACCGGTTCATGATGGCCAGGCCGATGCCTTCCTCCTTAACGGTTTCCGCCAGGATGATGTCGGCATGGTGACGGTCACAGTTTCTTAAAGCGCCAAAAAGGTTGGCGGCGATGGTTTCCGGCTGGCGGCGACTGCCCAGGACCTCCAGGTAATCGGGCCGGGGTTCGTCCTGGTAGAATGGCGCTGTCTCGCTGGTCGCCAGGACGGCCACCCGCCGGCCGCGGCGCTGCCAGGCCGCCACCAGAGCCCGTACCCTGGCCACCACCCGCTCCAGATCGCCGGTAACCAGGAAGACCTCCCCCGCCGGGGCGTAGTGCTTGTATTTCATCCCCGGTGCTTTAGGGTGTTCCACCTGCTGGCCTTTGACGGCCGGGTCAATGGCTACTTTCCCCAGCACCGCCTGCAGTTCTTCATAGGTGATGCCACCCGGCCGCAGGATAGTTGGCACCGGGGAGGTCAGATCGAGGACGGTGGATTCTACCCCCACGGTGGACGGACCGCCGTCTATTACAGCGTCTATTTTACCCCGCAAATCGCGCAGGACGTGCTGGCCGGTGGTGGGGCTGGGGCGTCCCGAGGTATTGGCGCTGGGAGCGGCGATGGGGAGGCGGGTCGCCCGGATGAGGGCCTGGGCCACCGGGTGGGAAGGCATGCGGAGGCCTACAGTATCCAGGCCGGCGGTAACCTCGTCAGGGATCAGGTCGCTGCGCGGCATGATCAGGGTGAGGGGACCGGGCCAGAAGCGCTGCATGAGGAGGGTAGCCCGGGGCGGCAGGTAGGCCACCAGGTCCTGGACATCCTGGAAACTGGCTATATGAACGATCAGGGGGTTGTCAGCCGGGCGCCCCTTGGCCCGGAAGATGCGGCGCACCGCCCGCCCGTCCAGGGCGTTGGCTCCCAGGCCGTAGACGGTCTCCGTGGGGAAGGCCACCACCCCGCCCCGGGCCAGGATTTTGGCTGCCAGGCGGATCTTGTGCAGTTCCGGTACCAGGGGATTGATTTTTAAGTATTTGGTCCGCATACCTACAGACACCCATTTCACCTCTATGTTTCCCGCTCTGACTTTATTCTTCCCGGCGATAAGCCAGGAAACAACGATCGCGGCCGGCATAATCTGGTAAAACCTGTTCGTTGCGATAGGCTCCCACGGCCCGGGCCAGGTCCTTTACGGCCTGTCCCTGGTCGGAGCCGATTTCCAGGGCCAGGAGACCGCCGGGCCGCAAAAGTCCTGCCGCCCCCGGCAGGAGGAACCGGTAGGCATCCAGGCCGTCGGGCCCGCCGTCCAGGGCCAGGCGCGGTTCAGAGCGGACATCCGCGGGCAGCCCTGGCAGGGCGGCAGTGGGTATGTAGGGGGGGTTGGCCACAAGGGCGTCGAGCTTTAAACCCCGCAGGGGCGCCAAAAAATCACCCTGGAGAAGGGTTACCCTGGCCGCCAGCCCCAGTTTCCTGGCGTTTTCCTGGGCCACCGTCAGGGCCGCCGGGCTGATGTCCGTGGCGTAAACCCGGGCCCGGGGCAGGTAATGGGCCAGGCTCAGGGCAATGGCCCCGCTGCCCGTACCGCAGTCGGCGATGGTATAGCTCTCGCAGGGGTCCAGACGCTCAAGGACAGCCTCCACCACCACTTCGGTATCCTGGCGGGGGATTAAAACCGCCGGAGTGACTTTAAAGTCCAGGGACATAAATTCCTGGTGTCCGGTGAGGTACTGGAGGGGGTAACCGGCTGCCCGGCGGTCAATTGCCTGCCAGAACCGTCCTGCGGCTGCCGGTGCCAGTTCCTCCTCCAGGCGGGCCAGGAGGCGGGGCCGGGTTAAACTACAGGCCCACCCGAGAAGGACTTCCGCCTCCAGCCGCGGGCGTTCAACCCCCCCGGCCGCCAGGCGCCGGACGGCCTCCCCCAGGGCTTGCCGCAGGGTCATCTCAGGCCTCCATGTTTTTCAGGCGTTCTGCCTGGTCGGTGGTGACCAGGGCGTCGATAATCTCGTCCAGTTCTCCTGCCAGGACCTGGTCCAGGTGGTGGAGGGTCAGGCCGATACGGTGGTCCGTCACCCGGTTCTGGGGGAAGTTATAGGTGCGTATCCGCTCGCTGCGGTCGCCGCTGCCTACCTGGGAGCGCCGCTCTTCAGCCAGCTCCCCTTCCCGCTCAGCCCGGGCCATATCCAGGAGCCGGGCGCGCAACACCCTCATGGCCTTTTCTTTATTCTTTAACTGAGACTTCTCGTCCTGGCAGGAGACCACCAGGCCCGTCGGCAGGTGGGTAATGCGGACGGCGGAGTAGGTGGTGTTGACCGACTGGCCGCCGGGACCGCTGGAACAGAAGATGTCCACCCGCAGGTCTTCGGGCTTGATCTCCACGTCTACCTCTTCCGCCTCGGGCAACACGGCCACGGTAGCCGTTGACGTGTGAATGCGCCCGCCGGATTCCGTGGTCGGGATGCGCTGCACCCGGTGTACCCCGCTCTCAAACTTCAGGCGGCTGTAAACCCCCTGCCCCTCGACCTGGAAGATGATCTCCTTGAAACCGCCCAGTTCGGTGGGGTGGGAGCTGATAATCTCCGTCCGCCAGCGTTTCTTTTCGGCATAGCGCTGGTACATGCGGAAGAGATCGCCGGCAAAGAGGGCCGCCTCTTCGCCCCCGGCACCGGCGCGGATCTCCATGATGATGTCCTTTTCATCATTGGGGTCTTTGGGCAGGAGGAGGATCTTCAACTCCTGTTCCAGGCGTTCCTGCTCCCCGGTCAGGCGTTCAATCTCGGCCTTGAGGAGTTCCTGGAATTCCCGGTCTTTTTCTTCCTCCAGCATGGCTTTATCTTCTGCCAGCTCATTGCTGACCTGGCGGTACCGGCGGAAGGTGGTGACTATATCTTCCAGGGCTGCGTGGGCCCGGGCGTGTTTCTGTAATTGCTCGGGGTCGGCTATTACTTCCGGGTCACCCATCAGCCGGCCCAGTTCTTCGTATCTGGCTTCGATCTGTTCCAGTTTTTCCAGCATCGGACATCACCTCGATTCTAATGCGAAAAAAGTTGCCTGCCACATGATAACTTCCGGCACTGCCGGTGAATTTGCCCCTGAGCCCCTCAGGAGTTACGCTCCGGACACTGCTCAGATAGTTACTCAGCGGCTCCCAGTATCCCCGGCCCCGGGGTCATTTTTTTCGCCGTCGTCCCGGGCGGCGGCCAGGGCGGCCAGGGCTACCTCCAGCATACCGTCGTCGGGCTCCCTGGTGGTTAACTTCTGTAACCACAGGCCCGGGGCCGCAATAACCCGCACCCAGAAGACATCCAGATGGCGGCCGGTAAACTTGAGGAGTTCATAGGCCAGGCCGGCCACCACCGGCAAGAGCACCAGCCTGGAGGCCAGCCGCCAGGCGACACCGCCCCTGCCCACCAGGGAAAAGAAAACGATGGTCAAAACCAGAACCAGTAACAGGAAGCTGGTACCGCAGCGGGGGTGCAAGGTCGGGTAAGGGCGTACTGTTTCTACCCGCAACTCTTCCCCCGCTTCCAGAGCGTTAATAACTTTGTGTTCGGCCCCGTGATACTGGAAAACCCGCTGGATATCCTTTACCCGGCCGATGGCAGCGACGTAGCCTAAAAAAAGGAGCATCCGCAAAAACCCCTCGACCACGTTCTGCCAGAAGATGGATAAATGATTGCGAAGTACCAGGGCTGCCCCCGCCGGGAGGAGAACAAAGAAACCGACAGCCACCGCCAGGGCGAAGGCTACGGTCAGGACCAGGTCCCTGGTGCTCAACTCCTCCTCTTCTTCCTCCATGGCCTGGTTGGCCGAAAAGGTCAGGTAACGGATACCGAGGATTAAGGATTCAAATAAGGCCACTACCCCCCTTAGGAGGGGGAGTTTCAAAAAGGGATAACGGGCGGTAACGGAAGCGTTGGGTTCGGATTCTACCAGGACTTCGCCGCTGGGCCGACGGATGGCCACGGCAGTTTTCCGTGGTCCCCGCATCATGACGCCCTCTATAACCGCCTGGCCGCCGTACTGGGCTTCCCGTCCCCCGCCCCATAGGAAAAAGCAGAGCCCGCGGCTCCGCTTTTTTGCCCTAGCGTCCATACTTTTGCCGGAATCGCTCAATGCGACCGCCACGCTCGACTACCCTCTGCCGGCTGCCGGTGTAAAAGGGGTGGCACTGGGAACATATCTCCACCCGGATATCCTTTTTAGTCGAACGGGTTTCAATTACGTTGCCACAGGCGCAAATAATCCTGGCCGGGCCATAATCAGGATGGATATTGGGTTTCACGGCCCTTCACCTCCGCGAGAAAATCAAACTCATAATAGTATAACATGAAAGCAAGGACGGTGCAAAGAAAAACATTACTCCTCCAGCAAGAATCTGGCTTTGACTTCGGGATGGCTGTAGATATAGCACTCGCCCGCCAGGGCCCGGCGCAAGAAGGGGAGCCGTTCCTCCTGCGGCAATCTCTCCCATTCGTACCGGTAAAAGCCCTGCATGGCAACTCGCAGGGCTTCCATGGTCAATTCATAGAGATGGGTACAACCATCTTTTCCCCCTACTTCCCTGGCTACAGTCCGCCATACCCCGGGGGCGATGGTCACCCCTACCAGGTTATCCAGGCGGGCCATTGTGTCGCGACAGCGGTCATAGGGGAAACAGATAAACTCCGCCCTGGCTCCAGTGATGGTGCGGTCGCTGGGCCGTACCTCCAGGGTCAGGGCGATTTCGTGAAAGGAGTCGTTGAGTTTTACTGCTACCCGGATGGCATCCGGTCCCGCCTCGACAACGCGGGCCCGGATTTCCCGTTGAAACAGGTCCATAGAGCCTTCTCCGTCCTTCTCCGAAAATAACCTCCACCGGCTGTCTTTGTTTTCACCTCCTGCCGGCAGAGGCCAGCCCGGTTAATTTCATATGCTCGCCGGTAACGGCCAGTCGCCATGAGCGCCTTCTTTTTATTCTTGATTACGGGGGCCGGTTCCTCCCGGTCATCAAAAAAAGGCCGGGGGGCCGGCCTTTTTACCTGGCTAAGAAACGTTCGGGGTTTACGGCTTTACCCTTTTCCCGGACTTCAAAGTGGACGTGGGGGCCGCTGGCATTGCCTGTAGCTCCTACTTCGGCGATGGCTTCGCCGGCCTGGACATACTCGCCTTCCTTCACCAGGTTGCGGGAGGTATGGGCATAAACTGTCTCCAGGCCGTTACCGTGGTCGATCTTCACCATGCGGCCATAGACACTGTTGCCCCATCCGGATAAGACTACCGTACCCGCCAGGGCCGCCCGGATTTTATCGCCCATATTCCCGGCGATATCCAGTCCGTGGTGAAACTCCCCGCCGCGCCAGCCAAAACCGGAGGTAAGGGCTCCAATGAGGGGCCATATCATGGAGACTGGTTTCAGACTCCGGGAAGCCAGGCCCGTAACCGGCCTGGCGGCCTTCGGGGCAGGCGAACCGGGTACAGTCAGGACGGTACCTACGCGAAGGTTGTGGGTATCAACTATGCCGTTAGCGGCTGCCAATTGATCGAAGTCTACGCCAAAACGCCGGGCGATACTCCAGAGGGTATCGCCGCTGGCTACAGTATAGGTCTGAGCCTCCTCATGGGGCAGGACCAGGAACTGCCCCGGCGTCAAGGTGGCACCGGAGTCAAGGTAATTCATGACCGCTATGAGCTCCGGGTCGGCCTGAAAACGCCGGCCCAGGCTGGCCAGGGTATCGCCTTCTTCCACCCGGTAAATACGGGTATAACTATTGACCCGGCTCGCCAGTTCCTGGTATTCCGCCGGAGCTATGACAGCTGCTACCTGCTGTAAGTCATCGATGACGGCCGCCCGGGCCGGCAGGATGCCCGGACCGGTAATGAGCACGGTTAACCCCAGGGCCAGGGTTACCGCCATCTTTTGTGGCAGCATGGGTTTCACTCCTGTCTGTTGACTTTTTTGTTAAATAATGGCCCGACTGCCATTTAGCCATTATTTTATCCATACCTTAGCAAAAATATACCCGCCCACTGCCGGGGCTGCACAACAGGGGCAGCCCGGAGTGGCCGGGATTTCTTGCAGAGTTGCTTCCAGGAGGTCTTTATTAATGTTCCCGGGGGAAAAGGGCGGGGAGGGCGCGCAGGAGGTCCTGGTTACTCTTGGTTTTCTTCATGGCGTCGATGAGGGTCTCGGTGACCTCTACCGGGCCCATTCCGCTGCTCACCCGCCGGAAGTTCCAGACCAGTTCCAGCTCCTCCCGGCTGAGGAGCAATTCCTCCCGCCGCGTGCCGGAACGTTTAACATCGATGGCCGGGAAAATCCGCCGCTCGGCCAACCTCCGGTCCAGGATGAGTTCCATATTACCGGTGCCTTTAAATTCTTCGAAAATAACCTCGTCCATGCGGCTGCCGGTCTCAATCAGGGCGGTGGCCACAATGGTCAGGCTGCCACCCTCTTCGATGTTCCGGGCGGCACCGAAGAAGCGCTTGGGTTTATAAAGAGCCGTGGGATCGACGCCACCGGAGAGGGTGCGGCCGCTGGGGGGAACAACCAGGTTGTGGGCCCGGGCCAGGCGAGTGATGCTGTCCAGGAGAACTACGACATCCTTTTTATGCTCCACCAAGCGTTTAGCCCGTTCCAGGACCATGTCAGCTACTTTGACGTGGTTTTCAGGGAATTCGTCAAAGGTGGAACTGATGACCTCGCCCCGGACCGAACGCTCGATGTCGGTGACCTCTTCCGGGCGTTCGTCGATTAGCAGGATCATCAATTCGACTTCAGGGTAGTTGGTCTTGATGGCGTTGGCTATTTTCTTGAGCAGAACCGTCTTGCCGGCTTTGGGCGGGGAGACAATGAGGGCCCGCTGGCCTTTGCCTATAGGGGCTATCAGGTCGATAATCCGGGCCGATGGGTCGCCGTTGGCCGTCTCCAGGGTATAGCGCTCTGAGGGATAGATGGGGGTCAGGGCATCAAAGTGAAGGCGTTCTGCTGCTGTTTCCGGGTTTTCCCCGTTGACCTTCTCCACCCGCAGGAGGGCAAAAAAGCGTTCATTGTCCTTGGGTGGCCGGACCAGGCCGGCCACCTTATCCCCGGTCCGCAGGTCGAAGCGACGGATTTGAGAGGCGGAGATGTAGATATCGTCGCCGCTGGCCAGGTAGCCGAAGGGCCGTAAAAATCCGTAACCATCCGGGAGTATCTCCAGGATGCCCTGGGCCTGGAGTTGTTCTTCCCTGGCCTCCTCCTGGTGTTCTTGCTGCTCTTTCTGGGCCAGGGCCTTGGCAATCTCAAATACCAGCTCTTTTTTCCGCATCCGGGAATAGCCGCTCAAGTTTAACTCGCGGGCTATCCGGTAGAGCTCTACCATGGTCTTGCTTTCTAGTTCGGCCGTATTCAAATAGCTTAAACCTCCGTAATCGCGGCCGGCGGCAGGGGAGAAGGGGTTACTTATTCTTTACCTTTTCCCAGTCTGCCAGGAAGCGTGCCAGGCCGGTGTCTGTCAGGGGATGTTTGAGCATCTGCATGAGGACCTTAAAGGGGACGGTGGCGATATCGGCGCCCAGGCGGGCTGCCTCCAGGACGTGGAGGGGATGGCGGATGCTGGCGGCGATTATCTGGGTTTTAAAGCCGTACTGGGCAAAGATGGGAACAATGTCGGCAATAACCTGCAGGCCGTCATGGCTGATGTCATCCAGGCGCCCGACAAAGGGACTGACGTAGGTCGCTCCTGCCAGGGCCGCCAGCAGGGCCTGGTTGGCGGAAAACACCAGGGTCACATTGGTTTTAATGCCACGGGCGGACAACTCCTTGACCGCTTTTAGCCCCTCGGCGATCATGGGGATCTTGATGACAATATTGGGATGGATGGCCGCCAGTTCGACCCCTTCGGCCACCATCTCCGGGGCTGTGGTGCTCACTACTTCGGCGCTGATTGGTCCATCCACAATAGCTGCGATTTCTTCCACTATTTCGCGGAAATTGCGTCCTTCCCGGGCGATAAGGGAAGGATTAGTGGTTACACCTGCAATTATACCCAGATCATTGGCTGCTTTAATCTCTTCGACGTTGGCCGTATCAATAAAAATCCGCACAACAGGGCACCTCCAGAAACAGGTTATTAAAACATTCACCACGGGCGGGGCAAAATCCTGCTCATAGTGGAAAAAGTATCCGGGCTATATTGCAAGAAGAGAGCCCGACGGCGGATGGGCCGCAGGGCTCTCTTATAATCCGTGAGGGTTACTTCATTTTCGGACGGAAGGTATGGCATGCTGTACCGTCAGAGGTAGTCACCTTGCGGTCCCCGCTGGACCTGACCTCGATGGAGTCGGCGGTGCAGGCCATGTTGTCCCAGTAGTGGCATTCCTCCACGCCGCATTTGATTCCTGCCATATTCCCCCACCTCCTTTTGGCGTTCACCATTAGGTTTTCACGCCGGTGAAGAAATATGCAACTGCCTATTTTTTTACCCTGCCGGCGCAGCCGAAGACCTGCATCTTATGGCTGATGACCTTGCTGGCGGCATCCCTCGCCGGTCCCAGGACCTTCCGCGGGTCGATCTCGTCGGGATTGGCGTCCAGGGCGGTGCGGGTGGCCTCGATAAAGGCGATGCGGATATCGGTGTCGATGTTGATTTTACGGACGCCCAGTTCGACGGCGCGGCGGATATCGTCATCAGGCACCCCGGAAGAACCGTGGAGGACTATAGGCGTCGGTACCAGGCGGTCGATGGTCGCCAGGCGCTCAAAATCCAGTCTGGGAGTGCCGTGGTAGCGGCCGTGGGCCGTGCCGATGGCAACAGCCAGGGCATCAACCCCGGTCTCCCGAGCGAACCGCTGGGCCTCCTCCGGGTCGGTCATGGTGGCTTCCCTCTCCGAGACCTTGATTTGTTCCTCGGTACCGCCGATGCGTCCCAGCTCCCCCTCCACCGAGGCACCCATGGCGTGGGCAATCTCTACTACCTTCCTGGTGAGGGCGATGTTTTCTTCCAGGGGGTATTTGGAGCCGTCGATCATCACCGAGGTAAAGCCGGCCCGCAGACAACGCAAGACCTGCTCAAAGTCCGTGCCGTGGTCCAGGTGGAGGACCACCGGTACTGGCGCTTGACTGGCCGCCGTCCGTACCAGGGAGGTTATGTACTCCAGCCCCGCGTACTTGATGGCCCCCTGGCTGGCCTGGATGATGACCGGGGCTTGCGCGGTAACAGCAGCGTTGATAATGGCCTGGACGATTTCCATGTTGTTGCAGTTGAAGGCACCTACGGCGTAGCCGCCGGTATCGGCTTCCCGCAGAACTTCGGCCAAGGTAACTAACGGCATGGCTTCATCTCCTTTATCCTGTATTTTCCCTGGGTTTATGATGAATCATACCGGGGATTTCTGGCGGCGGCGCCGGCCCTTGCCGGGACCTGCCTCGTCGCTGCCGGCCAGATGCCCGGGCAGGATTATTTCCTCCAGGTCCTCCGGCTTTTCCAGGTTGGTTATGGTACTTGCCGGCAGGATCTTCTCAGCCCCGCAGGCATCGCAACGCAGCTGCAGGTGGCCGGGGAAAATCTCGACTTCTATATTATCATTGCCACAACAGCAACGTACGTGCCCGCCCTCGGCGAGCTGAAAAACGAGGGCCAGGAGCTGGTACATGGCATCGGGTTCCTCGAAATAACCGCCGAAGCCAAGGTCCTCGGCCATTTCCGCCAGGGAACGGTCATGATGCTGGACCGCCTGTTGTACCTTGTCCCGGGGCCCGATAAACCCGACCTCCAGGTCGGTTTCATTGCAGGTAAGGGTCAAAAGCTCCTGGGACCAGAGTTCCCGGCGGTGTTGATGGATGACATGGATATTATCGCACATGCCGCAGTGATACTGCAGCCAGAAGTTTCTACCTTTCCTGGTACCCATGGTCATGAGAACCATGCCGCAGCTACATTCCATCTGCCATGTGTGATCACCGGAGAAATTAAAAAGGGAGAGACCGTGGAACTCCAGCCGCCCGCAGGATGGGCAGCGCAGGGCTACAACGGTCGTGGTGGGGATAAGCATCACTTTGTCCTCCTCACCCCTCCATATTCGCCGTTATGACCCGGATTCCTGCTCCAAACCAAATTTAAAAAGGGCTGCAACTCACAGCCCTCAACAATTCTCCTCACAGCCATAACGTTACCCTACTGCCTGGTGGCTGATATATCGCGGTTGTAATGCTTGCCGGACCAGGTGGTAGAGGTCCTCAAGGTCAAAGGGTTTTTGTAAGTAATAACTGGCCCCCAGTTTGCTGGCCTGCTCCACCAGGTCCAGCTCATTATAAGCTGTAATTACAATCACAGGCAGCGCCAGAAACCGCCGCCGTAACTCCTGGAGAAACTCCACGCCATTCATACCCGGCATCTTCATGTCCAGGATGACCAGAGAGGGTTCTTCCAGGGCTATTTCCCCCAGTGCCTCCTGGCCATCGGTTGCTACCGTAACATTAAAACCTGCCTGTTTCAGGGCTTCGGCAATTAAACGGCGTACACCGGGCTGGTCGTCGATTACCATTACCTTTTTATCCGTCAGACCAGCTCACCTCCGGTTTCTGTGGCCTGAATACCCCCTTTACCCGCTCCGCTTTTTCGCTACCACTTCGCTAATAAAAGTATTCGGTGATTGTTGCCAGATTCCTGCTTAATCAATTAAATTTTTGTATTTAACTATTAACTCCCGGGGAAAGGTGCGGTGCGTCCACCGGCAGGAGTTCTCCGGTGGTAGTCCGCACCAGGTAGGGGTGTCCCTCCCGGCAGTAGACCCGGGGTAGACGGCTGCTGGCTGTCGGGCGGCGTATATCCAGAGTTACTATTTGGCCCACCTCTACCTCAGGCAGGTGGCCGACATCGACCATGGAGAGTTGCATCCCCACCCGGCCTACCACAGGTGCCGTCCGGCCGCCTATGATCACGGTGGTCCCTTCGCCCCCGCCCCGACCCAGGTAGGCGAGGAATGTCTTGACCAGGTAGCGGGCCAGGTCGTTCAGGTTTTTCGGCCGGGCAACGGCCGTCAGGGCAAAACCGTCGGCATAACCCACCGGGATGACGGCCAGGCGGGTGGCTTTTTTCACAACGTAGTCACCGCCGTAACCCACCGGGGTACCGGCGGCTACGTCGTGAATAAAGAGGATACGGGCTTTAAACTGCCAGGGGTCTTTTAATGCCAGTCCCCGGCGGGGGGCCTGGTAGGGGAACTGGCCGTAGAGGAGGGTGCCTGTTCTGACCATGTCCAGATGCATCTCCGGGTGGGTAAGGAGACCGGTGCTGTTGCAGATATGCCTCAAGGGGATAGCTATATGCTCCTCCTCCAGTTCGGCGAGGACCTGCTGAAAACAGGCCATCTGCCGCCGGGCTGCCGCCGGCCGGGCGGCCTCGGCCAGATGGCTGTAGACGCCCTCCAGTTCTACGCCGGGCCAGGTGAGGATCTCCCGCGCCAGGGGCGCTACTGCTGCCGCTTCCAGGCCTGTCCGCTGCAACCCGGTCTCTACTTTCAGGTGTACCCGGGCCCGGTGCCCGGTCGCTGCCGCCGCGGCAGCAATCGCCTCGGCGCCGGAACGGCTGCTCACAGTTAGGGTGAGCCCGGCAGCTATGGCTGCCGGTAGCTCTTCCGGCAGGAGGGGACTCATGAGGAGAACGGGGGCTGCAATGCCGGCCCGGCGCAACTCCAGCCCCTCGGCCAGGGTGGTTACCCCCAGGTAATCCGCCCCTGCGTCCAGGAAGATGCGCGCCACCTCTACGGCGCCGGCGCCGTAGGCGTCGGCCTTGATAACGGCCAGGAGGCGGGTCGAGGGAGCGAGTAAAGCTTTAACGGCTTTGAGGTTGTGGGCCAGGGCTGTCGCTTCAATGGTGATCCAGCGGGGTCCGGCCAGTTCCGTCAGCTTTGCCAGGTCCATACTAAAAAAGATACCACCTTGCCTTGCCTGTTAAAAAAATATTCGGGATCACTCCTCTGCTGCCCTGGCTTTTTTCCTCCAGAAGAGGAGGCGACGAAAGCCATGGGAGTAGAGGGGAAAGGCTGTCTGCCAGAGCCAGTAGAATAAGGGGGAATAAACCAGATCGTACTCGCCGACAAACTCGGTAAAGACACCGTTAAAACCCTTTTTAAAGCGATAGAGGCCGTAGAGGGGGTTGTTTTCGTCCAGATCCCCGGGCACGCCCCGGAAATCGTACATGGTACAGCCCTGTTCCTTGGCCCAGCGGATCATGGTCCACTGGAGCAGGTAGTTGGGCATGACGTTACGGTGGCGGTTGCTGGAGGCACCGTAGAGATACCAGGCTTTATCCCCCATAATAAAGGCCAGGGTCCCGGCGATGGCTTCCCCCTGGTAGAGGGCCAGGAAGAGTTTGGCATAACCCCGTTCCACCATTTCCCGCCACATGGTTTCAAAATAATTATAAGAGCGAACGAGGAAGTGATCCCGGAGGGTGGTTTCCTTTAAAATTTCATAGAAAACCGGTAGGTCCTCCAGGGTGCAGTCTTCTTTAATGACTACCCCCTTCTTCTCGGCCAGGCGGATGTTGTACCTGGTCTTACTGTGCATATTGGCCAGGAGTTCTTCCAGGGGCGGGGTGATATCCAATCGGAAGACATGCCGGGGCTGGACGCCGTCAAAGCCGGTGCCTCTGGCAGCCAGGCGAAAACCCTTTTCCTGCAGTAATTCCTTAACAGCCCGGTCGCTCTCCGGGATATCGGGGTCGATCTTTAAGAGGATGGCTCCTTCCTGCCGCGCCACCCGGCTGATGGCCGCTAGGATTTCACTAAAAAGGTCCGGGTCGTGAAAGTCCACCACCGGACCCCGGGGGGCGTAAAGGATTGCTTTATTGATATAGGGTAGCCGCCGCTTCAACAGGCTGGCGGCGGCAATAATCCGCCCTTCTTCCTCCAGGACCAGGCGCAGGGGTTGCCACCCGGTAGATGCCTTGACCTCGCCCCAGCCATAGGACTGCAGGAAGTGCCCCTTGGGGTGGCCGGCTACAAAGGCATCGAAGCGCTTTTCTTCCTCGGGCCCGATAAGTCTGGCCTCCCTGGCCATCAGCCTGCACCCCCCCCGGCCCGCCGGCAGGCGGCGCCGATGAAGTCCCGGAAAAGGGGATGCGGCCGGTTAGGCCGGGATTTGAATTCCGGATGGAACTGGCAGGCCACAAACCACGGGTGATCCGCCAGCTCAATAATCTCAACCAGGCGGTCGTCCGGGGAGGTGCCGCTGATAACCATACCCCTGGCCGTCAGTTCGGCCCGGTAGTTGTTATTAAATTCATAGCGATGGCGATGGCGTTCATAGATAATTTCTTCGCCATAGGCCTGGTGGGCCCGGGTACCGGGCTGTAAGCGGCAGGGATAGAGGCCCAGGCGCATGGTACCACCCTTATCTTCAATCTCCTTTTGCTCCGGCAAAAGGTCGATGACTGGGTGGGGCGTTTCCGGGTTGAATTCCGAGCTGTTGGCCGCTTCCAGTCCGCAGACGTGACGGGCAAACTCAACCACTGCCAGCTGCATCCCCAGGCAAATACCCAGGAAGGGTATACCATGCTCCCGGGCATACCGGGCGGCTATGATCTTCCCTTCAACCCCCCGGTCGCCAAAGCCCCCGGGTACCAGGATGCCGGCCACATCCTGGAGTTGTTCAAGGCCCCCCCGCTCCAGGTCAGCCGAATAAATCCAGCGAATATCCACCTGGACGTTGTGATACATGCCGGCATGGCGCAGGGATTCTACTACGCTTAAATAGGCGTCCGGCAGGGTGACGTATTTGCCCACCAGGGCGATCTCCAGGTGCCTGGTGATATTCTTTAACTTTGCTACCATGGCCCGCCAATCGTCCATTTGAGCAGGACCGCAGTTTAACTTCAGCCGCTCGACGACGATGCTGTCCAGGCCTTCCTCTTGCATCATCAGGGGGACCTCATAGATGGAATCGGCATCCCAGGCCTGGATGACGGCATCGGGGTCAATATCGCAAAAGAGAGCTATTTTTTCTTCCATTTCCCGGGAGAAGGGACGTTCAGTCCGGCAGACGATGATATCCGGCTGGATGCCAATGCTGCGTAACTCTTTGACGCTGTGCTGGGTAGGTTTGGTTTTGGCTTCGCCGGCAGCCCGCAGGTAGGGAACCAGGGTGACATGGATATAGAGGACACGATCGCGGCCGATATCGCTCTTCATCTGGCGGATGGCTTCCAGGAAAGGCAGAGATTCGATATCCCCCACAGTACCGCCAATCTCGGTAATGACAACGTCCGGGTCGCTCTCCTCGGCCACCCGGAGGAGGCGGGCCTTGATCTCATTGGTGATGTGGGGTATGACCTGGACTGTACCGCCGAGGAAATCGCCGCGCCGTTCTTTCGTGATGACGGACCAGTATACCTTGCCGGCGGTGACGTTGCTGGCCTTGGTAAGGCTAATGTCGATAAAGCGCTCGTAATGGCCCAGGTCCAGATCAGTTTCGGCGCCGTCATCGGTGACGAAGACCTCGCCATGCTGGTACGGGCTCATGGTGCCGGGGTCGATATTGATATAGGGGTCGAACTTCTGGATGGCTACTTTGAGGCCTCGGCTTTTTAGAAGTCTACCTAAAGAAGCGGCGGTTATCCCCTTCCCCAGGGAAGAAGTGACACCGCCGGTAACAAAAATAAATTTGGCAGGCATAGTGATCCTCCGTGTTACTTTCACTGGCATCCCGGAAGGGAAGGTTCCCTCCGGGCCCTGATTGGGCTTTATGCTACATCCTCTCCGGGGCGGTGACTCCCAGGAGGTGCAGGACGTTGCGCAGGGTGATCCGGGTCGCTTCCACCAGTACCAGCCGGGCCTTGCGGACCTCCGGGTCATCGGCCAGGACCCGGCAACTGGTATAAAAGCTGTGAAACAGGCTGGCCAGATCGTGGGCAAAGCGCGTCAACCGGTGGGGCTCCAGGGCCTGGGCCGCCCCGGCCACGGTGTCCGGCCAGGCAGCAATCTGCTTGATCAACTCCAGCTCAGCCGGGTCCTGTAAGAGTTCCAGCCGGGCTTCCCGCGCCGGCGGTACTTCCAGGCCCCTATCCTTCGCCAGGCGCAGGATGCTGCAGATACGGGCATGGGCGTACTGGACGTAATACACCGGGTTGTCTGCCGACTGGGACCGGGCCAGGTCCAGGTCGAACTCCAGGTGGCTGTCGCTCTTCAACATGACAAAGAAGTAGCGTGCCGCGTCCCGGCCCACCTCTTCAATTAGTTCTTCCAGGGTGACGTACTGGCCGGTACGTTTGGACATGCGCAGGATTTCGCCGCCCTGATAGAGGCGCACCAATTGCATGAGGACGACTTCCAAGCGGCGGGGGTCATAGCCCAGGGCCTGGAGAGCACCTTTGAGGCGGGCTACATGCCCGTGATGGTCGGCGCCCCAGATATTTATTACCCGCTCGAAGCCGCGTTCGAATTTATTGCGGTGGTAGGCGATATCGGCGGCAAAGTAAGTGGGGATGCCGTTCTTGCGCACCACCACCTCGTCCTTAACATCGCCAAAACTGGTGGCCTTAAACCACAGTGCCCCGTCCTTTTCATAAATATATCCGGCCTTTTCCAGGTCGGCAATGGCCCGGGCAACGGCGCCGGAGTCGTGAAGAGACTGCTCGCTGAACCAGACGTCATAGGTTACGCCGAAATCCTCCAGGGCCCGGCGGATGGCGTCCAGCTTTTCTTCCAGGGCAAAGCGGACCAGCATCTCCCTCCGGAGGGCCGGATCTGTATCCAGGTACTTATCCCCGTACTTGGCGATAAAACGGCCGACGGTAGCCACCAGGTCCTCGCCGTGATAACCGTCCTCAGGTATAGAGGCTTCCTGGCCCAGGGCCTGAAGGTAGCGAGCCTCCAGGGAGAGGCCAAAATTCTCAATCTGGTTGCCGGCGTCGTTGATATAGAATTCCCGGGTAACGTCATAGCCTACCGCCGTGAGGAGGTTGGCAATACTATCCCCCAGGGCGGCACCGCGGGCATTACCCATATGCAAAAGCCCCGTGGGGTTGGCGCTGACGAACTCCACCTGGACCTTGGCTCCCTGGCCGATATTGGACCACCCATAGTGGTCGTCTTCCGCCAGGACGGCCGGCAACACCGGTAACAACCATTGGTTATCCAGGGTAAAATTAATAAAGCCCGGTCCGGCCACTTCAACTCTGGCCACGCCGGGTTGCGGCCTTTCCAGGTGCCGCACAATGGCTGCCGCTACGTTGCGAGGGGACTGCCGCGCCTGCCTGGCCAGCAATAAAGCCAGGTTAGCAGCAAAGTCGCCATGAGTTTTATCCCGCGGCGTCTCAATGACAAAATCAGGCAGCTCATCGTAACTAATTTCACCGGCCGCCCTGGCCGTGGCAGCGGCATCAGTCAATGCCGCTGCGAGCCGCCTTTTGGTTTCCTGTACTATATTCACGACCTACCTGTACTCCTTTTTCTCCCCGGCTTCACTGCCTCTTTTTATACCCCGCCTTTCCAGGCCACCGGAAATGTCCGGATTGGCAGGGATTTCTAGACAGGGTTCTCCAGATGCTGGATGGTTATTTCCAACTGGTTGTTACTGATTTTTTCCTGGCCGACTTGCAATTCATACTCTAGATTAATACTTCCGCCCCGCTCTGTCAAGTCAACTTCTACCTTTGATGGCAGGACGCTAATCCTCATGGTTCCATAGGGTGTGACGTAGAAGCTGTAGTTCAAAATGCCTGTTTCAAAGGTTGTTTTTTGTTCAGCTGTGCCCATCCGGTTCAGGGTTACCCGCCGGGGCTCAACCTTCAAGGATGTAGTGGTACCCTCCATTCCCGATAGACAAGTTTCATTATAAAGGATGTAGTAGTGTTGATCCCGGATGAAGAAGCGACCTTCGGTAATCAGCTCGATGGAATCTTGCTCTCCCAAATCGTTGGTCTGGGTGCCCCTAACCTTTACCAGTACGTCCTTCTTCAAACCATGCACATCCTTTCGGGAAGTATTGGGGTCCTTATAAGTATATTCTCCGGAAAAGACTGATTTCCTTTTTATTTTTAACGATAATTTAACAATTCTTATTGATATTTATGCCTTTTGTGGTTACAATCACCCCAAAACTAGTTTTAAAAAAGAAAGCCCCCCGTGGGGAGCGAGAATGTTTACTTGCCTGCTGCCAGGGTGCCGGCCTGTTCCGGGAAAAGACCATTAAGGGCCAGGCCGCGACCGACAGCCAGGGCCACCGGTGCAAGTTCGCCCATCAGGCGGTCAAAGGTCTCAGGGTGCAGAGACTGGGGGCCGTCGCAGAGGGCCCGGGCCGGGTCGGGATGGACTTCGATAATGAGGCCGTCGGCGCCGGCGGCCACGGCCGCCCTGGCCATAGGCAGGACCAGGCGCCAGCTGCCCGTGCCGTGGCTGGGATCGACGATTACGGGCAGGTGGGAGTTTTCTTTGACCACGGCGATGGCCGCCAGGTCCAAGGTAAAGCGGGTGGAGGTTTCAAAGGTGCGGATCCCCCGCTCGCACAGGATGACGTTGGGATTACCGCTATCGAGGATATACTCGGCCGCCATGAGCCATTCCTCGATGGTGGCCGCCAGGCCCCGTTTCAACAGGATGGGTTTACCCGTGGCCCCGGCTTCCTGGAGGAGGCGAAAGTTCTGCATGTTACGAGCGCCGATTTGGATGGCGTCGGCGTATTCCGCCACCAGAGGGACATCCCTGGTATCCACGGCTTCCGTAATGAAGGGCAGGCCGACCTCCTCCCGGACCCGGGCTAGCATTTTAAGCCCCTTTTCCTCCAAACCCTGGAAGGCATAGGGGGAGGTACGCGGTTTAAAGGCCCCGCCGCGCAAGACCTGGGCCCCGGCGGCTTTGACGGCCCGGGCAGCTTCCAGGAGTTGCTCTTCGCCCTCGACGGCGCAGGGGCCGGCCATGACCACCAGGCCCCGCCCTCCTACCGGGACACCGCCGATGCGGACGATGGTCGGCGTGTCCTTGAGTTCGCGGCTCACCAGTTTGTAGGGCTTCATTATGGGAACGATCTTTTCGACGCCGGGCAGGTTGATGATGGCCTCGGAACTCAGGGCTTTTTTGTCGCCGATGGCGCCGATGACGGTCTTTTCCTGACCGTAGATGGGGTGGGTCTTAAAGCCCAGCTCTACCAGGCGCTCACTCACGGCGTTAATCTGTTCCCGGCTGGCCCCCGGCTTCATGACGATGATCATGGATCAAACCTCCTCCACAAAAATAAAACTCCCCGTCCCGCTAGGGACGAGGAGTTATACCCGTGGTACCACCCTGCTTGGCTGTCTTTAGAAAACAGCCCGCTCGTTACAAGGTACGGGAAAAGCGTCGATGACCTCTTCCGATACCCCCTCCCATATAACGGCGGGAGCTCCGGCACGGCCTACCCAGCCGGTTGCTTACCGGCCTTCAGCCTGCTCCTCCGGGGAGAACTTCAACTCCAGCCTCCTGACCGGTCTCCCACCGCCACCGGCTCGCTGGGCATTCCGCCGAAGCCTACTTTTCCCCTTCACTGGATTTCACCTGTAAATTTTAGGTGTTTTTAGTTTAGCATGCAACCGGGCGGGCGTCAAGGGTGGATAGGCCTGCAAACCGGTTAGCGTATCCCGGCCAGTTCCTCCAGGGTCTTGCCCTTTGTTTCAATACCCAGGGCCAGCATGCCCAGGGCGGTGATCACAAAAACGGCGGTGAAGAGGACAAAGATCAACGGGTAGGCTTTTGCCTGGCCCATAACCACGATCATCTGGCCGACAATCACCGGTGCCAGGATGGCGCCTATGCGGCCGCAGAAGGAGGCCCAGCCGGAACCAGTTGCCCGGATGGCCGTCGGGTACATTTCCGGGGTATAGGCGTACAGGACGCCCCACGCACCCAGATTAAAGAAGTAGACCGCCAGGCCCCACCAGATTATCTGGCTGGTGGTAGTGCTTAAGGAGAACATGTAGGCCGCCACGCCGCTTAAGATAAGATAAGAAACCAGGGTGGCTTTGCGGCCGATCTTCTCTACCAGGTAGGCGGCGCTGAAATAGCCCGGCACCTGTCCCAGGGTCATGATCAGCACGTACTCAAAGCTCTTGATAATGGCAAAACCTTTCCCCACCATCAGGGAGGGCAGCCAGGTGACAATGCCGTAATAGGAAAAATTAATGCCGAACCACAGGATCCACAGGCAGAGGGTGCGCCGGGCATACCGTGAGGACCAGAGGTCGGCAAAGGTTGCTTTGACGGACGTTTCGGCTGTTGCCGCCGCCGGGCTGGTTGCCACTTTGCCGGGGTCGACGCCGCAGCTTCTTTCTATGCTTTCCACTATTGCCCGGGCTTCGCTTTCTTTGCCGATCTTCTCTAGATAGCGCGGGGACTCTGGTAAAGCCCGCCGCAGGACGGCGGCGTAGAGGGCCGGCAGGGCGCCGATAAAGAAGGCCAGACGCCAGCCCCAGTGGGGTACGGCCAGGTAACCGATAAGGGCCGCGGCAATCCAGCCGAAGGCCCAGAAGCTTTCCAGCAGCACCGCCATCCTCCCCCGGTACTGGACGGGCGAAAACTCGCTGGCCAGGGTGAAGGCCACCGGTACTTCCGCGCCCAAACCCAGGCCCACCAGAAAGCGCAGGACCATGAGCATGGCGTAATTGGTGGATAAACCGGCCAGGAAAGTGGCGAGGCCGTAGAAGATCAGGGTGTAGTTGAAAACCCGCTTCCGCCCCCAGAGGTCGCTCAGGCTGCCGCCGAAGACGGCTCCCAGGCCCATGCCCAGGAGGCCGATGCTGCCCAGGGCGCCCATTTGGGTGGCTGTCAAGTGCCATTCTTTACCCACCGCCGGCAGGACAAAGGATACCAGGCCCACGTCCATGGCGTCAAAAAGCCAGCCGATGCCGCAGATAAATAACATCTTGTAGTGAAAGGCGCTTAAGGGCAACCGTTCCAGACGCTCGGCAATGCTCATCACACTTACCCTCCCCAGGAAATGCTTGACCTGCCTGGCAAGCGAGCCTGGTCCCTTCGGGAGCCGGCTGCGCTTCTTCCCTTTGTCCGAGTTGCGAGGCGGCCCGACCCGGCATCCCGGTCCCCATTGAGTCGCTCTTTTCCCCGGCCTCTCCCGCCCTGGCTACTAAAAGGCGCAGCGACGCCTGCCGGTAACCGCCCGCCCTGCCTTAATCCTCCATCTCCCTGCTCGCTGCCGCTCCTGTCCTCCCTCGCCCGGACCAGGTAGCCCGTTGCCGATGAAGGCGGTCGGAGTGCCATGAGGGATTATTTGGAAGCGCTTCCCTTAAACTTATTTTACCTCAAGTCAAGATAGATGACAAGACACATGACAATAAAATTTTACCCGGGAAGGCGGTTTCCCGGGCAAGGTTAAAACCACATTATCCCTGCAGCAACCGCCGCAGGGGAGGTACGACCTGTTTTTTACGGGACATGACCCCGGGCAGGAAGACACTTTTCTCCCCCGGGGTGACGTTAAAGGCCAGTTCTACCGCCCGGCCCTGGGGCCCGGCAAAAAGTAATTCCGTACCGTTGCGCATTAAATCGGTTACCATAAGGACGACCAGGTCGTACTGCTTCTCGGCCTGAAGTTTTTCCAATTCGGCCTGGAGTTCGTCCCGGCCCACGGGCAGGGTGTCGGGGTCAATAATCTCAATCTGACCGATGCCGACCCGGTTGCTGCCAAAATTGAAGCTCTTGAAGTCCTCCAGAATTATTTCCCGGCCCGAGCGGCCCCTCAAGGAAGACCCGGCCCGGAACATTTCGCGGCCAAAATTGGCGACGTCTAACCCGGCAATATCAGCAAGCCAGGCCGCCAGTTCTTTATCAACTTGGGTAGTTGTCGGCGATTTAAACAACAGGGTATCCGAGAGAATAGCAGCGCATAAAACCCCGGCTATGGCTGCATCTGGATCCAGGCCCCGCTCTTTATACATCCTGGCGATGATGGTTGCCGTACTACCGACGGGCTCGTTACGCACCATGATGGGTTCGGCCGTCTCAATATCAGCCACCCGGTGGTGGTCGATTATCTCCACAGTTTCGGCTTCTTCTATCCCGGGTACCGCCTGGCTTTTTTCATTGTGATCGACCAGGATTACCCTTTTTCCTCGCATGGCCAGCAGGTGATAACGGGCAATCAGGCCGACCAGACAGTGATTGTCGTCTACTACCGGGTAGTTGCGGTAGCGAGTTTCCAGCATGGTGCGGCGGACCTCGGTAATTAAATCGTCCTGGTTAAAGATTACCAGGTTATCGCTCTGCATAACCTTATAAACGGGTTCATCCATGGGCACATTACCGGTATCCCAGGCCTCCAGGAGGAGCCGGGCCAGGTCACCGACGGTAAACAGGCCCAGAAGATGCCGGTTTTCATCGACCACCGCCAGGGTCTTGACGCCGTGCTGGCGCATAAAAATCCCGGCCTGGCGCACTGTAGCCCCCGGCTGGATGAAGAGCAGTCCCCCGTCCAGGACATCCTTCACCCGGGCGCGAACGTCGTTTACCAGGGGAGGTACGGGTACATCAAAATATGACAGCACGAATTCCGTCTCCCCGTTTAGCTTGCCGCAACGCGCCGCTTGAAAACCGCCCCCATCCGTTTTGTTCCGCAGGGCAGCGTAACCGATGGCTGCGGCGATGGAATCTGTGTCCGGTCGCTGGTGTCCGATAACCAGAATCTCTTTACCCATAACTACAGCCTCCCCAATGCATCACCTCTATAATTCTATTGTGACTGACGGCAAAAGGCAAGGGGGTGGTACCCCTGTTCAACCTCCAGGAAAAGGACATGGGGGCTATTCCTTCTGTCCTACCTTGAGGAGCAGAGCCCAGAGACAACCCAGGATAAGGGCGCCGCCCAGCACTCCCAGACCGAGGAGGGAAAGGCCACCGGTTTTAGGACCGGCACCCGCGTGGAGGATTAGGGCCCCGGCGCCGATGAGGGCAGCCACGATGAGAGCGGCAGAAAGCCGGGCGGAAACCATATCCAGTCTGTGGTAAAGGGTTTCCAGGCCCCGGTGGACAAAAATGGTAGTTAACTGCCCCCGGGCAAGTTTATCCAGGCTGCGGGAGATATCCCGCGGCAGTTCCAGCAAATCCTGCAGGGTTGAGGCCGCCCGGTGGTAGGTTCGCCCGGGCGTGGGGTTGGGACGCAGGCGGCTGCGCAGGTAACTGGCAGCCAGGGGCCCGCTTACCTGCACCAGATCCAGGGAAGGATCCAGGCGGCGGGCCAGGCTCTCCCCTTCCATAATCGTCCGCCCCAGGACGAAGAAGGTACCGGGCATACGGATGCTATGGCGGCGGGCCAGTTCCACCATTCCCAGCAGGAGACCGGCCAGATTGACATCCCCTTTGCCCATGCCGGTCACCCGGTCAACCAGTTCTGCCGTGTCTTCATAGAGGGCCTGGTAATCTACTGCGGCCATGGGCTTACCCAGTTTCAGGGTTACTTCCATTACGGCCTGTAAATCGCGTTCCTGGAGGCCTAGAATCAGCCTGGCAGCCTGGTAACGATAATCCTCATCCAGGCGACCGACGATGCCAAAATCAATTAAGCCCAGGCGACCGCCGGGAAGAAAGAGAATGTTTCCCGGATGGGGGTCGCCGTGGAAGATGCCTTCCTGGAAAAAAGGCGCCAGGAGCGCCTTGATAAGCAGGGCTGCCCGCTGACAGTCCGTACCCTTCCCGTACCAGTCGCTGAGCCTTTTCCCGGCCAGGTAATCCATGGTCAGGAGGCCCCTGGTCGTATAATCCCAGTAAACCCTGGGGACCACTATCTGCGGAAACTCACGGTACAGGCGGCGAAAATTCTCCATGGCCAGGGCTTCCACGGTAAAATCGAGTTCCCGTTCAATCTGGCGGCGAAAGGTGGCCAGGATCTCCTCCAAGGCACAAATACGGCCGACGACGGTGCCCTTGAATCTCCGGCCGAGATTCTCCAGGACGGCCAGGTCGGTAACGACCACCCCATCGAGCTGGGGGCGCTGCACCTTGACGGCCACCTCCTGGCCACCAGGTAACCGGGCTTTATGGACCTGGGCGATGGATGCCGCCGCGAGGGGCTGGTAATCAAAGTAACTGAAGGCCTTTTCCGGAGCAGTCCCCAGTTCCCGGAAGACCTGCTGCCGGATGACGTCCGGGGCCAGGGGCCGTACCCGGTCCTGGAGGTAGCTGAATTCCGCAGCCATCTCCGTCGGTATCAGGTCGGGCCTGGTACTCAGGAGCTGGCCCAGCTTGATAAAAACCGGTCCCAGTTCCTCAAAGGCCAGGCGCAGGTGCCGGTAAACCGGATCGCCTGGCTCCCGACCTGTAACCAGGGGGCACCGGGCCGGAGCGCGGCGGGGGCGGGTTTCGCAGTAAGCCTGCCAGCCGTGGCGGAGAAGTACGGTAGCCACTTCAGTATAGCGCTGCAGGTAACGGTAGTGCCTCGTCAAGAGTATTCTGGCCTCCCTGGTAAACATATCCAGGAAGTATTATGACCAAAAAAATCACCGTCATGTACGGTTTTAACGGTGGTAAGTTTCACCCCGCTGGATTTTGAAGGCCCGGTACAATTGCTCCAGGAGTATCAGGCGCATAAGCTGGTGGGGGAAGGTAAAGCGGGAAAAAGAGAGGCGTAGATCAGCTTGTTGAAGGATAAATGTTGCCAGACCCAGGGTACCGCCGATAATCAGGGCTACTTCGTTTTTTCCAGCCAGGGCCAGATCCGCCAGCCTGCCGGCCAGTTCTTCCGAGGATAGCATTACCCCCTCCCGGTCCAGGGCTACGGTAAAACTGCCGGGAGGTATCAGCCTTCCTATACCCCGGCCTTCGCTGGCCAAGATTTGCTCGACCCCAGCGGGTGAGGGTTTATCGGGCACCTTCTCCTCGGGAGCCTCCAGGATACGCACGCGGGCATAGGGCCGCAGACGCTTCAGATATTCTTCAATCCCGGCGACCAGGTATTTCTCCCGCACCCGGCCGACGGCGACGATGGTAAGGTGTAACATTGGTACCTCCGGGGTTTCTCCGGTATAATTGGTTCTTCTTTATAGACGGGGTATGTCCCCCCGCCGTTCCTTGCCAATAGGATTTTGCCAAAAATTTGGGAAGGGCCGTGTTATGTACAGGGGTACGGGTTCCGGCCTCCGATGGTTTCCATCCGGTAAACCCGGCCCACAGCTTGCCCGGCGGAGGGTTTTTTTACCGGTGCTTTTGCCTCCCTGTCGAGGGAACCTATCCATGGTCCATGCCATTGTCTACAGGTAAAGGGCATCACCATGGGCGCCCCGGCGAAGGGAGCATGGTACCCCAAAAATAGCTTCGCTCCAGGCGGCTCTGCTTTGTGATGGCCTGCCCAATCAGGCCGCCCGTCCTATTTAGGTAATTCCCCCAGGGTTATAGTGTAGTTGACCGGGTTTGGCGACTTGAGGCGCCGGATAGTCACCGTCACCTGATCCCCCGGGGATTTCTTATTGATCAGGCGCTGGATGTCATCATAGGTGGCGACTTTCTGGTTCTCTACGGCGGTGATGACATCTCCTACCTGCAGGCCGGCCTTGGCTGCCGGGCCATCCTTGAAGACACCCCCGACATAGACGCCTACAGGTATATTATACCACTGGGCCATCTCCGGGGTAATCTCCTGGAGGTTATAAACTCCCAGGAAGGGGTGGGTGACATAGCCGCGGGTGATTATCTGGTCAATAATGGGCCGGACGTCGTTTATGGGAATGGCGAAACCCATTCCCTCGACACCACTGGCGGCAATCTTGACGCTGTTGATGCCGATAATCTCACCTCGCAGGTTAACCAGGGCGCCGCCGCTGTTGCCAGGGTTAATTGGGGCATCGGTCTGGAGGACACGGAGGGTTATCTCCACACCCCGGGACCCGGGAACTGTTACCTCCCGGTTCAAAGCGCTGATTACCCCTACGGTTACCGACCGGGCAAACTCCCGTCCCAGGGGGTTACCAATGGCTACTACAGTTTCCCCTACCTGCAGGGTGCTGGAATCCCCCAGGCGCGCCTGGGGGAGATTGGGCCCCTGGACCTTTAATACCGCCAGATCGCTACGCTCATCGGCACCTACCAGGGTCGCCGGATAGGTTTGCTCCCGGTCCAGGCTGACTGTTATCCGACCGGCGCCAGCAATAACGTGGTTATTGGTAACAATATAGCCGTTAGTGGTATCAAAGATTACTCCCGAACCCTGCTTTACCACGCCGTCGCCAGTATAATTGGTACCGGTCATGGCCTGAACCCCCACGACGGAAGGGCCCACCTGCCGGGCAATAGTGACTACCGGTGAATCGGCGGTATACTGGGCCGGCAAGCCTACGGGTTGGTTAATCAAGCCTTGGGGTGGGGACGCTGGTGGCAGGGGGCGGAACATCAATCGCGGTGCGAAATAGAGGGCGGCTCCCGCCCCCAGGATAGAACTCAAAAAAACTAATGAGACCAGAAGGAGTATCCGGTAGCGCCTCAAACCGCCGGGAAAAAAGCGCTTCAAGAAGGCAACCCCCTTGTTTCCTCGGGGAGCGACAGCCGCCATAAAAGGCCCCGCCCCGCCGGATGATTTCCTGGTTATCAGTTTTAATATTGCCTGGCGCTACCTTCTTTATAACTCCTTTTCCCGGGCCATTCCCCGAAAACCTCCTGAATATCGGATTTATTGCTTTCAACCTCCACCTATACCTTTATTTACTACAAGGCCAAAGGCTTGAGCGATAACACGAATGGCTCTGGGACATTGGTCTACGGATAGCAAAAAAGTACTTTTCGCGGCACAGAATTACTTAGTGATTAACCTGCCGGCAGAGAGACCCTGGCCCGCTCCACTGGAACACTCTTTTTAAAATTCCTTTCAAAATCGTCCAGGCTTAACCCCAGCACTTGCCGAAAGGCCTGGTCCAAGGTGTCTCCCTCCCCGAGACTGGCCAGCAGCTGGCGGAGGGTTGTTATACCTCGCTCCCGGACCAGGAAATCTACTATCAACCAAGACTGGCGATAAGCCAGAGACTGGTCGGGCAAGCTGTCAAAGCCCCTGTCCATATCCTTCAGGGGGTACCAGGCCTGCGCCCGGTCTGACCCAGGCATGGTAAAGCCAGTGAGCCGCCGTTCCACCTCCTGGGCAACGCCCTCCGTCAACCAGCGCGGATAATTCCCCCGGGCCTTCATATCCACCAGGAGGTGGGTAAATTCATGGGCCACAGGTCCGGCGGTTTTAAAGATGGCGGCAACCTCACTCGGATCCTGGCTCTCAACCCAATCATGAGGTGAAAGCACCCGGACGACCCCACCCCAGTAAACACCCATGGCACCCTCGCTGGCAGGCCAGCCAAACTGGCGTGCCAGGCTGGCCCGGTCTGGGTACAGGAGAATCAGGAGCTTCCCTCCCGGGCGGTATCCCAGGAGCCGGGAAGCAGGTTCATAAGCCGCTTCGGCGGTCTCCAGAACGAGGGGAGCTACATCGGCGTCTCCGGGTTGGTAACGCAGGATAAAATGGGTACTGGTGAGGCTCGCCCATCCCCTGGTCTGCCAGGCGGTATACCCCGCTATTAACTGGCGCATCAATCCATAAGTCACAGTCCGTGGCAACTCTGTCTGAGAAAAAAAGAGGCCTCCGGTCAAAACCAAAAAAATAAGGCAAAAAATAAGAAAAACCTGCCACCAGGCTTGGAACATGGTTCTCCCCTCCCCAGGAAAACTCCCGGTTTCGATTATACTACAGCTTGGTGACAGTATCACTGGTAATGAGTGGCATAAAAAATCCGGAGCGCTACGCTCCGGATATCCTCACTTTACTTCATAGCCGGCATCGCTAATGGCCTTTTTCATGGCCTCGATATCGACCCGGCTGGAATCATAAGTAACATGGGCCGTCCGGGCCCCCAGGTCAACTGTCGCGGCGGTAACGCCGTCCAGATTCTTAAGGGCCCTTTCAACACTCATTTTGCAATGGTTGCAGGACATACCCTCCACCTGCAAGGTTACTTCTGCCACCTTTTTCACCCCCTATACCCCTAATAGGTATATTTTTATTATACGCCTGCAACTGGTCAGCGTCAAGTTTAACCTTTCCCCTGTTCCCTACCGGGTGCCGGTTTTAAGGTTAAAGGTTGGCCAGGTAACGTTCCGCCGCCATGGCGGCTACCGCACCGTCGCCTACCGCCGTGCTCACCTGGCGAAAATTCTTAGCGCGAACATCACCGGCGGCAAAGACACCGGGAATGGATGTGGCCAGGTCTTCCCTGGTAACAATATAGCCGTCGGGGTCCAGGGTTAAGGCCCCGCCGAGGAAGTCAGTGTTGGGCTCCAGGCCGATGAAAATAAACACCCCGTCAAAGGGCTCTTCCCGGAGGGCCCCGGTACGCACATCCTTCAACTGCAGGCTGCTAACCTTATCCTTACCCTGGATGGCGTTGACTACCGTATTCCATTGGAAGGAGATCTTCGGGTTATCCCGGGCGCGATCCTGAATGACCCTGGTGGCGCGCAGAGCGTCACGGCGGTGAATAATGGTGACCTGGCTGGCAAAGCGAGTTAAAAACAGGGCTTCTTCTACCGCCGAGTCACCGCCGCCAACTACAGCCACCTTCTTGTCTCGGAAGAAGGCCCCGTCGCAGGTAGCGCAATAAGAAACACCGCGCCCGCGCAATTCGGCTTCCCCGGGCACCCCCAGGGGACGGGGATGGGCGCCGCTGGCGATAATCACAGCCCGGGCCTCATATTCGCCGTTGCTGGTAATAACCTTTTTATTGGCCCCGGAAAAGTCAACCTCCCTGACGGTGGTCATTTCCAACCTGGCGCCGAATCGCTGGGCCTGTTCGGCAAACTTCATGGCCAGGTCAATACCGGTGATCCCATCGGGAAAGCCCGGGTAATTCTCGATCCTGTCGGTCTGGCCGGCCTGCCCACCGGGGGCGCCCATCTCCAGCAGAATGGTATTCAAACCCCCCCGGGCGCCGTACAAGGCTGCCGTCAGCCCTGCCGGCCCGCCGCCGATAATCATTAAGTCGTAGACCATGGGGCAGCCTCCTTCTTAAAAATAACTCTGTCAGGAGCTGGCTTGTTATCCCTTGTTTTAGGCTAATACCAGCCCGCATCCTTCTGGACTGTTAGAAACGAGTCACCACCAAAGGGCACATGGTCCTTCCCGTTGTTACAGAGGATTACTGGAACGCAGGTGCTCCTTCTTGATACAGCGGTCCATAATGACTTCCAGTCCTGCGGCCCGGGCCCGGGCTGCGGCTTCCTCATGAACAACTCCCTCCTGGAGCCAGATTACCGGTACACCCCGCTTAATGGCCGCGTCGACAATCGGGGGTACGGCTTCGGCCCGGCGAAAGACGTCCACAATATCTATGGGTATATCTGCCGGGATGGCCTCCAGGTCAGGGTATGCTTTCTCCCCCAGGATGGTCTCAACAGCCGGGTTCACGGGGATGATCCTGAAGCCGTGATCCTGGAGGTACCTGGCCACCTGGTAGGAGGGCCGGTCTTCTTTATCAGATAAGCCGACTATGGCTATATTATGCACCTTGCTGAAATCCATCATGCAACCTCCTTTCGTTAAAACTATAGTTAGTATACGCCACTACTTTAGTCATTGCAAGAGAAAAAATCCTTACGGCTTGTCCGTAAGGATGATTATGGCTATCTTATTCACTGATGGTTTTCCGCCAAAGCGTTATAGATATCTTGGGGGCTATGACAACTTTCACCTCAGATAACTGGCCGGGTTGCGGAAGCTGCCTCCGACCAGGACCTCAAAGTGCAGGTGGGGGCCTGTGGTACGGCCGCTAACCCCTACATAACCGATGATCTGGCCTTGAGATACCCGCTGGCCCGGCCTTACATTGTAACCAGATAAATGGGCATACCTGGTAACCAGGCCACCATGGTCGATTACTACCATCCGACCGTAGCCACCGTCGTAACCGGTGCTAACAACTACTCCGCCTGCAGCCGCTCCCACCGGTTCGCCGATACTGCCCGCAATATCCAGGCCTGAGTGAAACTCGCTACCCCGGTAGCCATAGGGGGAAGTGATATACCCGCGGATGGGCCAGGCCAGGAGCCCGGAACCGCCGCTCCGGGAAGCCAGGGCTGTTACCCCCGTACCCTGCTGTACCACCCGGGCAACCGGTTCCGTAAGGACCTGCTGCCGAAGTATCTTTTTGTCTACGACCACACCATTTCTGGTCACTACTTGGTAAGTAACCAGTTGTTCGCCCTCTGTGCCCTCCTGAATTATCTTTTCCTGGCCTCGTAAAAGGTCAGCCGTTTTTTCTACCCGGGTTTCAAAGGGTACCGGTTCCTTGATATCCTGATTATAAACAACCATCACCTGAAGCAATGGTTGTACTGTTGTCAGTTTCAATTGCTGCCCGATATCCAGGCGTTCTCCCTGGATCTCGGGGTTGGCCCTTTTAATGTCGTCAACCAGCAGGTTATGTTCCCTGGCAATGGACCAGAGGGAATCCCCTTCTTTAACAGTATAGGTGCTACTGCTGGCTGCTGTTCCCTTCAACTTGGCAAGGGCCGCTTCCGGGCTTAAAATCTCTTCCGGACTGGCCTGGCGGTGCTCGTAAGCCACTTGTTCCAAAAATTTGACCTCCTGGACCTGCCCTATAGCCGCCGGTGGTTCAAAGGCCTGTTTAAACGCGGCCAGAACAGCGTCAGCGGTAGCATCGTCTTTCAAAACCAGCCGCGGCTGCCCGTCAATGGTAATGACCGTTGCCGCCGCCACCAGGTGCAATCTTTCGGCCAGGAGGCTTTTTAATTGTTCCTCCGCTATAACTTCCTGCGGATTGGCCCGGACTGCTTTAAAATCTACCTGATCGGTATAGCGCACACCCTGGTAACTGCCAGCCCCTCGTTCTTTTAGGATCTCCTGTAAGGCCCGGTTGAACTGTTCCCGGGTGGCTACTATTGCCACCTGCTGGCCGTTGATGAAAACAGCCAGGGCATTCGGGGTTGTAAGCTGGTGCCAGGCTGCTAAGAGCAGGCCGCCGGCTAAAATACCAGTTATTACTAATACTCTTTTTCCTTTATTATCCCTTATTCCTGCCCACCGTAAGGGCAGCTTTTTTAGGAAGCGCCCTACGCTGGCCGCTAGCTGCGGTAGCTTATCTGGCGGCGGCATGGCATTCCTCCTCGTCTCCAAAAAAATAACCCGTAAATAAAAATATTCTACCTCACTTGCCAGGAATCCTGCCCCCTCAACAAAATTTTCCCGCCATTTTTACCTGAACGTAAAGGGCGGCTTCCAGGCGCATTTTTTGGATGGCGCAAGCGATTGGTGCCGGCTGGCGCAGGTCGCCGGTAGCAGCCAGGTTGGCCGCGTGGCAGCCGCCACTGCAATAAAAGCGTGCCCAGCAACGACTGCAGGCCGGCTGGTTATAGACATAAGCCTGGCGGAAGGCTTCCCGCAGCTCGGGACGCCGGATTCCCTCCCGGACATTACCCAGGCAGTAATCCTTACGCCCGACGAGCTGGTGACAGGGATAGAGGTCCCCTGCCGGGGTTACAGCCAGGTAACTGGTACCGGCACCACAACCGGTAAGTCTTTTTGTCAGGCACGGCTCGGCAGCGGCATCGATATTGAAATGAAAAAAGGAAAAACCTTTTCCTGCCCTCGCCCTCTCCAGGTAAATCCGGGCCAGGCGCCGGTACTCCCCTGCCAGCCGGGGTAAATCTTCCTCTTTAATAGCATATTCGGCCTCAGGGGCCGCTACCACCGGCTCCATGGACAGGTAACGAAACCCTAACTCTACCATATGCAGGATATCACTGGTAAAATCAAGATTCTGGCGAGTGTAGGTTCCCCGGACCCAGTAGTCCCGGTGCCCCTGGCTAGCGACAAAATGCTGCTCCCTGGGGACAACTCGTTCATAAGTGCCCCGGCCGGCGGCGTCAGGCCGGTTGAAATCATGGACCTCCCGGCGACCATCCAGGCTCAGGATGACGCTCACGCCCTCAGTGATCAAGTAGTTTTCAATTTCCGGGCTTAAGGCCAGGCCATTGGTTGTCAGAGTGAAGCTGATTCCCTTACCGGCTGCGGCTGCCTTTTCCCGGCCGTAAGCCACCAGTTCCCGGACCACACCGAAGTTCAAAAGGGGTTCCCCACCGAAAAAGTCTACCTCTACCCGCGGGCGGTTGCCTGCTTCCCGGAAGAGGAGATCGAGGGCCGCATAACCGGTATCCCGGTTCATGAGACCGCGCTCGCTACCGAAGGGACCTCCGTCGGCAAAGCAGTAACGGCAGCGCATGTTACAATCGTGGGCAACATGCAGGCAGAGGGCCTGGAGGGAAGGCTGCGGCGGCCGGTAATTCCTGCCGACTTCATCGACGCTAAAAAGGGTACCGGCGGCCTGTCTGGCTGCCAGTTCCCGGCATACCTCCAGGACGGTAGCCGTTCCCCAGGTCCGGACGGCCCGGGGCAGGACGGTGATCAAGTCCTCCGCCGTCAGTACGCCCTGTTCCTGACGGTCCCTTAACTCCTCCAGGACATCCCGGGCCGCGGCGTCAATGAGGTGTACGGCACCGCTGTTGACATCCAGGAGTAGGGTCAGGTCTTCAAAGTCGAACCAGTGCAGGTCACCCTGCCAGTCGACCATTTGCAGGTTTAAGGTTGCGGTCAATTTTCTCTTCCTTTCCACATATACAACAAAGGCCCGACAGGTGGTGTCGGGCCCGGAGGTTAGTTCCTGACTTTACGTTCGCAGGGCTGGTTGCTCACGGTAATGGAGGTCTTACAGGCCGACTGACAAGATACGTGGCAGTTGCCACAGCCGCCTGTCTTAACGCTGGCCTGCAGGCGCGGGGTAAAAACCGTCTGGATGTGCATATACGAGGCCTCCCTTTAGCGCTTGGAGAATTGTGGCGCCTTGCGCGCTTTCTTTAAGCCGTATTTTCTTCTTTCTTTCATCCGCGGGTCTCGGGTGAGAAAACCGTTCCGTTTTAATACCGGCCGTAAATCCCCGTCAGCTTGTAAAAGGGCCCGGGCAATGCCCAACCGGATAGCGCCGGCCTGACCGGTGGTACCGCCGCCTTCCACCCGCGCCAGGACGTCGAAACGCCCGGCCATATCGGTTACCTCCAAGGGCTGGCGGACCAGCATTTCAAGGATCTTCTGGCCGAAATATTCATTCAGAGGCCGGTTATTAACGATAATACGCCCCTCCCCGGGAACCAGGCGCACCCTGGCGATAGCGTTCTTCCGCCGCCCGGTGCCGTAAAACTGTACTTGGGCCATAACGGTCGCCTCCTTCCGTCAGTCCTTAATTTCCCATACCTGCGGTTGTTGGGCGGCATGGGGATGGCTATCGCCCCGGTAGACCTTCAACTTTTTAACCATTTTTCGGCCCAGGCTATTATGGGGAATCATTCCCTTCACGGCCTTCTCAACGGCCCTTTCGGGGAAGGTCCGCAGCAGGGTAGCGTAGTTCATAACCCTTAAACCGCCGGGGTAACCGGTATGGCGGATATACTGCTTCTTCTGAAGTTTATTACCTGTAAGGCGGACTTTCGCGGCGTTGATGATAATCACGTAGTCGCCGGTATCCACATGGGGGGTAAAGATGGGTTTATGTTTACCCCTGAGGAGGCGGGCAGCTTCGGTGGCCACACGGCCCAGGGTCTTCCCGGCCGCATCGATTACATACCACTTACGCTCAACCTCATGGGGTTTGGCCATAAAAGTGGACATTTTTTCCCTCCTGTTCCTGTCAACAGTCATATTTTAAGCAATAACACCTTGCAAGTCAAGGAATTAGTATTCCACGCGCTCCAGGCAGAGTCCACGGGCCGGGGCCGTCGGTCCTGCCTTTTCCCGGGAACGGGCCGCCAGGATGGCCGGGATAGCTTCCGGCACCAGGCGACGGCGGCCGATCTCCACCAGTGTGCCGACCATAATCCGGACCATATGGTAGAGGAAACCATCGGCTATGACGTCAAAATAGATAAAGGGGCCGTTCTGACTGACGCTGGCCTGCTGCACCTGCCGCTCAAAGTGGCGCACCGGGCTACCGGCGGCGCAAAAGGAGCGGAAATCGTGGCAACCCTGGAGGTAAGCCGCCGCCCGGGCCATGGCTATTACATCGAGGGGCTGCCGCAAGTGCCAGCTATAACGGCGGCAGAAAACATCGGGAACGCGATTGTTATAGATGGTATAACGATACCATTTTCGTTTGGCGCAATAGCGAGCATGGAAATCCGGCGCTACCTCCACCGCCTCCAGGGCGGCAATGTCTGCCGGCAAGACGCTGTTCAGGGCCAGGGGCCAGCGTTCCACGGGTATCCGGGCCCGGGTACTAAAGCTGATTACCTGCCCCCGGGCATGGACCCCGGCGTCGGTTCGCCCGGCAGCTACCGGAGTTATTTCCTCCCCGGTCAACCGTTTTAGAGCGGCGGCTACCTCACCTTGAACAGTAGGACCGTGGGCCTCCGGCTGGACCTGCCAGCCGGCATAATTGCTGCCGTCATAGGCCAGGGTAATCTTCAGGCAGGGCATCGCCAGTAATCCTCCGCGTGCTGAAAGGGAAAATACCAGGGGCCTGGGGAAAACGCCGGCCCGGCCGGCTAGTTGCCGGACTTCAGCCGGTAAAATAACGTTCCAGCTGCCAGGGCGCCAGCCAGCAGAAGAAAGAGAAAATCGGTTGCTGTGAAGTTTAACTCCCGCATCCTGGTGCGGCCTTTGCCCCCCTGGTACGCCCGCGCTTCCATGGCTTCCGCCAGGTCTTCCGCCCGGCGAAAGGCGCTGACAAAGAGGGGGATGACCAGGGGCAAAAGGTTTTTTACCTGCAGGCCCCGGAAGGAGGCCCCGCGGGCCATCTGAGCGCGCATAATCCTCTCGGCCTCTTCCAGGAGGGTGGGGACAAAACGCAAAGCCAGGGTCAGCATCAGGGCCAGTTCCTGGGACGGCAAGCCGATCCTCTGGCCCGGCGCCAGGAGGCGCTCCAACCCGTCGGCCAGAGCCAGGGGGTCAGTAGTGGCCGTAAGCAGAACGGCAGCCAAAATCAGGAAAAATACCCGGGCCAGGGCCAGGAGGCCCAGGTTGAATCCCTCACGGGTTACCGGCACGGGCCCTAGATACACCAGGATCGTCCCCGGCGTAGTGGCAAGCTGGAGGAAAAAAATAAGAGCCAGAAAGAAGGCCAGCGGCCGCAGCTGCTTCCAGATAAAGGATGGTGATAAGCCGGCCGCCAGGACCGCGGGTAGGGCTACGGCCCCTGCGAGGAAAGCCGATTCACCGGTGGGAGCCACTAGAAGGGCCAGGCCGTAAAGGAACAGGCCCAGCAACTTCGACCGTGGATCCAGGCGGTGGATGGCGCTGTTCCCTGGTACATATTGGCCCAATTCAAAGGCCACCACCATCCCTCCTTTAACCCAGACTATGGCATCCCTGTAAAACCACCAGCTGCCACACCATTAAATTTCCTGCTCACCCCTTTAGCCAGTGCAGGATGGCTTCTTGCGCCTCTTCCAGGGTCAGGACATCCGTCGGCACCGGGGCTCCCCTTTGCTTAAGGGAGTGCATTAATTGCGTCAGTGGTGGTGGTAGCAGCCCATAGGCCCGCAGGGCTTCTTCCTGGCGGAAGATATCCCGCGGTGTTCCCCGCAGGGCTATCCGGCCCTGGTGCAGGACCAGGACCTGATTGGCTATTGCGGCCACCTCGGCCATATTATGGGAAACTACAACTACTGCCCTGTCCCGTAGGCGAGCGAAGTCCCGGATCAGGTCCAGGACCAGTTCCTGCCCGGCCGGGTCCAGGCCGGCGGTAGGTTCGTCCAGAATCAAAACCTCCGGTTCCATGGCCAGGATACCGGCTAGGGCTACCCGCCGTCGCTGGCCGCCACTTAGGGTAAAAGGTGAGCGGTCACCTATGGTTTCCGGATCCAAACCTACGGCCTCCAGGGCCTTATATGCCCTGGCCTTGACCCTGTCAGGGCTGAGACCCATATTCCTGGGCCCGAAGGAGACATCCTCCATTACTGTCTCGGCAAAGAGCTGTTGCTCCGGCATCTGGAAGGCCATCCCTATCCGGGACCAGGGAGACGGGCCCCGGAACTTGCCACGACCCGGCAGTACCCGGCCATCCAGGCTGACCTTGCCGGCCGTCGGTTCCAATAAACCGGCTATAATCTGGGCCAGGGTTGACTTCCCCGATCCCCCGGCGCCGGTAAAGGCGAGGAAATCCCCCGCCGAAATTTTCAAGTTGATATTATAGAGAACAGGTAACTGTCGGCCAGCTACCTGGTAGGCAAAATCTATTCCCTGGAGGCTAATTTCCATAAAGCCCGGGCCAGCTCCTCCACACACACCGGATTTGTCGCCAGTTTAATTCCCCCCTGGCGTAAAGATTTAGCCAGGGCAATCACCGCAGGTAACCGGAGCCCGGCTGCAGCCAGGATGCGTTCCTGGTAGGAGAGCTCCCGGGGGCTACCCTGCCAGAATATCCGGCCGGATTTCATAATCAGCATCCGGTCGGCCCGGACGGCCTCTTCCATTAAATGGGTAATAAGGATAATGGCTATCCCTTGCTCCTGCCGCAGCCTTAGGACCTGCTCCAGGATCTCCTCCCTGGCCACCGGGTCCAGCATGGCCGTAGCTTCATCCAGGACCAGATAGCGAGGTTCCATAGCCAGGACTCCTGCCAGGGCCAGGCGCTGCTTCTGTCCACCGGAAAGAAGGTGGGGTGGCCTGGCAGCCAGGTCCTCCAGGCCGACTGACCTCAGGGCCAGATCAACCCGCTTTTCTATTTCTGCCGGCGGCAAACCCAGGTTCTCCAGCCCGAAGGCTACATCCTCAGCAACCGTTGCCGCTACCAGCTGATTGTCAGGATCCTGGAAGACCATGCCTACCCGGCGCCGGATGGTTATCAGGGCGGTGTCATCACCGGTGTCCATCCCGTCCACCAGTACCCGGCCCTGCCGGGGCCGGAGAAGGCCGTTTAATAGCCGTGCCAGCGTCGATTTACCGGAACCGTTGGGCCCGGTGATGGCCAGAAATTCCCCTGGTTCGATGGCCAGGTCGATTTTTTCCAGGGCCGGCACGGTTGAACCAGGATAGATATAGGTTGCGCCCTGGATGGCAATCATTTTCTACACCAGTTCAATTAGGACCATGGGGGCGCCGTCGCCCTGGCGAAAACCGGTCTTCACTATGCGGGTATACCCGCCGTTCTTATCAGCGTAGCGGGGGCCAATCTCCTTAAAGAGTTTGGTGACGACGTCTTCATCAAGGAGATAGGCCAGGGCCTGGCGGCGGGAATGGAGATCGCCCCTTTTGCCCAGGGTGATCATCTTCTCAGCCAGGCTCTTGAGTTCTTTGGCCCGTAGTTCTGTTGTCTCAATCTTACCGTGCTTAAGAAGTGAAGTGACGATATTCCGGAGCATCATTTTACGATGGCCGGCCAGGCGGCCCAGCTTACGGTAAGCCATAACCTTGCAAATTCCCCCCTTTACTCTTCACTTGAACGCAGGCTCAGGCCCAGTTCACTCAGCTTCTGGGTAACCTCTTCCAGGGACTTCTTGCCCAGGTTACGGACCTTCATCATATCCTCTTCAGAACGCTGCAACAGCTCGGCTACGGTGTTAATGCCGGCCCGCTTCAAGCAGTTGTAGGAGCGTACTGACAGGTCGAGTTCCTCGATGGACATATCCATGAGTCGATCCCTGGTCTCTTCTTCCTTTTCCACCATGGTGACTTCATCACTAACCCGCTCCGTCAACCCTAAAAAAAGGCGCATGTGCTCTATGAGTATTTTGGCAGCCGAGCTCACTGCTTCATCGGGGGCAATACTGCCATCGGTCCAGACTTCCAGGGTGAGCTTATCGTAATCAGTAATCTGGCCTACCCGGGTGTTTTCCACTGTGTAATTCACCTTGTGAATCGGTGAAAACAGGGAATCTACGGGTATAATCCCGATTGGCTGGTCTTCTTTCTTATTCTTATCGGCGCTGACGTAACCCCGCCCCTTCTCCACCGTCATTTCCATGTAAAGGCGGCCTCCCTTTTCGACGGTGGCGATAACCTGTTCGGGGTTTAAGATCTCAACGTCGGCGCCGGTAATAATATCACCGGCAGTGACTACCCCTTCATCGTCTGCTTCAATACGGATTACCCTAGGTTCATCGCTGTGGAGTTTCAAGGCCAGGGACTTGATGTTCAGGATAATATCAGTCGTATCCTCAACGACCCCCGGGATTGTTGAAAACTCATGGAGAACCCCTTCGATCTTCACCGATGTAACGGCCGCTCCCGGCAGGGATGACAGGAGCATCCGTCGCAGGGAGTTGCCCAGGGTAATCCCATAGCCACGTTCCAAGGGCTCCACAACAAAGCGCCCGTATTTGTCGTCCAGATGCTGGCACTCTATCTTAGGCTTTTCAATTTCCAGCATTGTTCCCCTCCTTCTCGTGAGCTCAACCGGTTTGAATTTTACCTGGAGTACAGCTCAACGATGAGGTGTTCCTGGGCCGGCGTGTCAATCTGTTCCCGCGTAGGGAGGGCCAGGACATGCCCTTCCAGGGTGCTGCTATCGGCCTTCAGCCAGGCCGGTACGTTCCTGTGGGCTGCTGCCTCGGCAATCTCCTTAAACTTGGGGCTGGCTTTACTTTTTTCCCGGACGCTGATGGTATCGCCAGGCCGGACCAAATAAGAGGGAATATTGACCTTGCGACCATTTACCAGGAAATGGCCATGGCGGACCAGGGTCCTGGCTTCGGCTCGGGAATCGGCAAATCCCAGGCGATAAACAACATTGTCCAGGCGCCTTTCTAGAAGAATCAACAGGTTCTCACCGGTAACGCCCTTCTGGCGTTCAGCCTTCTCGAAGTAGTTGCGGAACTGGCGCTCCAGGATGCCATAGATACGGCGTACCTTCTGCTTCTCCCGCAATTGCAAGCCGTATTCCGAGACCTTCTTCCGTCCCTGCCCGTGCTGGCCGGGGGGATAGGAGCGCCTGGCAACGGCGCATTTATCGGAATAGCAGCGGTCACCCTTCAGGAAAAGTTTGGTCCCTTCTCGTCGGCAGAGACGGCAGGTGGAATCTTTATACCTTGCCAAAATATCTCCTCCTCTCTAAACCCGGCGCCGTTTAGGAGGACGGCAACCGTTATGGGGAATAGGTGTGACGTCTTTAATAACGCTGACCTCCAGCCCGGCGGCCTGAAGGGAACGAATGGCCGCTTCCCGGCCGGCCCCCGGTCCCTTGACGTAACACTCGACCTCCCGCAGGCCATGTTCCATGGCCTGCTTGGCGGCAGCTTCAGCCGCCATTTGGGCCGCAAAGGGTGTACTCTTCCGGGAACCCTTGAACCCCACGGTGCCGGCGCTGGCCCAGGAAATAGCATTTCCGTTTTTATCGGTAATGGTCACCAGGGTATTATTGAAGGTTGATTTAATATGGGCAATACCGCTTTCAATATGCTTGCGATCCCGCCGGCGCGGCCGGGCGGTTTTACGTGGTGGCATATTCTCTCCCCCTTATTTTTTACGCCGTACGCCTACAGTCCGGCGCGGGCCTTTGCGCGTGCGGGCGTTGGTCTTGGTACGCTGGCCGCGGACCGGTAGCCCCCGCCGGTGGCGCAGTCCCCGATAACAACCGATTTCCATGAGGCGCTTGATATTTAATGAAACTTCCCGGCGTAAATCGCCTTCGACAACAACATTTTTATCGATATAATCCCGCAACCGGTTGACTTCGTCTTCTGTCAGGTCCCGGACCCTGGTATCAGGGTTGACTCCAGTCGCTGCCAGGATCATGTTGGACTTGGGCCGGCCGATGCCATAGATATAAGTCAGGGCTACCTCCACCCGTTTATCGCGGGGCAGGTCCACCCCGGCAATCCTCGCCATTTCCGCTTTTACCTCCCGTCTACCCCTGTTTTTGCTTATGCTTGGGATTCTCGCAGATGACCATAACTTTGCCTTTGCGCTTTATCACCTTGCATTTTTCGCAAATCGGCTTTACCGAAGGCTTAACTTTCAACTATAACCCTCCCAGTTCATTTATAGCGGTAAACAATCCGGCCCCGGTTCAAGTCATAAGGTGACAATTCCACCGTCACCCGATCTCCGGGCAAAATGCGGATGAAATTCATCCGGATTTTACCCGAAACGTGGGCCAGGACCCGGTGCCCATTGGCCAGCTCCACCCGGAACATGGCGTTGGGCAGGGGTTCAATTACCTTGCCTTCGACTTCAATGACATCCTCTTTGGCCAAATAAACCCCTCCTTCTTAAGCCCTTTCTGTCCCTAAGAGCTGGGCAATAGCCTGGCGTACTTCAGCGTCGGTAACCATTTCCTTCCGGTTCAAACGCTCCACAATACCCCTGGCAATCTGGTTGACCGGCTGCACGTGGAGAACGTTCTTTAATTTTGGTTTACCGGTGCGCCGTAGTTTCCCGTCAACCAGGTAGACCCGGCCGGGTCCGGCTATTCCCCAAACCAGGAAGGGATGACCGCGATCCCTGCCGGCCCGCGAAAAAACCAGTTGCCCAACTTGCAGTTGTCCTGCTGGCATAACCTCCGCCTCCATCCAGCAAGTTAGAGTAGCGTCAGTATTTCCGGCCCGTTTTCCGTTATCGCTACTGTATGCTCAAAGTGAGCCGAAGGTTGCCCGTCCCTGGTTACCACCGTCCAGCGGTTGGGCAGGGTATATACTTCATGGGTGCCTGCATTGACCATAGGCTCGATGGCCAGGACCATTCCCACCCGCAGTCGGGGACCGTAACCTGGGGGTCCGAAGTTGGGAACCTGGGGGTCTTCATGCATGGCACGGCCCACACCGTGACCCACGTAATCTCGCACTACTGAAAATCCCCTGGCTTCGACGAAGGCCTGGATGGCATGGGAGATATCCGTCAGGCGATTCCCGACTACCGCCTTCTTTATGCCTTCCTGAAGAGCAGCCTGGGTAGCAGCAAGCAACTGCTTTTTGCCGGAATCAATGTCTCCAACTGGAAAGGTTGCAGCCGAATCACCGACATAACCATTTTTTACCACGCCAATGTCAATACTAATAATATCTCCTGCTACCAGCTTCTTTAAACCCGGGATCCCGTGGACAACTTCCTCGTTCACTGACGCACAGATGCTGGCGGGAAAGCCGTGATAACCTTTGAAGGCCGGCACGGCGTCATGCCGGCGGATATACTCCTCGGCAATCCGGTCCAGCTCGCCGGTAGTGATGCCGGGAGCTATATGCTCCTGTAGTTTGGCCAGGGCACCGGCGACTATCCGGCCTGCCTCCCGCATCAGGGCTATTTCCCGGCGCGATTTTAAAATAATCATTGCCAGTCTCTTCCCAGGGCCCTGCCTATAGCCAGGATTACCGCCGGGATGGCCTGGCTGCCGTCAATTTCCTTTAAAAGACCGCGCTGCCGGTAGTAGTTAACGAGGGGAGCCGTCTGCTCGTTATAAACATCCAGGCGCTTGTTCACCGTGGCTTCTGTATCGTCGGCCCGCTGGACCAGATCCTGACCGCAGGCATCACACTTCCCCGGTACTGCAGGCGGGTTATAGCGCACATGATAGGTGGCCCCGCACTGGCGGCAAACCCGGCGCCCTGTCAGGCGCTCCAGCAAAGCATCCCGGGGCACCTCGATGTCAATAACGGCATCCAACCTCTCCCCCCGGCTCGACAGCCAGGAATCCAGGGCTTCCGCCTGGGCTACTGTCCGGGGAAAGCCGTCCAGGAGGAAGCCATTCCGGCAATCAGGTTGAACCAGGCGTTCCTGCACCAACCCAATAGTTACCTCATCAGGAACCAGGCGCCCGCCCTTGATATATACTTCCGCCTGGCGTCCCAGGGGCGTCCCCCTTTTGATCGCCTCGCGGAACATATCGCCGGTAGAAATATGGGGTATGGCCAGGCGCTGGTTAATCTCCCTGGCCTGGGTCCCTTTCCCGGCGCCGGGTGGTCCAAGTAATACCAAGCGCATGCCTTTAAGCCTCCCGGTTGTTATTTCATAAAGCCCTGGTAGTGCCGCAACAACAGGTGGGATTCCAGTTGTTTCATGGTTTCCAGTGCCACACCCACGACAATCAGCAGGGAAGTGCCGCCGAAATAGACGTTGATCCCGGTGATAGCCATGAGAAGATTGGGCAGTACGGCAATAAACGCCAGGAAAATAGCCCCGGCCAGGGTTACCCGGGCCAGGATCCGTTCAATATACTCGGCCGTAGGACGCCCTGGTCTTAAGCCCGGTATAAAACCACCATATTTCTTCATATTATCGGCCACGTCCTGGGGGTTAAAGGTCACAGCCGTATAAAAATAGGTAAAGAAGATAATTAACAGGGCATACAGGATCATATAGAAAGCCGACCGGGGATCGAAGAACCGGACTATTGTCTGGGCCAAACTGCTCTGGGGAAACCAGGACGCCAGGGTACTGGGAAAGAGCAGGATGGACATGGCAAAGATTACGGGAATAACCCCTGCCTGATTGACTTTCAGGGGTATATGGGTGCTCTGGCCACCATAGACACGCCAGCCCACCACCCGTTTGGCATACTGGACGGCAATCCGGCGTTCCCCTTCCTGTACTGCCACCACGGCAGCTATAATAAGCACAGCCACAATGGCAAAGACAAGCAGGGAAATAATATTGACCGTTCCTGAGGTAACGTACTGGTAGAGGCTGGCCGCCCCTGCCGGCAGGCGCGATACTATACCGGCAAAGATGATCAGGGAGATGCCATTGCCGATACCCTTTTCGGTAATCTGTTCGCCCATCCACATAAGAAAAGTCGTTCCCGCTGTAAGCATTATAACTACCACCAGGTAGTTATAAAGGCCCGGCCGCAGGAAGGCATGGGAGCGAGCCAGGTACAGGCCCATGCCCAGGGCCTGGAGTATACTTAAAATAACTGTCCCGTAGCGTGTATACTGGACGATTTTTTTTCGGCCCTCAATATCCTCCTTGGCCAGGCGCTCCAGGGCCGGGATGACCACTGTCAGGAGCTGCATGATAATCGAGGCATTGATGTAGGGCATAATGCCCATGGCAAAGATGGTAAAGCGCTTAAAAGCCCCGCCGGAAATTACGTCAAAAAACCCGAAGATCGTCCCGGTACCAATCAATTCCTTTAAAATGGCATTGTTGATACCCGGTACCGGAACATGGGCACCCAGGCGAAAGACTACAAACATGAGCAAAGTGAAAAAAATCTTCTTCCGCAGGTCTTCCAGTTTCCAGGCGCTGGCCAGGGTGTCTAGCACCTACATCACCTCGACTTTGCCGCCGGCAGCCTCAATCTTTTCAATGGCTTTACGGCTAGCCGCCTGAACCTTGACAGTCAACTTTTTGGTCAGTTCGCCGTCACCGAGGATCTTCACCCCATCCCGGGCCTGCTTCACCAGGCCGGCGTCATGAAGCAGTTCTGGCGTAACCACGGTCTCAGGCTCAAACCGCTCGAGTTCACCAACATTAATGGGTACCAGTTTCCGGGCAAAGATATTGGTAAACCCCCGCTTGGGCAGACGCCGGGTCAGGGGCATCTGACCGCCTTCGAAACCCCGGCGAACACCGCCGCCGGAACGGGCTTTCTGACCTTTATGCCCGCGTCCGGAGGTCTTGCCCAGGCCGGAGCCTATACCCCGGCCTACCCGGGTGGCGCGGGGACGGGAACCGGGAGCTGGATGTAATTCGTGGAGACGCACCATAATCACCTCCTATTCGATGGATTCAACCCGGACCAGGTGGGCCAGTTTCTGGACCTGCCCCCTGGTTACCGGCGTATCCGGGCAAACTACCTGCCGGTGGAGTTTCTTCAATCCCATGGCCCGGGCCGTTTTCCTCTCGGTCTCCGGCCGGCCAATGAGGCTCTTGACAAGGGTTATCCTTAAATTTGCCACTGCCTATTCCTCCTAGCCGATAAGCTCGGCAACCGTTTTACCCCGGAGGCGGGCCACTTCTTCCGCTCGCTTCAGACCCTTCAAACCCTCGATAGTGGCATAAACGGCATTATTGGGGTTGGCCGAGCCAAGGCTCTTCGTTAAAATATCACGGATACCCGCAGCCTCGAGAACCGCTCGTACAGGGCCTCCGGCGATAACGCCGGTACCAGGAGCCGCGGGTTTTAATAAAACCTTACCTGCCCCAAAATGACCAATGATTTCATGGGGAATGGTTGTACCTACCATAGGGACTTTAATAAGATTCTTCTTCGCATCTTCGATACCTTTGCGGATAGCTTCCGGGACCTCGCTGGCCTTTCCCAGTCCGGCGCCGACATGGCCCTTGCCATCACCGACAACTACCAGGGCAGCAAAGCTAAAGCGGCGACCGCCTTTAACCACTTTGGCCACCCGGTTAACGCTAACCACCTTTTCCGTCAGGTCGAGTTCCCTGGCTTCGATGCGCGCCATTTTTCCCCTCCTTCCCTCCTTAGAAATTAAGTCCCGCTTCCCGGGCACCTTCGGCTACAGCAGCGATGCGACCATGATAAATATTACCGCCGCGATCAAAAACTACTTTATTGATGCCCTTAGCCAGGGCCTTCCGGGCAATAAGCTCGCCCACTTTCCTGGCGGCAGTTATATTCCCGGTGGATTCCAGTCCCTTGAGGGCCGGATCAAGGGTCGAAGCGGCTACCAGGGTAACGCCCCTAGTATCGTCAATCACCTGGGCATAAATATGGCGGAGGCTGCGATAAACGCTCAAGCGAGGCCGCTCCGGGGTACCCATGAGACGCCGCCGGACCCGCAGGTGTTTCCGCTGCCGCGCGAGTTTCCGGTCTTTCTTGATGAACATCCCTTTACCTCCTATTTCTTACCGCCCTTGGCGCCAGTTTTACCAACCTTGCGCCTGATGTACTCTCCCTCATATTTGATTCCTTTACCCTTATAGGGTTCCGGGGGCCGCACGTCGCGAATCTTAGCCGCCAGGGCGCCAACCGCCTCTTTATCAATCCCTTTAACAATTACTTTGTTGGGAGCCGGTACTTCAATTTCCAACCCCTCACCGGGTACCATCTCCACCGGATGGGAGTATCCCACCGAAAGAACCAGTTTGTTCCCCTGCTTGGCGGCCCGGTAACCGACGCCTACCAGCTCAAGCCCTTTTTCAAAACCGCGGGTTACGCCGTCGACCATATTTTGGAGCAGGGCGCGGGAGAGGCCATGGAGGGCGCGATGAGGTTTGGCATCCGAGGGACGGCTAACCTGCAGTTCCTCGCCTTCCCGGCTGATGGTTATCTCGGCCGGAAACTGGCGCGTCAGTTTTCCCTTGGGGCCCTTGACGGTAACTGTATTGCCCTCAATGTTTACCTCTACTCCAGCCGGTATCTTGACCGGTTTCTTACCTATCCGTGACACCCGATCACCTCCAGTCCTACCAGATGTAGCAGATTACCTCGCCGCCGACACCTTGCCGGCGGGCTTCCTTATCCGTCAGGATACCTTTACTGGTGGAAATTACGGCTACGCCCAGGCCCCCCAGTACCCTGGGGATCTCTCCCTTCTTGGCATAGACCCTCAGGCCCGGGCGGCTGATACGTTTCAAACCGGTAATCACCTTTTCCTTGTTGGGACCGTACTTGAGATAAAGCCTTAATATGCCCTGCTTGTTGTCTTCGATATACTCATAGTTCTTAATATAACCCTCGTTCTTTAGAATCTCAGCCAGGGCCCGCTTTACCCTGGAGGCCGGTACCTCTACCTTTTCCTGATAGACCATGTTCGCATTGCGGATGCGGGTCAGGAAATCTGCAATGGGATCGGTCATCAACTGCAACTACCCCCTTCCTACTAGTCCCCGCAGTTACCAGCTGGCTTTAACGATGCCGGGAAGTTCTCCTTTGTATGCTAGTTCCCGGAAACAGATCCGGCACAGGCCAAACTTCCGCATATAACCGTGGGGACGCCCGCAGCGCAGGCAGCGGTTATAAGCGCGTACTTTAAATTTCTGGGGTCGAGCTTGTTTAACGCGCAAAGATTTCTTGGCCATGGACTTCCTCCTTAATCAATGCTCCCGGAAGGGCATACCGAAGCCACGTAAGAGCTCTCGGGCTTCTTCATCACTCTTTGCCGTCGTTACCATGACTATATCCATGCCCCGGACCTTGTCAATTTTATCGTATTCGATCTCGGGGAAGATCAATTGTTCTCTAATGCCCAGGGTATAATTTCCCCGGCCATCAAAGGAATTGGGAGATACACCGTGGAAATCCCTTACCCGGGGCAGAGCCACGTTGATCAAGCGGTCCAGGAACTCATACATGCGGTCGCCCCGCAAGGTAACCTTGCAGCCAATACTGGTCCCCTGGCGCAGTTTGAAGGCAGCAATGGATTTTTTGGCCTTGGTGACGACAGGCTTCTGGCCGGTTATGGTCATGAGATCCTGAACGGCATTATCGATAGCCTTGGGGTTCTGCGTGGCCTCGCTTACGCCCATATTGATTACGATCTTCTCCAGTTTGGGTATCTCCATTATATTTTTATAGCCAAATTTTGCCTGTAAGGCTTTACGAATCTCTTGAAGGTACTTTTCTTTCAATCTGGCCACAATCAGCCCTCCTCTACCTGGGCTTAATCAATGACTTCGCCGCACTTTTTACAGACCCGGGTTTTCGTACCGTCAGCCAGGATCTGGTGACCAATCCTGGTGGGACGGTTGCATTTATTGCAAAACAGCATGACATTGCTGCTGGCTACCGGGGCCTCTTTTTCTATAATACCCCCCTGGGGCATTTTCTGGGTCGGGCGGGTATGCCGCTTAACGATATTGACTCCCTCCACCACAACCCGCCCCCTGGCGGGCTCGACACTCAGGACTTTACCCTTTTTACCGGCATCTTTGCCGGTGATTACCATGACGGTATCACCTTTTTTAACGTGCACCCTGGGTGTGGCCAAGGTATTTCCACCTCCCTTTCCTTAGAGAACTTCCGGGGCCAGGGAAATGATCTTCATAAAATCTTTTTCCCGCAGTTCCCGGGCCACAGGTCCAAAAATCCGCGTGCCCCTGGGATTGTTCTGCTCGTTGATAATTACCGCCGCGTTCTCGTTGAATCTAATATAGGAACCGTCCGGTCGTTTGACAGCCTTTTTGGTCCGTACTACTACCGCCCGGACGACATCGCCCTTTTTAACCACGCCCCCTGGCGTTGCTTCTTTAACCGATGCGATTATCACATCGCCGACGCTGGCATAACGCCGTTTGGACCCGCCTAGAACGCGGATGCACATTAGCTTGCGCGCGCCGGTATTGTCGCCGACTTTGAGAAGCGTCTGCTGCTGGATCATAATTTACCCCCTTCCCTGCAAAGATGCGGTTACCTGGCTCTTTCCATAATCTCCACCACCCGCCACCTTTTCTCTTTACTCAAAGGACGGGTTTCCATAATCCTAACTTTATCGCCGATACGACACTCGTTCTTTTCGTCATGGGCCTTGAATTTCCTGGTGTGCCTAATAATTTTATTTAATAACGGGTGGCGTACCCGGTCTTCTACTGCTACCACAACCGTTTTATCCATTTTATCGCTGACTACACTGCCAACCCGGGTCTTACGATAGTTCCGTTCCAAAGAAGCTGCCCCCCTTCCTGGCCGGGCTGGTTTAAGCCCGTTGCTGTTTTAATTCCCGTTCCCGCAGGATAGTTTTGGCCCGGGCGATGCTTCGCCGGACTTCTTTGAGCCGCATGGGATTATCCATCTGGTTGGTTGCCAGCTGAAAACGCAGGTTAAAGAGTTCCTGCTTAAGTTCGTTTACCTTCTGCCGGAGTTCCTCGGTGGTCAAATCACGAATTTCTTTAGCCTTCATTGGCGTCACCACCCAGTCCCGTACGTTTGATGAATTTAGTTTTGATGGGTAGCTTATGGGCCGCCAGGCACATGGCTTCACGGGCTACTTCTTCAGAAACGCCGGCCATTTCAAAGAGTATCCGCCCGGGTTTGACTACTGCCACCCAGTATTCAGGAGCCCCTTTACCGCTACCCATACGGGTTTCTGCCGGTTTGGCGGTGATAGGGGTATCGGGAAAGATCTTGATCCATACCTTGCCACCACGTTTGATATAACGTGTCATGGCAATACGGGAAGCCTCAATCTGGCGACTGGTAATCCAAGCCGGTTCAAGGGCCTGCAAGCCATAATCGCCAAAGGTTACTTCGTTGCCCCGGGTGGCCTTGCCCTGGGTTCCTGGCCGGTGAGGCTTACGATACTTTACTCTTTTGGGCATTAACATTATTTACTGCCCCCTTCCCGAACCCGTGCCCGCTCGGGCAGGACTTCACCTTTATATATCCAAACCTTAACGCCAATTTTACCATAGGTTGTATTGGCCTCGGCAAAGCCGTAGTCAATATCAGCCCGGAGGGTATGGAGGGGAACTTTACCCTCACTATACCATTCCGTCCGGGCGATCTCAGCTCCGGCCAGGCGGCCACCGCAGGCAATCTTGATGCCCTGAGCGCCCAGGCGCATGGCCCGGCCTACGGCCTGTTTCATGGCCCGCCGGAAGGCAATGCGCTTTTCTAATTGGGCAGCGACATTCTCGGCTACCAGCTGGGCATTGAGTTCCGGTTTTTTGATCTCAGCGATATTTAGATTTACCTGCTTGCCGGTTAACCGTTCCAGGTCTTTGCGGAGAGCTTCAACTTCGGCGCCACCCCGGCCGATAACAATCCCCGGTTTTGCAGTATTTACAATTACTTTAATGCGATTGGCCGCCCGTTCAATTTCCACACTGGCAATACCCGCCTGGTAAAGACGCTTTTTAATGAACTCGCGAATTTTGAGGTCCTCGTGGAGGAGAGTTTTATATTCTTTGCCAGCGTACCAGCGGGAGTCCCAATCGCGGATTATCCCCAGGCGTAACCCCTTGGGGTGCACTTTTTGGCCCACGAAATTAGTCCTCCTTTTCCCCGACCACTACGGTTATATGGCTGGTGCGTTTACGCCGGATATTTGCCCGGCCCATAGCGCGCGGCTGGTAACGTTTCAGGGTCGGACCTTCATCCACATAGGCGCGGCTGACAACCAGGTTACTGGCGTCCAGGTCGTAGTTATGCTCAGCATTAGCTACGGCTGATTTCAAAACTTTGGCCACAACCCGGCTTCCCCTTTTGGGAGTCACCATTAAAATAGCTTCCGCTTCCCGTACTCCTTTACCACGGATCAGGTCAATTACCTGGCGTACCCGCCGCGGGGAGATCCGGATATATCTGGCCACTGCTTTAGCTTCCATCCAGTTATTTACCCCCTTACTTCAGCGCCGTAGAGCGCTCCGTATGGGCGCCATGCCCCCGGAACACACGGGTGGGAGCAAATTCACCCAGCTTGTGGCCGACCATATCTTCGGTGATATAAATCGGTACGTGTTTGCGCCCGTCATGGACGGCTATTGTATGGCCCACCATTTCGGGAAAAATCGTCGACCGGCGGGACCAGGTCTTGATAACCCGTTTCTCGCCTTTCTCGTTCATGTCAATTATCTTTTTCAGGAGCTTTGCATCGCAGTACGGCCCTTTTTTCAGGGACCGGCCCATACCTGGGAACCCCCTTTCACCCCTTATTTATTCCGTGGCTTTACAATTAACTTATCGGATAGCTTCCGCTTCTTGCGGGTCTTGGCACCCATGGCCGGTTTGCCCCAGGGCGTAACCGGATGTTTGCGGCCGACAGGAGCCCGGCCTTCACCGCCACCATGGGGGTGGTCAACCGGGTTCATTACCACACCGCGAACCGTCGGCCGGATGCCCAACCAGCGTTTGCGCCCGGCTTTACCAATGTTAATATTCTCCCAGTCCAGGTTGCCAACTTGCCCCACGGTGGCGCGGCAGCTTTCCTGAACCTTACGAACTTCGCCCGAGGGCAGCCGAAGCAGGGCATAGCCGCCTTCTTTGGCCATTAACTGGGCCCCGGCGCCGGCCGAACGGGCCATCTGGCCGCCCTTGCCAGGCTTAAGTTCGACATTATGCACCATGGTGCCAACGGGTATCTGGCTCAGGGGCAAGGCATTGCCTACCTTAATATCAGCCTCCGGGCCGCTGATTACCTGGTCCCCAACCTGCAGGTTTTCCGGAGCCAGGATGTAGCGTTTTTCCCCGTCGGCGTAATTGATTAAGGCAATATTGGCCGAGCGGTTGGGATCATATTCTATAGTTGCCACGCGGCCGGGAATGCCATCTTTATCACGCTTGAAGTCAATCACGCGATAAAGACGCTTATGACCCCCGCCCCGGTGACGCACGGTCAGGCGGCCCTGGTTATTCCGCCCCCCTGTCTTCTTCAAGGGCTCAACCAGGGGTTTATAAGGTTCTGTTGCAGTGATCTCGGCAAAGGTGGAAACCGTCATCTGCCGCCTGCCAGGGGAAGTAGGTTTAAACTTCTTAATTGCCATCCCTGTTCTCTCCTTTTAGGCTACTCCAGCCCTTCGAAGACCTGGATCTTATCACCCGGTCTCAAGGTAACAATGGCTTTTTTCCGGTCAGACTGGCGGCCCTGGAAACGGCCGACCCGGCGCAACTTACCTCTTTCCATCAGGGTATTGACCTTTAAAACCTTCACGTTGAAGAGTTTTTCAATGGCATGCTTGATTTCGATCTTATTGGCACCAGGATCGACCAGAAAGGTGTATTTGTTATCGGCCATTAAGCCGGTAGATTTCTCCGTTACCAGGGGCCGGATAATAATTTCTTCAGGAGTCCGCATCAGGCCAGCACCTCCTGTACCCTGGCCACCGCGTCTTTAGTAATGACCAGTTTATCATGGGCGAGCAGGTCGTAAACGTTTATGCCGTCGGAGGTTAAAAACCTGACTCCAGGGAGGTTGCGAGCTGACAATTCAACGTTGGGCTCCCTGGTGGCCGTGACTACCAGGGCTTTATTTTCCGCGTTCAGGTTCTTTAAGATATGAGCCATATCCTTGGTCCGGGGTTTTTCCATTTTAAGTTCGTCCAGAACTATGATATTACCGTCACGTACTTTGCTGGCCAAGGCTGAACGCAGGGCCAGGCGTCGTACTTTCTTGGGCAACCTATAGCCATAATCCCGGGGCTGAGGCCCAAAAATAACCGCTCCGCCCCGCCACAGGGGTGAACGGATGCTGCCGGCGCGAGCCCGGCCGGTTCCTTTCTGCCGCCAGGGTTTGCGGCCGCCACCGCTGACATCGGCCCAGCCGCGGGTCGCTGCCGTGCCCCGCCGCCTGCTGGCTAGTTGCATAACCACCGCATCGTGAAGGACGGCTTCATTGACCTCGCCACCAAAGACGCTGTCGTCAAGATCGACTTCGCCCACCTGCTGGCCCTGGATATTATATAAGGCAACTCTGGGCATCCCCTATTAGCCCCCCTTTACAGAATTCTTGATAACCAGCAGCCCATGCCTGGGACCTGGTACAGAGCCCTTGATTAAAAGCAGGTTCCGCTCAGGATCGTTTCTAACGACCTCGAGTCCTTGTACAGTCACCCTAACCGCACCCAGGTGACCGGGCAACCGGCGTCCTTTGAAAACTCGGGCCGGTCCTTTAGCTGCCAGGGAGCCGGGCCGGCGATGATACTTGGACCCGTGCTCCATGGGACCGCGGTGAAAGCCATGACGCTTGATACCCCCGGCAAACCCCTTGCCCTTGGAGATGCCTGTCACGTCAACCTTCTCACCGGGGCTAAAAACGTCCGCTTTAATCTCCTGGCCTACCTGGTATTCCCCCGAGTTTTCCAGGCGAAATTCGCGGATATAGCGAAAGGGGGTCACCCCTGCTTTGTTAAAGTAACCCAGGAGGGGCTTGTTGACCTTTCTTTCCTTGACCGGCTCGAAACCGACCTGAACAGCGTCGTAGCCATCGGTAGAAGTTTCCTTTTTACGAATTACGACACAGGGGCCTGCCTGGATAACGGTTACCGGGATAGCCCGCCCCGTCTCATCGAATACCTGGGTCATACCGATTTTTTTCCCTAAAATACCCTTGCGCACCTGATCTTACCCCCTAGAGCTTGATCTCAATGTCGACCCCGGCCGGGAGATCCAGGCGCATCAAAGCATCCACCGTTTTCGGCGTCGGCTCGAGAATATCGATTAACCGCTTATGGGTCCGCATCTCAAACTGCTCCCGGGAATCCTTATTGACATGGGGTGAACGAAGAATTGTAAAAATGTTCTTCTCCGTCGGCAAAGGAATAGGACCTGAGACAACCGCACCCGTCCGCCTGGCGGTGTCGACGATTTTTTGCGAGGATTGATCTAGCACCCGGTGATCAAAGGCCTTTAAGCGAATACGTATCTTCTGCCTCGCCATGCGTTAATTACCCTCCTTCATGGCACGGGATCAGGCGTAACGCCTGATCCCTTACCGCTCCTTAATTATTCGATAATCCCGGTAACAACGCCGGCGCCGACAGTACGACCACCTTCGCGGATAGCGAAACGCAGGCCTTCTTCAATAGCAATGGGGGTAATGAGCTCAATGGTCATACGGATGTTATCGCCCGGCATGACCATCTCTACACCTTCGGGGAGGTTTACCACGCCGGTAACGTCGGTAGTCCGGAAATAGAACTGGGGCCGGTAGCCATTAAAGAAGGGAGTATGCCGGCCACCTTCCTCTTTGGTCAGGACGTAAACCTCGGCATTGAATTTGGTATGGGGTTTAATGCTGCCCGGTTTGGCCAGGACCATACCGCGCTCGACCTCTTTGCGGTCGACACCACGGAGGAGGGTGCCGATATTGTCACCAGCAACGGCTTCGTCGAGGATCTTGCGGAACATCTCCACACCGGTGACTACCGTCTTGCGGATCTCGTCGCGCAGGCCGATAATCTCGACTTCATCCCCGACTTTGACCTTGCCCCTCTCCACCCTGCCGGTGGTCACGGTACCGCGGCCGGTAATGGTGAAGACGTCTTCAATGGGCATCAGGAAAGGTTTGTCGGTGTCACGCTCGGGTGTAGGAATATAGCTGTCTACGGCATCCATCAGCTCCCACACCTTGCCGCACCATTCGCATTCCCGTTTGCCGCAACCGCATTCCATGGCTTTCAGGGCGCTGCCGGTGACAATAGGAATCTCATCGCCCGGGAATTCATATTCAGTTAAAAGCTCCCGGACTTCCATCTCCACGAGTTCCAGGAGTTCGGGATCGTCTACCTGGTCAACTTTATTCAGGAAAACAACGATGTAAGGAACGCCTACCTGGCGGGCCAGAAGGATGTGTTCACGGGTCTGGGGCATGGGACCGTCGGCCGCTGATACTACCAGGATGGCACCGTCCATCTGTGCCGCACCGGTAATCATGTTCTTGACGTAGTCGGCGTGACCCGGGCAGTCAACATGGGCATAGTGCCTTTTCTCGGTTTCGTACTCTACGTGGGCCGTGGCGATGGTAATTCCACGTTCTCTCTCTTCCGGCGCCTTATCAATCTGATCGTAGGCCGTAGGTACAGCGCCGCCGGCCTTGGCCAGGCAGAAGGTAATGGCTGCCGTCAGGGTCGTCTTGCCATGGTCAACGTGCCCGATGGTACCAACGTTGACATGGGGTTTCGTGCGTTCATATTTTTGTTTGGCCATAGTCTTTTAGCCTCCTTAAAATATAGCTCTTTTAGCTCTATAATTTGGGCTATGTTTCCAGGGGAGGGTATCTTCCTCCCCAACTCAAAACTAAATCGTCAGTAAGGTGACTACCTTCCTTAGGCACCCTGGCGCTTGCTGATAATCTCCTCAGCAATATTTTTGGGGACCTCTTCGTAGTGGTCAAATTGCATGACGTAGGTACCCCGACCCTGGGTGCGTGAACGCAGGTCAGTGGCATACCCGAACATCTCCGCCAGAGGTACGTGGGCGCGGATAACCTGGGCACCGGCCCGGGGTTCCATACCCTCGACCCGGCCCCGGCGCGAGTTCAGGTCGCCGATTACGTCACCCATATACTCATCGGGAACAACAACTTCAACCCTCATAACCGGTTCCAGCAGAACAGGCTGGGCCTTTTTGGCGGCATCCTTAAAGGCCAGGGAACCGGCAATCTTGAAGGCCATTTCCGACGAATCCACTTCATGGTAGGATCCGTCAACCAGGGTCGCCCGAACGTCTACCACCGGGTAACCGGCCAGGACGCCGTTGGCCATAGCCTCCTGGATGCCGGCATCCACTGCCGGGATATATTCCTTGGGAATGACTCCGCCGACAATTTTGTTGACAAACTCATAACCCTTGCCGGGTTCCTGCGGTTCTATCTCGATGATTACATGGCCGTACTGGCCGTGACCACCGGTCTGGCGAATAAATTTACCCTCGGCTTTAACAGGCCGGCGAATAGTCTCTTTATAAGCTACCTGGGGCCGGCCAACCTTGGCTCCGACTTTGAACTCCCGCAGGAGACGATCCACGATAATCTCCAGATGTAGTTCGCCCATACCTGAAATAATGGTTTGTCCCGTCTCCTGGTCAGTGTACATTCTAAAGGTCAGGTCCTCTTCGGCCAGCTTTTGCAGCGCGATGCTCATTTTTTCCTGGTCAGCCTTGATTTTCGGTTCAATGGCCACCGAAATAACCGGCTCCGGAAATTCCATTGCTTCCAGGACAATAGGATGTTGCTCATCGCACAGGGTATCCCCGGTGGTGGTTTCTTTAAGCCCCACGGCCGCCGCGATATCGCCGGCATAGGCCTCATCTATCTCTTCCCGGTGATTGGCGTGCATGCGTAAAATCCGGCCGATGCGTTCCCGGCGTCCCTTGGTCGAGTTGTAAACATAAGAGCCGGATTTCAGGGTGCCGGAATAAACCCTGAAGAAGGTTAGTTTGCCTACATAAGGATCGGCCATGATTTTAAAGGCCAAAGCCGCAAAAGGTTCGTTATCGCTGGAATGGCGTTCGTCTTCATCGCCGGTTTCCGGATCCACGCCTTGAATAGCCGGGACGTCAGTCGGTGCCGGCAGAAAATCAACTATGGCGTCCAGCAGGGGCTGAACTCCTTTGTTTTTAAAGGAAGATCCGCAGAGTACCGGCACCATTTTCACAGCAATGGTCGCTTTACGAATACCGGCTTTAATCTCCTCCGGCGTCAATTCCTCGCCTTCCAGGTATTTGATCATTAGCTCCTCATCGCTTTCGGCTACAGCCTCCAGCAGTTTTTCCCGGTACTCCTGCACCAGGTCTTCCATCTCGGCAGGGATTGGTTCCTCATCCAGGGTGGTTCCTAATTCATCGGTATAATAAATGGCCTTCATGTTAATCAGGTCCACCATACCCTGGAAGCTATCCTCCGCGCCGATAGGCAACTGGATAGGCACCGGGTTGGCTCCCAGGCGTTCGGCAATCATCCGCACGCCCCGGAAGAAATCGGCCCCGACGCGATCCATCTTGTTGATGTAGGCAATTCTAGGTACACCATATTTATCGGCCTGGCGCCAGACGGTTTCCGACTGGGGTTCTACCCCACCTACGGAACAAAAGACAGCCACAGCACCATCCAGGACCCGCAGGGAACGTTCTACCTCAACGGTAAAATCCACGTGGCCTGGCGTGTCGATAATGTTAATGCGATGATTCCGCCAGAAACAGGTGGTTGCCGCTGAAGTAATGGTAATTCCCCGTTCCTGTTCTTGAATCATCCAGTCCATGGTAGCATTACCATCATGGACTTCTCCCATACGGTGTTCCCGGCCAGTGTAAAAAAGTATTCGTTCGGTGGTAGTAGTTTTACCGGCATCAATATGGGCCATAATGCCGATATTTCTGGTTTTTTCTAGTGGGTATTCTCGAGCCATATTTTCATCCCTTCTGTTAATCAGGTTGCAGGACACCGGTGGTCACCGTGCGGCGAGCCCCCGGTCCCCGGGCCCCTGACCCCCACGCCTACCACCGGTAATGAGCGAAGGCTTTATTGGCTTCTGCCATCTTGTGGGTATCTTCCCGTTTCTTCACTGCCCCGCCAGTATTATTGGCAGCATCAATTAACTCGGCAGCCAGCTTTTCCTGCATACTCTTGCCGCTCCTGGCCCGCGCATAATTGACCAGCCAGCGGATTCCCAGAGTCTGCCGCCGTTCCGGCCGTACCTCAACTGGTACCTGATAGTTGGCGCCACCAACCCGTCGAGCCTTGACTTCCAGGACCGGCATAACGTTTTTTAAGGCTTGTTCAAAAACTTCCACCGGGTCCTTACCGGTTTTGTTTTTGATTATTTCAAAGGCGTCATAACAAATCCGCTGGGCAAGAGACTTTTTACCATCAAGCATTACCTGGTTTATCAATTTGGTAACCTTGGTATTCCCGTAGAGCGGGTCCGCCAGCACGGCCCGTCGGGGAACTCTGCCTCGCCGTGGCAATCTTATCCCCCCTTACCTGCTACTTCTTGGGCCGTTTGGCCCCGTATTTGGAGCGACCCTGGTTGCGATTCTGCACTCCGGCGGCATCCAGGGTACCCCGTACAATATGGTATCTGACACCCGGAAGGTCCTTTACCCGGCCACCCCTTACCAGAACCACCGAGTGTTCCTGCAGGTTATGCCCAATGCCGGGGATGTAGGCGGTAACTTCAATGCCATTGGTCAAGCGGACCCGGGCGACTTTACGCAGGGCAGAATTCGGTTTCTTCGGTGTAGTTGTATAAACGCGGGTGCAGACGCCCCGTTTTTGGGGTGATTCTTTTAAAGCCGGGGCCGTTGACTTGCGCACGACCTTTTCCCTTGCCTGCCGCACCAGTTGCTGGATAGTCGGCATCCTCTCCTCTCCACCTCCTTCCCCGGTTTATTCTTCAAGGATAGCGGCTGAGGCCGAGCCAACCTCAATGCTGCAGGCCCGCCCCAGCTCTTTCATTGAATCCACTTCGATTACTTCAATACCACGTTCACGGCAGAGCTGCCAGAGGGGCTCTGTTACATGGCTTTCGGCGTCCCGGGCTATGAAAACTACCCTGGCCTTCCCCTGGCTGACAGCCTTGGTTACCTGTTTGGTACCCACGGCCCTTTTCTTGGCCGTCCGTAAACGTTCATAGGGCATAAATCAACCCCCCCGGGCAGTCACACTAATAGATATTATCATTTCCCGGTAGCCATGTCAACAGCTTCCGCTCCATCTTCCTCCTGATCGACGGCGGGTGTCACCAATTTTAACTGGCGATAGCGACTCATGCCGGTTCCAGCCGGGATCAGTTTACCGATAATCACATTTTCTTTGAGGCCCAGGAGAGGATCAACACGGCCTTTGATGGCCGCTTCCGTCAACACCCGGGTCGTCTCCTGGAAGGAAGCGGCCGAAAGGAAGGAATCTGTCGCCAGGGAGGCCTTGGTAATCCCCAGGAGAACCGGCCGGGCCGTGGCCGGTTTGCCGCCTATCTCCTGAACTTTACGGTTGGCATCTTCAAAGTCGAAGGCGTCTACCAGAGACCCGGGCAGGAGATCGGTGTCCCCCTGGTCCTCGACCTTTACTTTGCGCAGCATCTGGCGGATCATCACTTCGATGTGTTTATCGTTGATGTCAACCCCCTGGAGACGGTAAACCCGCTGTACCTCCCGCAAAAGATATAGCTGTACTCCGCGGACGCCCTTGACCTTTAACAGGTCATGGGGGTTAACGGAACCCTCGGTGAGCTCATCCCCGGCCTCGACGTGGTCGCCCTCGGCTACTTTCAGCCGGGAACCGTAGGGTACCTGATAGGAGAACTTCTCTCTACTGTCGTCGGTAATCTCTATCTCCCTCCGGCCCCGGACTTCGGTGATGGCGGTGATGGTACCGGTGGTCTCGGCAATGATAGCCTGGCCCTTGGGTTTGCGGGCCTCAAAGAGTTCTTCCACCCGGGGGAGACCCTGGGTAATGTCGTCCCCGGCTACTCCGCCGGTATGGAAGGTGCGCATGGTCAGCTGGGTACCGGGCTCACCGATGGACTGGGCGGCGATAATGCCAACCGCTTCGCCAATCTCTACTTCCCTACCTGTAGCCAGATCCCGGCCGTAACACTTGCGGCAGACGCCGTAACGGGTCTTGCAGGTGAGGACCGAGCGGATCTTTACCGTCTTGATGCCGGCCTGGACTATGGCCCGTGCTGCATCGTCGTCGATCATGGTGTTGGCCGCCACCAGGAGCTCGCCCGTTTCCGGATGCCGGACATCCTCCAGGGCATAGCGGCCGGCCAGGCGTTCTTCCATCTTTTCGATTACCTGGTTGCCTTCCTGGATCTCCCGAACCTCGATGCCGGCTGTGGTCCCACAGTCGTCTTCCCGGACAATGACGTCCTGGGCCACGTCCACCAGGCGCCGGGTCAGGTAACCGGAGTCGGCCGTCCTTAAGGCGGTATCGGCCAGACCTTTGCGGGCACCGTGGGTGGAGATAAAGTACTCCAGTACCGTCAGCCCTTCCCGGAAGTTGGCCTTGATGGGCAGGTCGATTATGCGGCCCGAGGGGTCGGCCATGAGGCCGCGCATGCCGGCCAGCTGGCGGATCTGCTGGACGTTACCGCGGGCGCCGGAGTTGGCCATCATGAATACCGGATTGAATTTATCCATGCCGGCCATGAGTTTCTTGGTCAGGGTATCGGTGGCGTTATTCCACAGGCTGATAACCTTCTGGTAGCGCTCTTCTTCGCTAATCAAACCTTTACGGTACTGTTGGTCGATTTTCTCTACCGCGCTTTCGGTTTCGGCGATTATTTCTTTTTTGTCGCCGGGCACGACGATGTCATCGATGCCGATGGTGAAGCCAGCCAGGGTGGAATAGTGGAAGCCCACTTTTTTGATGCCGTCCAGCAGGGTGGCCGTGGCCTCCGTCCCCAGGAGCTGGTAGCAACGGGCGATAATCTCTGTCAGCTTCTTTTTGTCGACCTCACAGTTATAATACCCCAGTTCCTTGGGAATGGGGATTTCCCGGTTAAAGATAAGGCGGCCGATGGTCGTTTCCAGGAGTTGCCCGTCCTCCTGGCGGACCTTGATCATGGCGTGCATGTCAATGACCTTGTTAAGATAGGCCATATACGCCTCATCGTAGCTGCTGAAGGCCTTGCCTTCACCCCGGGCGCCCTTGCTGACGGTGGTGAGGTAGTAGGCGCCCAGGACCATGTCCTGGGTGGGTGATACCACCGGCCGGCCGGTCTTGGGGTTTAAGATATGGTGGGCGGCCATCATTAAGAGGCGCGCTTCGGCCTGGGCCTCGGCCGACAAGGGCACGTGGACGGCCATCTGGTCGCCGTCGAAGTCAGCGTTGTAAGCCGTGCAGACCAGGGGGTGAATCTGGATGGCCCGGCCTTCCACCAGGACCGGCTCAAAGGCCTGGATCCCCAGCCGATGCAGGGTCGGAGCCCGGTTCAGTAGCACCGGGTGTTCGGAAATGACCTCCTCCAGGACGTCCCAGACCTCATTTTTGACCCTTTCGACCATGCGCTTGGCGCTCTTGATGTTGTGGGCCAGCCCTTTATCCACCAGCCGTTTCATCACAAAGGGTTTAAAGAGTTCCAGGGCCATCTCCTTGGGCAGGCCGCACTGGTGCATCTTTAATTCCGGGCCGACGACGATAACCGACCGGCCGGAGTAGTCCACCCTTTTGCCCAACAGGTTCTGGCGGAAGCGGCCCTGCTTTCCTTTGAGCATATCGCTTAAGGACTTCAAGGGCCGGTTCCCGGGGCCCGTCACCGGCCGGCCGCGGCGTCCGTTGTCGATGAGGGCATCGACGGCCTCCTGGAGCATGCGCTTCTCATTGCGGACGATGATGTCCGGCGCCCCCAGGTCCAGGAGCCTCTTCAAACGGTTGTTGCGGTTGATAACCCGCCGGTAGAGGTCGTTCAGGTCTGAGGTGGCGAAGCGGCCGCCGTCCAGTTGAACCATGGGCCGCAGTTCCGGCGGGATCACCGGGATGACGTCCATGATCATCCACTCCGGCCGGTTGCCGGAGGACCGGAAGGCCTCCACCACTTCCAGGCGCCGGAGGGCGCGGATCTTCCGCTGGCCGCTGCTTTCCTTTAATTCCTGGCGCAGTTCAGCTGCCAGCTGGTCAAGGTCGATTTCCTGGAGGAGCTCTTTAATGGCCTCGGCACCCATGGCCGCCCGGAAAGCATTGCCGTATTTATCCCGGTACTCCCGGTACTCGGCCTCCGTCAGGAGTTGCTTCTTGACCAGGGGCGTATCGCCAGGATCTATGACCACATAAGCGACAAAGTAAAGGACCTTCTCCAGGGACCTGGGGGACATATCCAGGATCAACCCCATCCGGCTGGGGATGCCCTTGAAATACCAGATATGGGAGACCGGCGCCGCCAGTTCGATGTGGCCCATGCGTTCCCGCCGCACCTTGGCCCTGGTTACCTCGACGCCGCAGCGGTCGCAGACAATACCCTTGTAGCGGACCCGCTTGTATTTGCCGCAGTGACACTCCCAGTCTTTGGTCGGGCCAAAGATCCGCTCGCAGAAAAGACCGTCCCGTTCCGGCTTCAGGGTACGGTAGTTGATGGTCTCCGGTTTCTTGACCTCACCGCTGGACCAGGCCCGGATCTGTTCCGGTGAAGCTAGGCCGATTCGCATGCGTTCAAAATTGCTTACATCCAGCATTGGACCAGCCCCCTTAAAGACCAGGATTATTCTTCGTCGCCATAGGCCTCGTCAGGTACTACCAGGTCATCATTCAAGTCGGCATCGAGTTCCAGTTCCGAGGGATCCAGGTCGGCCGGATCAAAATCTTCGTCCGCCTCCGCCTCTTTATCTTCCTCATTCCCGCCTTCGGACTCAGGCGCCGTATTCGGCTGGCCATGGACATCCAGTCCCAGTTCCTGGGCGGATTCGGACACATCGTCATCGTCCTCTTTAATCTCGATTTCTTCGTTTTCCTCGGAGAGGACCTTGACGTCCAGGCCCAGGCTCTGGAGTTCCTTGATCAGGACCTTGAAGGATTCCGGGACTCCCGGCTCGGGTACGTTTTCGCCCTTGACAATGGCTTCGTAGGTCTTGACCCGGCCGACGACGTCATCGGACTTCACAGTTAAAATCTCCTGGAGGGTATAGGCAGCGCCATAGGCCTCCAGAGCCCAGACTTCCATTTCGCCGAAGCGCTGGCCACCGAACTGGGCCTTGCCGCCCAGGGGTTGCTGGGTGACCAGGGAGTAAGGACCGGTGGACCGGGCGTGAATCTTATCATCAACCAGGTGGGCGAGCTTGAGCATATACATATATCCCACTGTAATGGGCCGGTCAAATGGTTCCCCGGTGCGACCGTCATAGAGGATGGTTTTGCCGTCTTCGGGCAGGCCGGCCTTACGGAACGCTTCTTTGATCTCCTCTTCCGTCGCCCCGTCGAAAACGGGGGTGGCCACGGTAATCCCCAGAGCCCGGGCTGCCCGGCCCAGGTGGGTCTCCAGGATCTGGCCCAGGTTCATACGTGAGGGCACACCCAGGGGGTTCAGGACAATCTCGATGGGCGTACCATCGGGGAGGAAGGGCATATCCTCTTCCGGCAGGATGCGCGAAATAACTCCCTTGTTGCCGTGACGGCCGGCCATCTTGTCGCCCACGGATATCTTGCGTTTCTGGGCGATGTAGACCCGCACCAGTTCATTGACTCCTGGTGCGAGTTCGTCCCCATTTTCCCGGGAGAATACCTTGACGTCAACGACAATACCGGATTCTCCGTGGGGGACCCGCAGGGAAGTATCCCTTACCTTCCTGGCCTTCTCGCCGAAGATCGCCCGCAAGAGGCGTTCCTCGGCCGTCAGCTCCGTTTCGCCCTTGGGGGTAACCTTGCCGACCAGGATGTCTCCCGGCCGCACTTCGGCGCCAATGCGGATAATGCCCCGCTCATCCAGGTCCTTTAAAACATCCTCGCTCACATTGGGAATGTCCCGGGTGATTTCTTCCGGTCCCAGCTTGGTGTCACGGGCGTCGCATTCGTACTCTTCAATATGAATGGAAGTGAAGATATCGTCTTTGACCAGTTTCTCGCTGATCAGGATGGCGTCTTCATAGTTATAGCCCTCCCACGTCATGAAGGCAACCAGGATGTTGCGGCCCAGGGCCAGTTCGCCCTGGTCAGTGGAAGGACCGTCGGCAATGGTCTGGCCGGCACTGACCCGCTCACCCTTGCGGACAATTGGTTTCTGGTTGATGCAGGTGCCCTGGTTGGAATGAACAAACTTCTGCAGGCGGTAGGTTTCCAAATGGCCGTTGTCGGTACGGATGACAATCTCGCGGGCAGTGACCCTTTCTACCACGCCGTTATTCCGGGCTAAAACTACAGTGCCGGAATCGCGTGCTGCCCGCCATTCCATCCCCGTCCCCACTATAGGTGCTTCTGTTCTCAGGAGGGGGACGGCCTGGCGCTGCATGTTAGCCCCCATCAGGGCCCGGTTGGCATCATCATGTTCCAGGAAGGGGATCAGGGCCGTAGCTACACTGACCATCTGCTTGGGCGAGACGTCCATGTAATCCACCTGGCTGGCCGGGACCACCAGGATTTCACCGCCATGGCGGGCATTGACCCTTTTCTCCAGGAAGTGGCCCTCTTCATCCAGGGGGGCATTGGCCTGAGCTATGAAATACTTGTCCTCTTCATCGGCAGTCAGGTAATCAACCTGATTGGTAACAATCCCCTTTTCCTTGTCTACCCGCCGGTAAGGGGTCTCAATAAAACCGAATTCGTTGATCCGGGCATAGGTACTAAGAGAGCCGATTAGCCCGATATTTGGCCCTTCAGGGGTCTCAATGGGACACATGCGCCCATAGTGGGAGGTATGGACGTCCCGGACCTCGAAACCGGCCCGTTCCCGGGAAAGACCCCCCGGTCCCAGGGCCGACAGCCGTCGTTTGTGGGTCAATTCCGCCAGGGGGTTAGTCTGATCCATGAATTGGGAGAGCTGGCTGGACCCAAAAAACTCTTTAATGGCCGCCACTACCGGGCGAATGTTGATTAAAACCTGGGGTGTGATAACGTCAACATCCTGGATGGTCATCCGTTCGCGTACCACTCGTTCCATCCGCGCCAGACCGATACGAAACTGGTTCTGTAAGAGTTCTCCGACCGAACGCAGGCGCCGGTTACCCAGGTGGTCGATATCATCGGGTTTTACCTCGCCATCCATGAGGCGAAGGAGATATTTGATGGTATAGATAATGTCCTCTTTGGTTAAGGTGCGGATGTACTCTTCCCGACCGTCAACCTCCCGGGTCAGGATGCCGTGATTAAATTTCTTGTGGAGCTTATAGCGGCCGACATTGCCCAGATCATAACGTCTGGGGTCAAAGAAGAGGGATTCCAGCAAGTTTCTGGCGCTGTCCACCGTCGGCGGTTCACCTGGCCGCAGGCGTTTATAGATTTCAACCAGGGCCTCTTCTTCAGATTCCGTGTTATCCTTTTCCAGGGTGTTCTGGATACGGCCGTCGTAATCAAAAAGCTCAAGAATTCGGGCATTGGTGTTGTAGCCCAGGGCACGGAGGAGGATTGTTACCGGTATTTTACGGGTACGATCAATGCGGACATAAATGCTCTCCGTATTATCGGTTTCAAACTCCAGCCAGGCGCCCCGGTTGGGGATCACCGTGGCTCCGTAAACCTTGGTTCCGCTGGCATCAATACCTTCAGCATAATAGGCACCCGGCGAACGGACCAGTTGGCTGACAATAACCCTCTCGGCGCCATTGATGATAAAGGTGCCCTTATCGGTCATCAGGGGGAAATCCCCCATGAAGACCTCCTGTTCCTTAACCTCGCCGGTTTCTCTGTTAATCAAGCGTACCTTGACCCGCAGGGGGGCAGCGTAGGTCATATCCCGCTCTTTGCATTCGTCCTCTGAATACTTGGGCTCGCCCAGGGAATAATCTACAAATTGCAGAATCAGGTTGCCGGTGAAGTCCTGAATAGGCGAGATATCGTGAAAGAGCTCCCGCAGTCCAGTATCAATAAACCACTGATAGGAGTTACGCTGGATTTCAATAAGGTTTGGTAACTCCAGGGTCTCTTTGATCTTGGCAAAGGTCCACCGTTCCCTGGCCCCAACCTTGACTGGATAAGCCAAAGTTCAAGTCCCCCCCACAAGAAATTCAAAAGCAAGGCACTAAAAAACCTCGCTTTTGTCATCTAAAATTCCTGCTACCTATTATTTCCGTATGAGGTAATACTTAATCCTCTGCCCACAATTAATGGCATTTTATTATGCTAGCACAAGGGGTGATAAATGTCAAGGAAAATTGCGGGCAAAAAATGATAAGCCGGGGAACCCAGGGTTCCCCGGCTGCCAGCCCGACTATTTAATCTCGACGGTGGCGCCGGCCTCTTCGAGTTTGGCCTTGATGCTCTCAGCTTCCTCTTTGCTGACCTTTTCTTTAACCGGCTTGGGTGCTTCGTCGACCAGGGCCTTCGCCTCTTTTAGCCCCAGTGCGGTAATCTCCCGGACGACTTTGATAACGTTGATCTTCTTGTCACCGGCTTCCTTCAAGATGACGTCGAACTCGGTTTGCTCTTCAGCCGGTGCTTCAGCCGGGGCGGCGGCACCGGGGGCTACAGCCATGGCCACCGGAGCGGCGGCGCTGACGCCGAATTCATCCTCCAGGGCTTTCACCAGCTCAGACAATTCCAGAACCGTCAATCCTTTTACGGCTTCAATGATTTCCTGTACTTTGCTCATGATGTAAATTCCTCCTTATGTTAAGCTACTGCTTCCTTTTGCTTGCGGATGGCTTCGAGGGCGTAGACCAGGTTGCGCATGTTACCAGCCAGGACATTGACCAGGCCGGACAGGGGCGCCTGGAAACCGCCTACCATTTTAGCCAGGAGCTCCTCGCGGGACGGCAGGTCGGAAAGGGCCTTGATCTCGTTGATGCCAATAATTTTGCCCTGCAATACACCGACCTTGATCTGGAAAGTCTTGCTGTTGCGCACTACCTCATTCAATATTTTCGCAGGGGCCACAGGATCAGTAGCGCTGAAGGCTATCGCTGTTGGACCCTGGAGGTGAGGTTCGAGGCCATCCAGGCCAAGTTCTCGGGCCGCCCGGGCCGTCAGGGTGTTCTTTACTACCTTGAACTCTACTCCGGCCTCCCGCAATTGCCGGCGGAGTTTAGTCATCTCCGCTACATTTAGTCCCCGGTAATCAGCCAAGATGGAAAGAATAGAGGTTCCCAATTTATCTTTTATCTCCTGCGTAGCTGCCACCTTGGCCTCACGTTGCTTATTCATTTAGTCACCTCCTGTCTGCTTAAAAAGTTAAAGCCCCCGCAGACAGGCGAGGGCAATAGCTGACTAACCGTTTAGACGGTTAACTTTTTTACCTCGGCAGGCAAATTTAAGCCGATGGCACCTGCTGTCTACGGCAAACCAATATTTAGTTAACTGGTATATTTATTTAACAGCCCGCAAGGGATTGACCCTGATTCCCGGTCCCATGGTAGTGGCCAGGCTGACGCTCTTTAAATACTGACCCTTGGCCGTGGCCGGTTTGGCCCTTAAAAGGGCGTCCATCAAGGCCTGAAAGTTTTCTTTTAATTTGCTGGCTTCAAAGCTGGCCTTACCGATTGGGGCATGGATAATGGCTGTCTTATCAACCCGGAATTCGATTTTACCTGCTTTCACTTCTTTGACAGCCCGGGCTATATCCATGGTAACTGTGCCTGCCTTGGGGTTGGGCATTAAACCCCGGGGGCCCAGGATGCGGCCCAGTCTACCGACCAGGCCCATCATATCCGGAGTGGCGATGGCGACATCAAAGTCCAGCCAGCCCCCCTGGATCTTTTCTACCAGGTCTTCAGCGCCGACAAAGTCAGCCCCGGCCTCTTCTGCTTCTTTTGCCTTATCGCCCTTGGCAAAAACCAGGACGCGCCGGGTCTTCCCGGTACCGTTGGGCAGGACCACCGTACCCCGTACCTGCTGATCGGCGTGGCGGGGGTCGACGCCAAGTTTTACCGCCACTTCTACCGTTTCATCGAATTTGGCGCTGGCTGTTTTTTTCAGGAGTTCAATAGCCTCATCTGGCTCGTAGAGTTCCTGTCGGGAAACCAGTTTGCTAACTTCTCGATATCTCTTACCGTGCTTGGGCATATACTATTCCTCCTTGTGGTACTAGCGGATTGCTCCTCCCACCGGGTTAAAGGTCAGGCCTCTACTTCCACGCCCATGCTCCGGGCAGTTCCCTCAATCATGCGCATGGCAGCCTCAATACTGGCAGCATTGAGGTCTTTCATTTTCATCTCGGCAATTTCCCGGATTTTCTCCCGAGAAACCTTGCCCACCTTCTTGCGATTGGGCTCGCCCGAGGCCGTCTCTATACCCAGGGCTTTTTTCAGCAAAACGGCTGCTGGCGGCGTTTTAGTGATAAATGTAAAGGAACGATCCTCATAAACGGTGATTTCTACCGGGATAATCAGACCAGCCTGGGAAGCCGTCCGGTCGTTAAACTCCTTTACAAAGGCCATAATATTAACCCCGTGCTGGCCCAGGGCCGGGCCCACCGGTGGGGCTGGCGTTGCTTTGCCTGCCGGTACTTGCAATTTGACTATAGCTGCTACTTTCTTGGCCATCTTTCACCACCTCCCTGCTAGCCTATTTTTTCAATCTGGTTAAAATCCAGCTCAATGGGCGTCTCGCGGCCGAACATGGATACCAGGACCCTTAATTTGCCTTTATCAGGCATAATTTCTTCTATCGAACCAATGAAATTTTCAAAGGGCCCGCTAGTCACCCTGACGTTTTCGCCAACAGTAACGTCAATACGTGGCCGCGGTTCCTCAACGCCCATCTGCTGTAAAATCTGGTCGACTTCTTCTTCGCGCAAGGGTATGGGTTTATTACCCGTACCCACAAAACCGGTAACCCCGGGTGTGTTACGAACCACATACCAGGAGGCATCCGTTAAAACCATTTCCACCATGACATAGCCCGGGTAAACCTTGCGCTTGACTATCTTACGCTTGCCGTCCTTGATCTGGACCTCGTCTTCCATGGGCACTACAACCCGGAAGATCTTATCGCCCATATTCATGGACTCAACGCGTTTTTCCAGATTGGCTTTTACTTTATTTTCGTAGCCAGAATAAGTGTGGATAACATACCAAGCCTTTTCCATGGTATACCTCGTTTAGCCTCTAGCGCAGGATCAATTTACCCAGCAGGAAACTAAAGGCCGAGTCGAATACGGATAATAAAGCGGCCACGATCAGCACCGATACCAACACCACGGTAGTATAGGTTACCAATTCTCGCCGAGTCGGCCAATGGACCTTCTTCAATTCGGCCCAGGAACCCTTGAGAAATTTGGTAACCCGTTCATTGAAGGCTACCTTGTTTGCGCTCGGTTTAGCCACACTCTTGGTTACCATTTGCAAGCTCCTATCTTATTTCGTTTCCTTATGGACCGTATGCCTGCCGCAGAAGCTGCAATACTTCTTCAACTCGATGCGATCGGGATCGTTCTTTTTGTTTTTGGTGCTTATATAATTACGCCGTTTGCATTCGGTACAGGCTAGGGTAATTCCTACCCGCATTGCCGGCCACCTCCTCAGAAAGACACTCAAGATAATTTAGCATAAATATTAAACCCTGTCAATGTTTGTTTGGTGATTTCCATTTATGATACGGTCTTAAATTATTTTCTACGCGAAGGACGCTTTTCCCTGCTTGTCCGTTCTATATTATTGCCCCGGACCTGGAAATTAACTCCTCCCGGGGTTGCTTCCGGCAGGTAATAGGATATATTAGAAGGGTAAGTATGTAAAGGAAAGGAAGTACGTCATGCCTGTCCTACTTTTGATCCTGCTTTCGGTATTCCTGGGGGCTGTAGCCCAGGTATTGTTCAAAGTCGGGGTCCAGCACCTGGGCCAGTTGGTTTTTGATTTCCAGGGGCTGGCCCGCCTGGTCTTCAGTCCCTTTGTCCTGTCCGGTCTGATTGCCTTTGCTTCCAGCTTTCTCCTGTGGCTTAAAGTTCTGGCCGAGGTTCCTTTGAGCTACGCCTACCCCATGGTCAGCTTGGGTTATGTCTTTGTTTTCCTGGCTGCCTGGCTCTTTTTGGGGGAAAGTCTACCACCCTTGCGGATCATGGGTCTGGCCCTGATTGTGGCCGGCATCCTGGCTATTGCCCGCAGTTAAAAGAGAGGGGGCGCCTAACGCGCCCCAGTTTTTTATAACTAGTTACCAAAGAAGAGAAGAATCAATACCAGAAAGAGGATAAAAGCCCAGTTGCCAAAAACAAAGCCGTCTGCCATTACATGAACCCCCTTTCCGAATCCCCCCAGGTTTTAGTTTAGTCTATGCTACCGGCCAGTAGTCGGTTACTGGCAAAAAAACACCCGGCTGGTACCGGGCTAAATAAAGATTATCAGGCCGATTAGCAAGAGGAGAAAGAGAAATAAAAGGCCGCCATCGGCAATAATATCCCTTGCCTCAACATCCGGTTGCATCTGCACTTCCGTCATGGGTATCCCCTCCATTGCGTAGGATTTGATAAGTAAACCTGACTAGCACTGTTTTTACAACATAGCCATTTAACTGGCTACTGGTATTTTATGTGGCTTTCCCTTCACAAGTTACCAAATAAAAAATCCCCCGTTCAGGGGGGTGATAAAGATTAACTAAACATTAAAGCGGAAGTTGATGATATCGCCGTCCTGCACAATATAATCCTTGCCTTCCAGGCGCGCCAGACCTTGTTCCTTGACTTTATTCATATTGCCGCACCGCTCCAGGTCGGCAAAGTTAACCACCTCGGCGCGGATAAAGCCTCGCTCGATATCGCTATGGATTTTACCGGCCGCCGCCCGGGCGTTGGTGCCGGCCTGGATGGTCCAGGCCCGGACTTCGTCTTCGCCAGCGGTTAAGAAAGAGATTAATCCCAGGCGGTGGTAAATGGCCCGGGCCAGACGGTCGATGCCCGGTTCGGTAATGCCCATTTCCCGCAGGAAGTCTTCCCTGTCGCCCGGTTCCAGGCGGGCAATCTCCGCTTCCAGTTCGGCGCAGAGAGTCAATATCGGTAAACCCTTCGGTTGGGCATAGGCCTTGACCTCTTCTTCACCGGCATAATGCCCGGAGCGGAGCTGGTCTTCATCGATATTGACCACTATGATCATGGGCTTAGTTGTCAAAAAGCCCATATGGCGCAGGGTCTGCCATTCCTCTTCCGTTAGGCCGGCTTCCAGCAGGGGCTTTTCGGCTTCCAGGGCTTGGCGGCAATGCTCCAGGGCCTCCCGTTCGGCCTGCATTTCCGGCTTGATTTTCTTGCTGGCGGCAATTCGCTCCAGACGGGTTTCGACCAGTTGCAGATCGGCCAGGAGGAGCTCGGCATTAATAGTCTCCAGGTCCCGCACCGGGTTGAGGTTACCTTCTACGTGGATTATACTATCGTTCCGAAAGGCCCGGACTACATGGATCAGGGCGTCTACTTCCCGGACAGCGGCCAGGAAGGCCGCACCGGCCCCCCGGGTCAACCCCGGGACATCGATAATCTCCAAGGTGGCGGGGGTAACCTTGCGGGGATGGTAAAGGGCCGCCAGGAAATCCAGGCGGGCATCGGGTATGGGCGCCGTCCGGATGTTGGTTTTAGTACGGCCGGCAAAGGCCGAGGTTTCCGCCTCAGCCTGGGTTAAAAGGTTAAACAGGGTCGTTTTGCCTACCAGGGGTAAACCAATAATACCACAGGTCAGGGGCAATTTACTTCACCTCGGCTCAAGTATATCAGTTCAGATAGCAAAAGGGAAGGCCATCTCGGGACACCGGCGAGGCTAATCTAGATTAACCAAAAAGAAAGCCCGGCGGACAGCCGAAATTATTCCGGAGCCCATAACCGGGAATGAGCCGGGATCCCAGGTGGACCTTGATCAAGGGGAACCGGATCAATTAGTGAAAGACTTTTTATACAACGTTAATGAGTTGGGATAGTTAAAGAAAATGTTGAGAATGATCGCAGTTAAGGAGCCAAGAGTAATACCACTGTGGAGTATAATCTGACTCCAGGCGGGGAACATTTTGAAGAAGTCTGGTGCAACCATTGGGATCAGGCCAACACCTATACTAATGGCCACGATGAAGATATTATGGGGGTTGTTTTCGAAATCAACGCGAGAAAGGGTTTTTATCCCGTTGGCTGCCACAACCCCGAACATGGCAATACCGGCTCCCCCCAAAACAGCATAAGGTATGGAGGCAATGATAGTGGCCAGTTTCGGAAATAATCCCAGGGCAGCCAGAATAATACCAGATGTTGCCACTACAAAACGACTTTTCACGCCACTCAAACCTACCAGTCCAACGTTTTGTGCAAAGGCAGTATAGGGGAAGGCATTCAGTACCCCACCGAGCATGGTGGCAAACCCATCGCCTCTTAAGCCCCGCGCTAAATCTTCTTCATCGATTTGCTTACCAACAATCTCCCCCAGGGCCAAGAAATCACCTGTGGATTCCACCATCGTTACCAGCATAACCAGTATCATGGCTCCAATAGCTCCCCAATCAAACTTGGGGAATCCGAAATAAAATGGTCTGTCGATTCCCAACCAGGGGGCTGTGGTTACGCCGGAAAAGTTGACCAAGCCCAGGGGAATTGCAATAAGCATACCGATAAATAGACCTAATAAGACGGAAATATTGGCAATAAAGCCTTTAAAATACTTTTGGATCAAAAGAATGGCCAGAAGGACAATTCCTGCTATAAAAAGATTAGTTAGCGCCCCGTAATTTGCATTACCTGTGCCTCCAGCAGCCCATTCCACACCAACCGGAAGCAAGGATATTCCAATAATAGTTATTACACTGCCGGTGACAACTGGGGGAAAGAAATGCAAAAGCTTGCTAAAATAAGGCGCAAGGAAAAACGCAATCAGACCGGCAACTATTACCGCACCATAAACAGCTTCCATCCCCATGCTCCTGGCGATAATAACCATGGGTGCTACAGCGGCAAAGGAAACTCCTTGAATGACTGGTAAACGGATACCCAGTTTCCAGAAGCCAAGGGTTTGAATCAAAGTCGCAATACCGCAGGTAAACATATCGGCATTGATTAAAAACGCCGTTTCCGCTTTCGTTAAGTGAGCAGCACCGGCAATGATCAGCGGTACAGCGACAGCTCCAGCATACATAGCCAGTACATGCTGTAACCCGTACAGAAAAAGTTGTCCGGTCGGTAACATTTGATCAACCGAATGTTTTGTTTGCAATTAGCATCTCCCCCTGCAGGATGATCTCTGTAAAGTTCTAGTTGATGGGCATTGGGGTTAATAAATTGTAGTTTGGTTTTGTCCCGTCCTTCATCCCCTCCATGATCTGCCGGAACTTTTTCCGGCCTGGGCATTCCTTGATCCTATACCCGCTTTGACATTGTTGACTCATAGCCCCCCTTATTGTTGTTTTGTGTATCTTAAATCTTTTAATGTTTTTTTAGTCTTATTATACCATAAAGGGGAAGGTACCGCCAACTTAAATTTTAACTACGACTAATTGGGAATAAAATACAGATGATAGCGTCAGATAGCATTAAATTCTATAATTTCACCACTATGACAGGGTAAATTTGAGCCAATTTTCGCTAAAGTAAGCTGACCCAATTTAGATTCACCTTAAAAAAAGAGGTTTCGCCAACAACCTTCCAGGGCACAAACACGAAACAAACTAAGTTAAAATGACATCACGATATTCTTTCCTGCAAAGAAAAAAGGTCGCCAAAAATGTTGACGACCTGTTTCCTTATTGATGATTGTGCCCGGATTGTGCCCGAATCTCTACTTCGGATGGTTAGTTTAAATTACCAACCCACAACCCGTTGCACTATTGACTTTTCTGGAGCCCATAACCGGGATTGAACCGGTGACCTCCGCCTTACCAAGGCGACGCTCTACCTACTGAGCTATATGGGCATGGTTGCGGGGGATGGATTCGAACCAACGACCTTCGGGTTATGAGCCCGACGAGCTACCAACTGCTCCACCCCGCAATAATAGAAGTTATTTTGGTGGAGGGGGCTGGATTTGAACCAGCGAAGGCTGCGCCAGCAGATTTACAGTCTGCCCCCTTTGGCCAACTCGGGAACCCCTCCATATCCTCTTTCCAAAATGCGAAGTTTATTTTATCACCCTTTGGGGTTTACGTCAAGACCTGTTTTCATGTAAATTACTGGGTATCGTCGTCCCGCCGCTCCAGGTAACGCTCTAATTTGCGTTTAACCCGCTGGAGGGCGTTATCAATGGATTTGACATGGCGTTTCAGGTCAACGGCGATCTCCTGATAGGATTTACCTTCCAGGTAGGACATCAGGACCTTCCATTCCAGGGAACTTAGAATCTCCCCCATCTTCTCCTCGATGTCCCCGAATTCCTCCCGGCTGATAATCAGTTCCTCCGGATCGGTAATCCTTGTGCCGGAGATAATGTCCAGCAAGGTCCGGTCCGAATCCTCGTCGTAAATGGGCTTATTCAAGGAAACATATGAGTTTAAGGGAATATGTTTTTGCCGGGTAGCCGTTTTAATGGCCGTGATAATCTGGCGGGTAATACACAGCTCCGCAAAGGCCCGGAAGGAAGACAGTTTATCCCCCCGAAAATCGCGGATGGCCTTATACAGACCAATCATGCCTTCCTGGACGATATCTTCCCGGTCGGCGCCAATCAAGAAGTAAGACCGGGCTTTGGCCCGCACAAAATTCCGGTATTTATTTATCAAATACTCTTGGGCTACTTCATCACCCTCCTGGGCCTGGTAAACAATGTCCTCATCACCCATTAACTCATATGGTTGCCAGGATTCCTGCTGTACATTAACGCTCATGTCAACGCCTCCACTCTGGATTTCCAAAGGATAAATCAAGGAGGCCGAAATCTTGTCCAACGACAGTTCTAATTATACAAGAAACCTCTCTGAACCGCAAGAGTTAACCCCCGCCACCTGGTCATCCCCGGCGCCATCTCTCCAGGATCTTGCGCGTTGCCTGGTGAATCCGCGTATCCAGGCGTCCGTTCCCGGGATCCCCCTCGCTGGCCCTCGCTATCTCCTGCCGGGCCTGTTCCAGGTAAACCTTTAGCTCACTGACAGGTAAACGTAAGGCCCCCTTCCCCAGGATCATCCGCTGTTCGGCCCAATCGGAAGTAGCAACATAGACCTGACCTGTTTCAGTTATATCCCCCACCAGCCTCTCGATAACTGCATCAGCCGTTTCTCCCTCGCCGCTGTAGATTACCTCCACGCCTCCCAATTTCTCCCTTTTTTCTACGGCCCCGGGAACCTTATGGGCGTCAAAGACAACAATGACTTTACCGCCCCAGTAGGCCTGGTAGTTAATCAGCTCTGTTATTAGTTTATCGCGGGCATGGTCAAAACTTGACTCTTTTAAGCGGGTTAATTCTGGCCAGTTATGCAAAAAATTATAGCCGTCCACAATCAGAACGTCCATGGGCTGCACCCCCACTTTAAGGCCGGGCCTGGCCACGCTGGCGCAAGACTTCATACATCAACACCGTCGCCGCGGTAGCCACATTGAGGGAGTTAATCCTGCCCCGCATGGGCAGGTGCACTGTAAAATCACACCGGGAACGCACCAGGGGTGAGAGGCCCCGGCCTTCGCTGCCTAAAACCAGGACCAGGGGCACAGTAAAATCTGCGTTGAAGGCTTCCTGGCCGGCATCGCCGGCGGCACCGATGGCCCAGAGCCCCTTACCCTTAAGCTCCTCCAGGGTCCGGGCCAGGTTTGTCACCCGGGCCACCGGTACGTATTCCTGGGCGCCCACCGCCGCCCGCGCTACAGCCGCTGTTAACCCTACCCCCCGTCGCCGGGGGATAATAACACCGTGGGCGCCGACGGCTTCCGCTGAACGCAGGATAGCTCCCAGGTTATGGGGGTCTTCCACCCGGTCGAGCATAATTAAAAAAGGGGGCTCCCCCGCTTCCCCGGCCCGGGCCAGGAGATCCTCCAGGTCAGCATACTCCCGGGCCGCGGCCAGGGCCACTACCCCCTGGTGGTGGTGGCCAGCCAGCTTCTCCAGGGCGGCCCTGTTGACCCGCTGCAGGGGTACCCCCCTCTCCCGGGCCAGGTTGATAATCTCTCCGATGGCCTGACCTTCCAGGTGGGGAGCCAGTAAAATCTTGTTCAGGGGCCGACCGGCCCGCAGGGCTTCCCGGACCTGGTTACGGCCGGCCAGAGTCTCGGTCATTTAGAGTTCCTCCCGGCCAATTTCATGGAAAAAGTCATCCGTAATAATTACCCGGGCATAGTATTTCCCCGGGAAATTCTGGTCGTAATTAATATCTTCAAATAGCACAGGCAATCTCTTCCTGAAAAGCAACAGTAGCGGTATGGCTATCTGTCGCATTTGGGGGTGAGCCGAACTGGAGCAGCGCAGGCGGAAAAAATGCCGCCATTCCCTTAAATTGTACGTAACGACCAGCTCGGTTTTTAGGGAATTGGGGAGGACAGAGCGCGCTTCCTGGGGCGAGCTATACTTTAGTAACTCCAGGTAGCTCTTCTCGGCAACCCGACAGGCTTTTTCCCATAGATTATAAGCTTCCCTGCCGGCGAAAAAGAAGGGCTCGATAACCGTTATCTCGTTGCCAAAGCTATCTTTACTATAGTTGCAATACCTGGTCGATTCCTGGCTGTAAGATCCAATGCGGTGCCTGACAATTTCATGGGATATACCCCGGTCGGCAATGATCAAAACGGTGATCTTCTCGTGCTCAATAACTGATTCGTGGCCCCGTTCAAGGAGCTTTTTTAAAAAAGGGGCGGCCGTATCCGCCCCAGTTCTGGCTTCAGATTTATAGCAGACCCGGGCGTAACGCTCGAGCCTTAAGATAAGGTTGGCATCTAGGGCCTTTTCGGGTACAAGTACCCGGGGTTGTTCAATTATCATTGTCTCTTCCACTCCCGCCAGGCGGTCTTTACTCTCGCCGGTGGTAATTAGTCCCTTTAGTCTTGTTCCGCCAGTTTAAAAATCAGGTGCGCCAGTTCCTCCACCCTGGCCCAGTCGCCCTGCAGATAAAGGTAACCCAGGAGGCTCTCCAGGGCCGTGCTGGAATGATATTCCGCCGGGGCGGCGGTACGGGGCAGGTGTCCCGGCCGGGCGTTGCGGCCGCGGCGAAGGATGTCCTTTTCGGCAGGGGTTAAATATTCCTCCAGGGCCGGGACCACCCGGGCCTGGGCAGTGGCCCGGACGTACTTCAGGGCCTCCCGGTGCAGTTGCTCCGGCTTCGCCGGTCCCCGGCCTACCAGGTGGGCCCGGACTAATAATTCATAAACGGCATCGCCGACATAAGCCAGGGCCAGGGGAGAGAGGTTGGCAACGAAATCCACAACCTTTAACTCCTTTTCCAACGCGGGCCGCGGGGGGTATCCTCCAGGACGATCCCCAGCTCCTTCAACCGGTCCCGGATGGTATCGGCCGTGGCCCAGTCGCGCCGCTGGCGGGCCTCCTGGCGAACCTGTAGGATGAGGTCCATAAGCCCGCTTAGGAGTTCGTCATCTACCTGCTGCCGGGCCTGACCAAAGAGGCCCAGTACTTCTCCCCCCAGTTGCTCAAAGGTTATAGCCGCCGTTCTCAGGGCCGCTGGGTCGATGGTTGTTGTCCCGTTGAGGTAGGAGTTGATCTCCCGGGCCAGGTCATAAAGGGCTGCCAGGGCCCGGGCGGTATTAAAGTCGTCGTCCATGGCGGAGATGAACTCCTGGCGTAATTCTTCCGCCCTTCCGGCCAGGGCCGACGTTCTTGCTGGCACCGTGGTCTCCGCCCCGGTGCCAGTTAGCTGGCAGCGGGCTTCGCCCAGGAGACGGCGGGTATTTTCCAGACGCTCCAGGCCCCTCTCCGCCGCCAGCAGGCCCGCATCATCGAAGTCAATGGGACTGCGGTAATGGGTCGCCAGCAGGTAGAGGCGCACCGCCAGGGGCCGGAAACGTTTGAGGATGTCCCGCACCAGGAAGAAGTTACCCTTGGACTTGGACATTTTTTCCTGGTTTACAGTTATAAAGCCGTTGTGGAGCCAGAAGCGGGCAAAGGTGCACCCTGTCTGGGCCTCAGCCTGGGCAATTTCATTCTCGTGATGAGGGAAAATGAGGTCGGCGCCGCCTCCATGGATATCGAAGCCCGGGCCCAGGTATTTGAGGGCCATGGTCGAGCACTCAATATGCCATCCCGGTCGCCCCGGTCCCCATGGGCTTTCCCATGATGGTTCGCCGGGGCAGGCCGCCTTCCACAGGGCGAAATCCAGGGGATTGCGTTTGCTGGTATTGACCTCCACCCGTGCCCCCGCCCGCATCTCCCCCGGGGTGCGCTTTGACAGGCGGCCGTAGGCAGGAAACTTTTCGACTTCGAAATAAACATCCCCATCGGCGACATAGGCGAAACCACGCTCAACAAGGGTGGCTATGGCCGCGATAATGGCGTCGATATGCTGGCTAACGCGGGGATAAAGGGTAGCCCGCTTGACGTTCAGGGCATCGGCGTCCTTGAAGAATTCCTCAATATACCGTTCGGCAATGACCAGGGGAGCCTGGTGCTCCTCCCGGGCCCGGTTAATCACCTTATCGTCAATGTCAGTAAAGTTCTGTACGTATAAAACATCATAGTTCCGGTACTCCAGGTAACGTCGCAGGGTATCGAAGACCACCATGGGCCGGGCGTTACCCAGATGGATATAGTTGTAGGTTGTCGGGCCACAGACATACATTCGTACCCGGCCCGGTTCAACTGGGGTGAACTCTTCCTTGCGTCCCGTCAGCGTATTGTAGAGATACATGCCCATCCTTTTCGGCCTCCAGTTCTTCTACCCGTTGCTCCAGACGCTGGATCTGGCGTTGCAGGCAGAGGAGCATCTCCGCCATCGGGTCCGGTAATTCTTCATGGCGGAGGTCTACTTCGCTTACTTCGGCGTCGGCAATCTTGCGACCGTTACGCACAACCACCTTCCCCGGAACGCCGACTACCGTGCAGTTGGCCGGCACATCCCGGAGGACAACGGAACCGGCGCCGATCTTGACGTTGTCACCGATGGTAATATTGCCTAAAACCTTGGCCCCGGCACTGATAACTACATTATTGCCAATAGTTGGGTGGCGTTTCCCCTTTTCTTTACCGGTTCCCCCCAGGGTTACTCCCTGATAGAGGGTAACGTTATTACCCACTTCAGCCGTCTCGCCGATGACTACTCCCATACCGTGATCGATAAAGATCCCCTCTCCCAACTTGGCCCCAGGGTGGATCTCTATACCGGTCAGGAAACGGTTGAACTGGGATATGAGTCGGGCCAGCAAAACCAGCCCCCGGCGATAACAGGCGTGGGCCAAGCGATGGAGGATCAGGGCATGAAAGCCGGGATAGCAGAGGATCACCTCCAGGACGCTACGGGCCGCAGGGTCCCTCTCGAAGACCACTTCAATGTCCCTTTTTATCCGCCGCCACAAAGCTCTCATCTCCTTCTCCTCCTCCTAAAAATAGCTCTTCGGAAAATAAAAGAGCCTCTCTCCGGTCAGGGACGAGGGGCTCTCGCGGTTCCACCCTGTTTGAGGATTACTCCTCCACTCAACGGGCAATAACTTCCCGGGCCGTAACGGGGCCTGCCGGCAGGGCCTACTTTTCCTTTTCTTGAATTTCAGCCCTGCAGCTAACGGGTGCATTTCAGCGCCCGCTATCCAGGACCACTTCCAGCCGCTGATGGCCCCTCTCTGGGGATTTACGGTACGCTTACTCTCCCGCTCATCGCAGTTATTATTTTCATCTCAATCAGAGTCATTATAAACCGGCTCCGGCTTCCCTGTCAAGCAACAATACGACCGCCTGGGCGCTGATACCTTCGCCCCGTCCGGTAAAACCCAGCCCCTCGGTAGTAGTGGCCTTGACACTTATTTGCTCTTTTGTGACCCCCAGGGCTGCAGCAATTCTTTCCCGCATGGCATCAATATAAGGGGCCAACCGGGGCTCCTGGGCCGTGATCGTGGCATCGGCGTTGGCCAGGCGGTATCCGGCCGTCTGGACGTGGCGGTAAACTTCCCGCAGCAGGAGCATACTATCGGCGTCTTTATAGCGAGGATCCCCTGGGGGGAAGTAATGACCGATATCACCCAACGCTGCTGCCCCCAGGAGGGCGTCGGCCAAGGCGTGGAGTAGGACATCAGCGTCAGAGTGTCCTGCAAGGCCCCGGTCATAAGGTATGGTTACTCCCCCCAGGACCAGTTTCCGGCCCGGTACCAGGCCATGAACGTCATAGCCATAACCAATGCGCATTACTTTTCACCTGCCAGTAAGGCCCCGGCCAGGACCAGGTCGCCGGGGGTGGTAATCTTGATATTCGTCTCCTCCCCGGGTACCAGCTTTACCGGGTAACCCAACCTTTCAACCAGGGCGGCGTCGTCGGTGGCCTGCCAACCCTTTTCTGCTGCCTCACGGTAAGCGTCTACCAGCCACTCCCGGCGGAAAACCTGGGGAGTCTGGGCCGACCAGAGACCCTTCCGGTCCAGGGTCGCCGCCACGATCCCGGCTTCACCTCCCTGTTTAATGGTCTCTTTTACCGGCAGGGCGGCGATGGCTGCCCCAGTGTTCCGGGCGGCCAGAATTGTTTTTTCTAGTAAGGCCGGTGTTAAAAAAGGCCGCGCACCATCGTGCACGGCCACCCATTCTGCTGCCCGTGCCACGGCTTTGAGACCCTCAGCAATAGAATCCTGTCTTTCGGCCCCCCCGGCTACTATAGCCTTTACCTTGCCAGCCCCTTCCCCGGCCACCACCTGTCGGCAGAGGGGAATGTCATCCGGCCGGGTAACAATTATTATCTCATCCACCAGGGGAGAAGCAACAGCTACGGCCAGGCTATAGGCCAGCATGGGTTTACCCGCCAGGGGCAAAAAAACTTTGTTTACTTCGCGGCCCAGGCGCCGTCCACGGCCGGCAGCGGCTATAATCATGCTCAGGAAAGGCACTGGTACTCGCTCCGTTCCAGGGCCTGGTGATGGGCACCAAGTTTGCGGTCAGCAGCCTTGGGCCGGGCAAAGATCATCCGCCCGGCGGCAGTCTGTAAAACGCTGGTTACCAGGACGGCAATTGTCTGGCCGATAAACCGGCGGCCGTTCTCAACGACAATCATGGTGCCGTCATCTAAGTAAGCTACCCCCTGGCCCATCTCCTTACCGTCTTTAATCACCTGAACAGTCATTTCTTCTCCCGGTAAAACTACCGGCTTAACGGCATTGGCCAGTTCGTTGATGTTCAACACCCGGACACCCTGGAGCTCGGCCACCTTGTTCAGGTTATAATCATTGGTCAGGACCGGAGCGCCCATCTTCTGGGCCAGGCGGACAAGTTTGCTATCTACCTCCGTCAGATCGTCAAAATCAACCTCGGAAACCTTTACGGTAATGCCGGTTTCCTTACGGATTTTGTTCAGGATATCAAGCCCGCGCCGGCCGCGGTTGCGTTTTAGCAGATCGGAAGAATCGGCTATGTGGCGTAACTCCTCCAGGACAAAGGCCGGAATAACTATCGTTCCCTCTATAAAGCCACTCTTAATAATATCAGCGATCCGGCCGTCGATAATGACGCTGGTATCAAGGATCTTGGCCCCGGATCGGACGCTTTCACCCTTGCCTTTATCCCGTTCTTTTCCCCCCCAGCGGGGGAAAATATTAAAGAGGGACCAGACTTCGTCCCTGCGCTTGGTACCCAGGCTCCAGCCCAGGTAGCCAAAGAGAATACTCCCAACCATGGGAATATAGGGTCCCACCAGGGGTAAATGAAAGAAGGAGGCCCCCAATAAATTAGCAATTATAAGTCCACAGATTAGTCCCAGGGCACCGCTTATTATCTCCTGGGCCGGGGTGCGTTGCAACCTCCCTTCCAGCCAGCGCATGGATTGGGTCACCAGGTTAATAATATGTTGGGCCACACCGTATCCCACGAGGCCGGCCACGAAAGTCACCAGGGCCAGTAGCGTCCAACTCAACCCCGGGGGCGGGTTCACTCCCCCGCCCACCTGCCAGAGGTTTAAGCCTGCCCGACCTACATAGAAGCCGGCTGCCGCTCCCAGCAGGCCAAAGGCCCCACGTAAAATGCGCAATAACATCTTTTCACCTTCTTTACTTCCTTTCCCTTTGATTCTGTCTCCGGAACCGCCATCTTATACCATCCTTAACCTCAGGCTAAAAGTTTTTCCAGCATATTTTCTACCTGATTTTTTTCAGCGTTCCGGGCTAGAGCCAGTTCACTGATTAACATCTGGCGGGCGTTTTCTAGCATTTTCCTTTCCCCTGTTGAAAGGCCCTGATCATGTTCCCGCCGGGAAAGGTTTCCCACCACTTCGGCCAGCTGATAAATATTGCCGCTACGCATCTTTTCCAGGTTGGCACGGTAGCGCCGGTTCCAGTTGCCGCTGCCGTTGCTCCTGGGCTCTTTGAGAATCTTGATTACCTCCTGGATTTCCTTCTCGTCAATCACTTCCCTCAAGCCTACGGCTTGTTCGCTCTCCAGGGGTATCATCACCTTCATGTCGCCCAGCGGTAAACGGAGGATATAGTACTTCCTCTTCTTGCCCAGGACTTCCCGCTCCTCGATGGCCTCGATGACCCCGGCCCCATGCATTGGGTACACCACTTTATCGCCAACTTTAAACATTAAGCGACCCTCCATTTATGACTAAGAGTATTTATAAAACGGGTTACTCAACGTATTATCGCCTGCCCCTGAGCCGGTATTAACGAGGGCCAGTCGCAGGGCCTCATTTATTGTAGATACTTTATATATTTCGCAGCCGCTCTGCCCTTTAAGACCCCCCCTATTGCCAGCCGGAATTATAAAGCGGTTAAAACCCAGCCTGGCTGCTTCCTCAACGCGCCTTTCCAGCTGGGTGACGGCCCTTACCTCTCCAGCAAGGCCAACCTCCCCCAGGACAAGGGTCCGGGATTCCAGGGGACGATCCTTCAAACCAGAGGCAATGGCCAGGCATATACCCAGGTCGGCTGCCGGTTCATTGATGGCAATACCACCGGCCACGTTAAGGTATATATCGTAGCCCCCCAGGGGCAGGCCGGCCCGTTTCTCCAGGACCGCTGCCAGCAGGAGGGCCCGGTTGAAATCAATACCGGTAGCTAGTCGCCGCGGGTTTCCAAAGGCAGTCTTACTCACCAGGGCCTGGATCTCCAGTAGAAGGGGCCGGGTGCCTTCCAGGCAGGCGACGACACTGGAGCCCGCCACTCCGGCCGGGCGCTCGGCCATAAGCATGGCCGAGGGGTTGGTTACTTCCTGCAAACCGGAGCCGGTCATCTCAAAAACGCCAATCTCATTGGTGGAGCCGAAGCGATTTTTAACGGACCGCAGAATGCGGTAGGCCTGGTAGCGTTCACCCTCCAGGTAGAGGACACAATCCACCAGGTGTTCCAGGACCTTCGGGCCGGCCAGGAATCCTTCCTTGGTGACGTGACCCACCAGAATTACTGCCGGGCCGCCATCCTTGGCCAGGCGTAAAAAGCGGGCCGCTCCTTCCCGCACCTGGGAAACGCTGCCCGGGGCAGCCTGGATATCAGGAAGAAGCATCGTCTGGATAGAATCCACCATAACTACTACCGGCTGCAGCCGTTCTATCTGCAGGAGGATCCCTTCAATATTAGTTTCCGCCAGTAAGTAGATCTCGCCTTCCTCGGCGCCCAGGCGTCGAGCCCTTAACCGGGTCTGGCTGGCGGATTCTTCTCCGGTGACATAGAGTATTTTACCGTACCTCGAAGAGAGTAAGTGGGCCACCTGGAGAAGGAGGGTAGACTTACCAATCCCGGGAGCCCCGCCAACCAGGACCAGGGAACCGGGAACTAGCCCGCCTCCCAGGACCCGGTCCCATTCGCCCAGGGTAGTCACCAGCCTCTTTTCACTGATATCATTTACCCGGGATAGCAGGACGGGGACTTCCCCGGAGCCTGCCGCTTTTTTTATACCCTCTGGAATTATGGCCTCGGCCACCAGGCTATTCCAACTACCACACGCCGGGCATCGGCCCAGGAAGCCCTGGGATTCATAACCGCACTGCTGGCAAACGAAGCGTTCTTTGATCCTGGTCAGGAGTTCTGCCCCCTTGCTTTTATCAGCCCCGCTATTTTCATTCACCGATGGTGGCACTTGGCCAAGGGAGGCTGTCGAAGATAATTATATCACCGCCGACCCGCTCTGGGAAGTCCTACCAATCTAGGTCCCTTCTTCCTGTAAGGCCTGCCCCCGGCGACGATGCCAACCCAGGTATTCTTTCACCCGGTCGGCGGTTTTATTGATTACTTGATCTTCACTAATACCGGCGCTGCGGGCGACCTGCCAGGCGCGGGCGAAATTACCTACCGAACTGAAGATATGGGCATCACTATTCACTGCTACCTGCACTTTATGTTTTTGGGCCAGTTTGGCCAGGAGTTGACAACGGGGCAGGCTGCCCTGGCGACTGATGCTAAAGGAGTTATTGTTGATCTCCAGGGCTTTATGTTCGCGGGCCGCTGCCAGGACCAATTTTTCTATGTCCACAGGAAAGTCAGGATTTCCGGGATGAACGATAAGGTGGACCCTGGGATTGGCTATGGCCGCCAGCACGGCCCGGGTGTAATCCTCCGCGGGACGATTATCAAAACCAGTGCCAGTATGGAAGCCAGCCAGGACAATATCAAGTTCCTCCAGGAGGCGTTCGGGGAGATCCAGATTCCCGTCAACGTCGATGATGTTGGCCTCTACGCCCCGGAGAATTTCTACTCCTCCTATCTTTCTGGGCAGGGCTACCAGGTTACCAAAGTGGTACTCATGGGGACCGCCGGGCATCTTCAGGCCATGATCCGTAATGGCGATCATCTTTAAGCCACGTTTCTCGGCTGCCTCGGCCAGTTCTTTAACGGTACTATAGGCATGACCGCTGGCAACAGTATGGGTGTGGAGATCGGCTTCAAACAGCATTTTTTGCAACTCCCTTCTTATTGCTCTTATTTATTATAGCAATAAGTTATTAACCCAATATTAAAACCCTTTTGCTGTAGGTTTAATTTAACCCTGGATAAGTTATCCTTCAATGGTTAATAAAAAAATTGAACCCACTTAAATAATATTCTCCTGAATGGATATAATAGAAACAACAGGGTCGGCCGGGACCGAGTCCAGAAAATTACCGGGTCTAAAACGGGTTTGGTAATTTTCGGCCAAAGGTAACCAGCAGGTCGAAAGGCTTACTGGTCAGCCGGCGGGCAGATCAGTAGCTGTTCGTCACGGCTTGGCGTTGGTCTGCAGGGATTAATGTCAGGTCGGCAAAGATAGTTGCTGGTCGAGCTAAGATGGTTATAGGTGCCGCAGGCTTTTGACAAAAAAGCTCGAGGTTCGTCGAGGTCGAGAGATCTCTGCGGGCTTCTCAGGTATTTATGACCATCGAGCAAAGGTTATTGTAGTTATCGTAATGGTCTATGGTAGCCGCAAGGTTGCCGTGGGCTATGCAGGTAGCTGCAGTAGCCGGCGTTAAGGTCCTGGTCGGCTTTGTAAAATGGAGGCTGCTCCCTCGGAGCGGCCTCCATTTTTAGCTAAAAAAGTGGCCCAGAAAATCTGGGCTAAAGGTATATATATTAAGGAGGTCAGAGGACACCTGCTTGGAGGGTATCAGGTATTCCCTCTATTGATAGTATAACTCATTACTGTTAAAAATCAATAATTACCGTGTTAAGGTTAGATTAATTTTCATGGTCTGATTAGTGGCAGGGAGGAGGCTGTTTTCATTAGCTTGTGGATCATTGTAAAGAATACGGGTACCAGTCCCGGGTCAAACTGGGTCCCGGCGTTATTTTCGACTTCCGCTAGGGCATTTGGCAACGTACGAATTTGCTGGTAGGGTCGTTGGGAGGTCATGGCCTCAAAGGCATCGGCCAGGGCGATAATCCTGGCCCCCAGGGGAATATCCGGCCCCTTTAAACCATTATATCCTCCACCATCCCAGCGTTCGTGGTGATAGGCAACAAATTCCAGAATACCAGGGCTAATACCTGAAGCTGTCAGCAACTCTACCCCGGCCCGGGGGTGATTTTTGATTACCAGCCATTCCTCCCGGGTTAAAGGACCTTTTTTCATAAGCAGCGCATTGGTTATAGTAATCTTGCCGACATCATGGAGCAAAGCCCCGGCATAAATAGCCTGGCACTCTCCCTGGTCCATCCCATAGATCCGGGCCAGGTTCAATGCCAGGCTAGCAACGCCCAGGGAATGGCGATAGGTAAAAGGAGAATGGGCCGCCAGCCGACCCAACCAGTTATGTATCGCCTGCCATTCCAAACCATAGTCATCCTCTCCCAGCACTGCTAAATCCGGTAATAAAAAAAGCCTTGCTCCTCAACAAGACTAGGCCGCTTCCTGGAGCCGGCAGCCTGGCGATCATAGCCCTTTTAAGGACCTTAGACCCATGGCTTTGTGTCCCCACCTTTCGATGGGTTTACCCTTTTGAGCAGCTCTGGTTCAAAATTATTATTTTTAACCTTTACTTCGACATCTATCGCTTGTTTCCTCTTTTATTATCCAAATTCCCACCCTTTCCCACATTACCCAAGCCCAGCTTTTTTCCCAGGGCCCGGTAATACTTCTCAGCGCACTCACGGCACATGGTATCCTTCCTGATAGTTACAAGGTTTACCTGGCGGCCACAGCAACGACAGTTAGATTGAATGTCAACCCTCCTGACGTACCATTTACCATCTTCGCCGGCCAAAAACTCAATTTCTGCGCCAGGGTATAGATCCAGTTGCTGCCTTAATTTAGCAGGTAGAGTTACCCGCCCTTTGCAATCAACTATGCGTCTGTTGCCACCAGGAGTTTTACGGTCAGGTGCCCGGTTCTTCCTGGTAATTGCTTCGCCCCCCTTCCTCAGCGGCAATGGGGAGGGTAAAGAAGAAATGGCTGCCCTGGCCCGGCCTGCTGGTCACACTGATACTGCCACCATGGGACTCGACTATATGCTTGACGATAGCCAGGCCCAGACCGGTGCCTCCCATCTCCCGGGAACGCGCCTTATCTACCCGGTAGAATCGTTCAAATACGCGGGGAAGGCTCTCGGGGGGGATGCCTATGCCGGTATCTGCCACCTCTACCTGAACTAATTCCCCTAACCGGGCAGCACGTATAGTTACCCTGCCACTGGCGGGGGTATACTTAATGCCATTATCAATCAGATTAAGGAGCACTTGGTTCAGATAGCTCTCACTGATGGCCAACTCCGGTATCTCCGCCGGTATCTCCTTCTCCAGGGCGACTCCTTTCTCCCTTGCTAACTGGTTAATAGTAGTGAGGACCCGGTCCAAGGTGGCCGCCAGGTCCGCACGCCCAGCATCCTGTCGCTTTGGTTGGCTCTCCAGTCGTGACAGGGAGAGAAGGTCTTCGATTAATTGCTGCAATCGCTGGGCTTCATGGTTGATAATTCCCAGGAAGCGCCGGCTGACCTCCGGGTCTTCAAGGGCCCCCTCCAGCAGAGTCTCAACAAAGCCCCGGATTGAGGTCAGGGGGGTACGTAATTCATGGGAGACGTTGGCCACAAACTCCGTCCGCATCTGCTCCAGGCGGCGGATGTCGGTAATATCCCGGATGGTGAGCACGGCCCCGATTATTCGTCCCTGTTCGCTGGTGATGGGCGTACCATAGATTCTGAATAACTGACTGGTAGTCGGGAAGAGCCGGACCTCATTCTCCAGGGGCAGGCCACTGGCCAGGATCTCCTTTACCATGGCATCGATTTCATGGTTACGGACAACCTTGAGGAGATACTTGTGCTCGACCTCTGCCCCCTTTTTACCGAACATCTTCTCTGCCGCCGGATTGAGCATTATAACCCGGCCCACCTGGTCAACAGCTACCAGGCCGTCGGTTATACTGGCCAGGATAGCCTTCATTTTATTGCGCTCGTCTGCTATTTCCCGGAAATTATTGCGTAGAGTTTCCACCATGATATTTAGATGATGGCTTAATAAACCCACCTCATCGTCACTCTGGATCTCTACCCGCTGTTCCAGGTCACCGGCGGCAATCCTGCGGGTCAGGGGCAGGAGGGCCGTCAGGGGGGTTATAATCCCCCGGGCCAGGATAAAGGTGCCAATGCCCATTATAATCAAAACTAGGATCATGACGGCCAGCAGTTGTCCCTCTAACCTGGCAGCCAGGAACCCGGCCCGGAAGGGGGGTAACCATGGTAATCCCATGGCCTTCAAGATAGCCTGGTGTAAGTAGAGATAGGCCCCCAACAGAGTGAAGAAAAGGAGGGTCAAAAAGTTTAGGGTAATCTTCCAGCGTAGTGAATGCATAATCCCGTCCCCCCTGTCAGGCTAGCAGGCAGGAGGCAACTGCTGTCACCTCCGGGTCAAACTGAGTGCCGGCCCCCCCTGCCAGGATTTTTAAAGCCTCTTCCGGCGTACGGGTAGGCTGATAGGGCCGGTTAGAAGTCATGGCGTCAAAGGCATCGGCCACGGCGATGATCCTGGCCCCCAAGGGAATTTCACCATCATGGAGGCCATAGGGATATCCTTTACCATCATAACGTTCGTGATGCAGGCCGGCGTCCCGGGCAATATCCTTGAGGCTAGTCACCCCCTCCAGGAGTTCTATCGTCCAGGCCGGGTGGCGGCGTACCACTTTTAATTCTTCGCTGTTGAGCCGGCCCCGTTTATCCAGAATAGCGCGGGGAACGGCGATTTTGCCGAAATCGTGGAGGAGGCCGGCGATCTCCAGACGCCGCAATTTAGCATCATTATATCCGAGGCAGCGGGCCAGGTTTAAAGCATAAGCAGCTACCCGGTGGGAATGGCCGGCAGTATAGGCATGTTTGGCGTCAATTATCCGGGCGAAGAGATCGATAGTGATCTTCATCGGATCGGGTACCTGGAAATTAATAGGCGGCAGGTCCAAAATCACCTTAAACATCTTTAATTCCAGGGCCGTATTGGTGGCAATTTCGGCGTACAAGGGACCATTCATCATTTTATCCAGGATAGCCAGTAGTTCCGGCGGAAACCCACCCTGAACCCTGCGGTTCAGGGTCTCCCTCAGCCTGGCCCAAGAAGTACCCGGATGGACCCGCAGGACCAGGTCCAGTTCATCGGCCAGTCCCAGGAGCATAGCTCCCGTGACGATATGATTCCCGGCAATACCCCGGGGGTACCCGGAGCCATTCCAGCGCTCATGATGGTCCCGGATCATGGCCGCAACCTTTTCCCCAAGACCCGGAATGGCTGCCACCATATCCGCCCCCCGCAGGGGGTGGTTTACGACCTCGGGATTATTTCTGCTACCACGCTGGAGGGCCAGATGAACCAAGTGGTCATCCAGCCCCATGGCGCCTATATCGTGGAGCAGCCCACCATAAAACACCAGGGTCGCCTCGTCGGGGATGACCCTCCGGGCCAGTTCCTGGGCTACCAGGGCTACCCGCCAGGCATGATAGAGTTTGGTTTCTTCCTCGATATCAAGGATTGTTGATAGTGCTACCACCAGCTCACAAAAGGATCGATCCGGCGGGCAACCCATCGGTTTTCCACTCCTTAGCTCTTTCTATGGCCGGCCTTGCATGTGCTTTACAAAGATATGCCAGCCAGGAATTTGCATTCCTTCGTTGACGGCGGACGGCCGCCACCATTGGCTCCTTCAAATATAACTCTTGTAAAAACTGATATTTCCTGCCCTGGGTTTCTTCCCGGCGGAGGCGGATTTCTCTTTATAAAAAAATCGCCCTTTATGTTAAATAAAGAGCGATTCCCTATAGCATTGTCCAGCCTTTATTCAGCCTTGTTAGCTACTTTATTCAGGTCGGCAATCAGGCCATCTACGTCAATGCCGTGGGCCAAGGCTCCCTGCTCAATGTTCTCAAAGCGCGCCGCGGCACAACCCAGGCAGCCCATCCCGTGTTCCATGAAAACCGGTACTGTCTGGGGGTATTTACTCACTACCTCCGTGATGCTCATTTCCTTGGTAATAGTGGCCAAGGGTTTCACCTCCTCCATATAAAATGCCAAAGTGAAAAGTCGGAGGTGGGATTTGTTAATCCGTCTCCTTAACACTTTTATCTATGGTATTCATTATAAACGGTAACTACCCTTTTGTAAAGAATAGCGCGCCGGTTGTCAGGAAATATCTCCCAAATTTTATTGCGACCCGGCTTAAAATAGCCAAAATGTCCAAGGACCGCCGAACTTTTTCGCCTTCTCCTCCAGCTTTTCTATCACGATGATGCTAACGCCAGTTTTTCTTCCACCGATTTGAGCTTGCCTTCCATAGTCAATTCCTTGTCGCGGCGATCATCGATGCGAATAATGGTCATGGACCGCCGGGCACCCCTGGCAAAAGGTACTTCGTGCAAGCGCTGCAAAAGGGGAAATAAGACATCCGGTTCCCCTTCAATAATGGTACCCATGGGTGTCAACTGGTACTTGATTCCCGACGTCTCCTTAAGGACTTTGTGGACGTCGGCTACATACGGGCTGATGCTGGTACTGCCTGTACCCAAGGGAGCTATAACTACTTCCAGAATGGCCATCCTGGCATGACCTCCTCTTAAAAAGCGTGCAATAAATAAATACTCTATCAGGCAAGAAAACCCTGCCGTCTCCGCCCAGGGTACAAATAAAAGACCGCCCTGTTCCTGGAGAACAGTACGGCCTTTACCGGCAGCTATATTTCTGGCGGGAGTGTGTGGGAATCGAACCCACCGCGCCCGGGGTTAGCCCGCGCGCCAACTGGATTTGAAGTCCAGGCAAGCCACCAGGCCCGATCCACCCCCAGGACATTATACAATCGTCAGCATACCCAGTCAAGGTACCGCTCCCCCAGGATAACCCCTGCAGTAAGCCCAATGCCCCCTAACCCCGGTGGAGTACACTTATCCGCCCAGATAAGCCTTCTTTACCGCCGCATTGACGGCCAGTTCAGCTGCTTTACCCTGAAGGGTGATTCGCCCCGTTTCCAGGACATAGCCCCGGTGGGCCACGCTCAGGGCCATATTGGCGTTTTGCTCAACCAGCAAGATGGTCGTTCCTTGCTGGTTAATTTCCTTAATAATATTAAAGATCTCCTGAACCAGGAGGGGGGCCAGTCCCATGGAGGGCTCATCCAGGAGCATTAATTTGGGCCGGGACATGAGGGCGCGGCCAATGGCCAGCATTTGCTGTTCACCGCCGCTCAGGGTACCGGCCATCTGTTTCTGGCGTTCCTCCAGGCGAGGAAAGCGCCGGAAAACATCCTGCATGCTTCTGCGTATACCCTCCCGGTCCCGGCGCAGGTAGGCACCCAGTTCCAGGTTTTCCTTAACAGTTAAATTGGGGAAAATCCGTCGTCCCTCTGGTACCTGGGAGATACCAAGTTTAACAATGGCTGGCGCCGATAAACCGTTCAGGGCCTGCCCCTGGAAGGTGATTCTACCGCTGCGGGGGCGTAACAATCCGCAAATGGTATTTAATGTGGTGCTTTTTCCGGCACCGTTGGCCCCGATGAGGGTGACTATCTCGCCCTCGTTGACCTCCAGGGAAATACCCTTCAGGGCATGGATAGCGCCGTAATAAACGTCAAGATTCTCTACCTTGAGGAGCATTGCCATTCACCTCCCGGCCCAGGTAGGCTTCGATAACCAGTTCATTATTACGGATAGCTTCCGGCGGCCCTTCGGCAATCACCTTGCCGTAATCCAGGACATAAATCCGTTCACAGATGCCCATGACCAGGGACATATCGTGTTCAATTAAAAGAAAGGTCAACCCGAATTCTTGCCGTACCCAGTTAATCAACTCCATTAGCTCCCTGGTCTCCTGGGGGTTCATTCCGGCGGCAGGTTCATCGAGGAGAAGCAGTTTAGGCTTTGCCGCCAGGGCGCGGGCTATTTCCAGGCGGCGCTGTTCACCATAGGGAAGGTTCCTGGCCTTTTCGTTACGGTAGGGAGCCAGTTTAAAGATCTCCAACAGTTTTTCACTTTCCGCTAGTATCTCCCCTTCGCCATGGTGAAAGGAGGGCAGGCGCAGAATAGCGCTGGTGACCCCGTAGCGGGCATGGGAGTGATAGGCTATCCACACGTTATCCAGGACACTTAAATCGTTAAAGAGGCGAATATTTTGGAAGGTCCTGGCAATTCCCCTGCGGGTAATCTGGTAGGGTTTCAAACCTACCAGGCTCCGATCGTCAAAAATAATCTCTCCCCTGGTAGGGCGATAAACCCCCGTCAGGAGATTAAAAATCGTCGTTTTCCCGGCACCATTGGGCCCGATAAGGCCCACCAATTCCCCCGTTTCCAGGGACAGGTCCACATTGGCTACCGCCGTCAGGCCGCCAAAGGAAATGGTTAAATCCCTAGTTACCAGCAGGGCCACTGACTGCACCTCGTTTCTTTAGCCACCGGTCCAGGGTAAATTCTTTATTCCCCATTAACCCCTGGGGGCGAAAAACCATGATAATAATCAGGAGCACGGCGTAAATTACCATCCGCAAAACGGCCAGGTCCTGGAGGGCCGCATTGACAAAGGTGATGCCTGCCGCAGCAATGATGGAACCGGTTATACTTCCCAGGCCGCCAAAAACAACCATGACTAGGATATCGAAGGAGCGGAAAAAGGTAAAGGTAGTGGGCTGGATAAGATAAAAGTAGTGGGCATAGAGGGCCCCGGCTATACCGGCAAAAAAGGCGCCCATGGCAAAGGCCAGGACCTTGTAATAGGTGGTATTGATGCCCATGGTTTCGGCAGCGATCTCATTCTCCCGGATGGCCACGCAGGCCCGGCCATGGGTAGAATTAATAAAGTTGGTAGTAACCAGGATTGTTAGGACCATCATCGCGTAGAGCCAGGTCCAGTTGGTCAATTGCGGAATACCAATCATCCCGGCGGCACCGCCGATATAATTGATATTGTTGGCTGCCCCCCGGATAATTTCCCCGAAACCAAGGGTGGCAATGGCCAGGTAATCTCCCCGCAAACGCAGGGTGGGCAACCCGATGACAATCCCGGCAACGGCCGCAGCACAGGCACCGGCCAGAAGGGCTACCGGAAAAGGCTGGTTGAAGTTTGTGCTCAGGATGGCGGATACATAGGCCCCCACGGCCATGAATCCCGCATGACCGAGGGCCAGCTGGCCGGTAAAACCGACAATGAGATTCAAGCTGACCGCCAGGATGATGTTGATCCCCAGCATCATCAAGTTAATCTCCTGAAAAGCGCTGATCACACCCGCTGCCTGCAGCTCGTAAACCAAAAAATAAATAAGGATGACGCCGGCCAAGACAATTAGATTCTTTTTATTAAATCGCACCTCAATCACCTACACCTTCTCGGTATTGTTTTTTCCCAGCAGGCCGGCCGGCTTGACCAGCAAAATTAAGATTAGCAGGAGGAAAACAATGGGATCCCGTAAATTACTGCTCCAATAACCGCTGACCATGGTTTCAAAGATGCCCAGGGCGAAGCCCCCAACCATGGCGCCGGGAATCAGGCCGATACCTCCAATAACTGCCGCCACGAAGGCCTTTAGGCCGGGCATAATGCCCATTAAAGGCTGGATGGTGTTGTAATATAGCCCCAGCAGGATGCCAGCCACGGCCGCAAAGGCCGAACCCAGGGCAAAGGTAAGGGAAATAGTGTTATCAACATTAATACCCATGAGCCTGGCCGCATCTGCATCGTAGGATACGGCACGCATGGCTTTACCCGCCCTGGTATAATGGACAATATACTGCAATATGATCATCATTACGATGGTAATGGCCAGTATCAAAAGCTGCAGGGTAGTAGCCGTGAGTCTCATCCCAAAAATTACTAAGGGCAGCTGTGCATTGGTGATTAGACCCCCAGGGTAGGAACGAATATCGGTACCGAGGACCATCAGGCCCCCGTTTTCCAGAAATAAGGACATGCCAATAGCTGTAATCAGGGGTGCCAGGCGGGTAGCGTTGCGTAAAGGTTTATAGGCGATCCGCTCGATGAGAACCCCCAGGAGGGCGGATCCGATCATGGAGATGAGAAAGGCCCACCAGATATTAAGTTTGAGGTAAACTACCACAAAAAAGGCAATATAGGCCCCTGCCATCATAATGTCGCCGTGGGCAAAATTAATTAGCTGGATAATGCCATAAACCATGGTATAGCCCAGGGCAATAAGGGCGTAGATACTGCCCAGAGACAGGCCGTTGATTATTTGCTGGAGAAGTACGGCCATGCTGCCAACTCCCATCCTACCCTAAAATAACTCCAATGAGGGGATCGGAACCCCCCCATTGGTCGATTTTGGCCAGCTTTCGGCCAGGGTTTAATGCGTAATCTTTTTCTTTAAGGTCTGCTTGCCGTCTACCATGGCAATAATGGCTACATCTTTAACAGGGTTGTGGTTTTGATCTATGGTGATCTTACTGGTAATGCCTTCAAAATCCTTCGTACTGGCCAAGGCATTGCGGATGGCCTCCGGATCGGCCGACCCGGCCCGATTGATGGCATCAGCCAGCAGGTAGGCTGTATCGTAGGCAAGGGCAGCGAAGGCGTCCGGCTCTTTGTTGTATTTTGCTTTAAAGGCCTTGATGAAGGCCTGAAGCCGCGGGTTGGGGTCGCTGGCGGCGTAATGGTTGGTGAAGTAGGTATTATTCAGGTTGGCTGCTCCGCCGGCGTACTCAGCCAGCTTGGGGGAATCCCAGCCGTCGGCACCCAGCATGGGGACCTTGATACCCAGCTCCCGGGCCTGGTTAACGATTTTTCCAACATCACCGTAATAGGCCGGTACATAGATCAGGTCGGCGCCGGCATCCTTGACCCTGGTCAGGGCGGGGCGGAAATCCTGATCGCCGGAGTTAAAGCTCTCTTCCGCCACTACCTGGCCGCCGTCTTTGGCGAATTCCTCTTTGAAGACCTTGTATAACCCCTTGCTGTACTCATCAGAGTTGCTATAAATAATGGCTGCCTTTTTGGCCCCCAGATCCTTGGTAGCGAATTCTGCGCCCACAATGGCCTGGGTGGGATCGATAAAGCAAACGCGGAAAACGTAGTCGCGAACCTTCTTGCTCTGGGGATCGACAGTCACATCGGGACTCGTCGCCGAAGGGCTGATAATCGGTACTTTATATTTTGTAGCCATAGTCGAAGCCGCCATGGTGGCGCCGGATGTAGCCGGGCCCAGGAGGGCGACGACCTTATTCTCGGTAATCAATTTCGCGGCCGCACTCATGGCTTCTTCTTTTTTACCGCCATTGTCCAGGACGATGGCATTAATCTTTTTGCCGCCCAGGACACCACCCTTCTGGTTAATCTCTTCAAAGGCCAGCAGGATGGCGTCCTTGGAATTAGTACCATAAGTAGCTACATCGCCTGAGAGTTCATAATTGACGCCGATATTAATTGTATTGCCGCCCGTAGCACCCTGTTTTTCTGCCTCCGATTTTTGCTGGCCGCAGCCGGCGATTAAAGCTACTGCCAGGATTAAGGCCAGGGCCATCAAAGCAACTTTTTTCAGTCTCCCCACTTCTCCGGAACCTCCTCCGTTTTTTGCCTCCTCAGGCATATTTAAAATTATTATAAACCTGCCCGTAAATGACTGTCAATTACCAACAACTACCCGCTTGTCCCCCACGCGCCGGGTAAATTTCACCTGATCCAGGTATTCCAGCAGGGGCAAAACATACTTCCGGGAACTGCCCAGAGCGTCCCTGGCCTCGGCCAGCCCAAAGGGACCCGTGCTGGCAAGGTTTTTAATCACTTCCCGGGCTTCCCCCAGTGCCTGCCGGTGCCAGTAAAACTCGTCATTAATTTTTACCAGGACACCCTCCCGCACCAGGTAGTGAAGGAGTTCCTCCAGTTCTGACGGGTCGAGATTAAAGCTTCCCGCCACTTCCTTAAAGGAAGGCGGTTGCCAGCGGGAAACCCGGTATTTATCTTCCAGGTCTTTTAGAAGCTTCTTTTGCGTCTCGCTGAAACTGGGAGTAAAGCCGGCCAGGGCTACAGTGTTGGCCGCGAGCTGCAGGCGGCCTTCCCTGGACCACTCTTCCAACAAAGCCTGATAAACCCGGGCCGGGAGGCGGGAGAAATACCGCGAACGCAACTCCTCCCTGGCCAGGCCAGGCCGCAGGGGATAACGGCTGTGAAACTCTTCCAGGGCCCGGGTCACCGCCTGCCACCAGGCCTGATAACGCTCGGTACTGATGGCGTAGAGATCATTCTCCACCCGTAGCAGAGTAACCTGACCGGCTGCGGCCATCGACTGAAGCAGTTTCCGGGTTTCTTCCAGGGATAGTGAGGCCCTGGTTGCTGCCTCCTGCCAGTCCAGTCCCTCCCGGTGTTCCTGGATTATCTGGGCCAGAATTTTTTCCGGGGAACCCTCCAGGCGCCTCTGGAGAGAGACCAGAACCTCCGGTTGAAAGCGCCGGTGCTTGGGGGGAACGGGGTCAATAATAATGCCCCCGCCGATGGTCTCCATGGGCGAATAGCTCCTCAAGATAAAGCGATCCTCACGGCTGGCCACCACCGGTTTTTCCATCAGAAGCTGAATCAGGGCTTCTTCCCCCCCGTTCAACTCGTCCCGGTCGAGTAATACTACCCGTCCCAGGGCTTCGCTGGTGCCAAGGTAGAAATGTACTCGATCGCGATTGGCCAGAGGACGGGCCCCGTTAAGTAGTTTAAAGCTGGCGTCCAGGCGATAGGTGGGGGTTAAAAAGCCTGGTGTCAGGAGCGAACTGCCCCTGTGGACGGCCTCCGTTTCGATACCAGCCAGGTTCACCGCGACCCGCTGGCCGGCTCGGGCCTCCTTTACCGTTCGTCCGTGAACCTGGAGGTTCCTGGCCCTGGTCTTAAGGCCTTCCGGTTGAACCTCCAGTTCATCCCCGACCTTAATGGTTCCCGACCAGAGGGTTCCGGTGACTACGGTGCCGAAACCGGTAACTGAAAAGACACGATCAATGGGTAACCGGACCCGGCCTGCGGCCGGCCGGGGCGGGGTGACTGCCGCCAGGGCATCCAGTTGCTCCCGTAATTCTGCTATTCCTTCACCCGTCAGGGCGGATACCTCTACCAGGGGCGCATCCTCCAGGACTGTTCCCTTTACGGCCTGGCGGACTTCTTCCCGGACCAGTTCCAGCCAGTCGGCTTCTACCAGGTCGATTTTCGTAATGACAATAATACCCTTTTTAATCTGGAGTAGGTCGATAATGGCCAGGTGCTCCCGTGTCTGGGGCATGACACCTTCGTCGGCGGCTACTACCAGCATAACCAGGTCCATACCGCCGACACCAGCCAGCATCTGGCGGATAAACCGCTCATGGCCGGGTACGTCTACCAGGCCCAGCTGGCGACCGCTGGGCAGGGTCAGGGGGGCAAAACCCAGTTCGATGGATATGCCCCGTTCCTTTTCTTCCTTCAGCCGGTCAGTGTCAACACCGGTCAGGGCTTTGACCAGTACAGTTTTACCATGGTCGACATGGCCTGCAGTGCCGACAACAATATAGTCCACTTAAATACGCTCCCTTGGAAAAGCTTATCAAACCATTATCATTGTTGGTGTTCTTGTTTAATGCAGGTCCCCAGAAGGCGCCTTTGTAAAAGATACCAAAAATATCCATGCTACCCATACAGCACCATATTTTGCTCGCTAGCCAGTTACGACTCACCACCATGGACGGCTCCCTCCAGGGCCTGAACCAGGGCCCGGGCGAGTTCCTCGCCCTCGCCCGGCAACAGAGTCCTGACGTCAAGGAGCAGGAGGTCGTCCTGGACCCGCGCCAGGACCGGTGGGTCCGTCCGGCGGAGGGCAGTTACCAGTCCGGCTGCTCCTCCTTGTTCAGGACGGATGGTTATGGCCCAGGATGGTAGTTCAGTTACAGGCAGGGAACCGCCGCCGGCCTGAGAGGTAGTAGGCATCAACCCAACCCTGGCCCGGGAACCAAGTACGCTGGTCAGCAATTTTTGTAGCTCCTCGGCCCGGAGGCGCAGGTCCTCCGGTAAAGCCACCAGGGCCGCCAGGGTGGGGATCTCTTTAACGGCCCGGTCCGGATTGCGGTAAGCCCGCAAGGTCGCCTCCAGGGCGGCCAGGTTCATTTTATCAATCCGCAGGGCTCTGGTGAGAGGATGGCCGGCCATGGCCGCTACCAGGTCCCGGCGGCCGACAATAATGCCCGCCTGGGGTCCTCCCAGTAATTTATCGCCGCTGAAGGTTACTACGTCTACTCCCTGGTTTATTTCTGCCTGGACTGTCGGTTCTCCGGTTATACCATAGGCCTCCAGGTCGATAAGAAAGCCGCTGCCCAGGTCTTCCATGACCGGCACCCCCACACGGCGCCCCAGTTCCACCAGTTCAGCAGTGGTGACTTCCCGGGTAAACCCCTGGATACGATAGTTACTGGGATGGACCTTGAGCAGTAGAGCCGTATCCGGACCCACAGCTCTTTCATAATCATGGATGTAGGTTTTATTAGTCGTACCCACTTCCACCAGTCTGGTACCGCTCTGGCCCATGACCTCCGGTATTCGGAAGGAACCCCCGATCTCCACCAGCTGGCCCCGGGAAATAATGGTCTCCCGTCCTGCCGCCAGGGTCGACAGGGCCAGGAGGACGGCGGCGGCATTATTGTTGACCACCAGGGCTTCTTCCGCCCCTGTAAGTTCCTTCAACAGCCCTGTTACATGGCTGTAGCGATTGCCGCGCTGCCCCTTCTCCAGATCATATTCCAGGTTGGTATAGCGCCCGGCTGCCGTCAGGGCTGCTGCCCGGGCGGCCGGGCTTAAAATAGCCCGGCCCAGGTTGGTATGTAAAACCACACCGGTGGCGTTGATTACCGGCCGTAAACTACTGCGGCCTGCCTCATGGTATCTATTTTCTATTTCCCGTGCTAATTGACCTGGATCAGGTATGGTGGTAGCCCCGTTTTTTATCTTCAGGCGCCAATCATCCAGGACCTGGCGGGTAAGAGCCAGTACCATTTTATAGTTTTCCCGGCTAAGATCCTTTAGCCGGGGATGCTGTAATAATTGATCTACCGCCGGCAATTGCCGCAATAAGTTCCTGGATTCCATTGATGTGCCTCCGCTTATATACTTAATTGTTATTATAACCCGCCGCTAAAAAAGTTGGAACTGGACAACCCAGTTCCAACTTTTTTTACCCGTTTCCTTCCGGCGGCACCAGCACACCAGCAAAGGTGTATAAAGTTGATAACCCGGATTAAAAATACAAGAGGAGCAATAAAATATCAACCTCCGGAGGTGTCTTCCATGAGTATCGGACCCTGGCGCCCCTGGCGCGATCTGGTCACTACCCGTAATGAAGTACTCCGCAACCTTTTTTCCGGTTTCGGGGAAATAGGGCCCCGCATCGATGTCTACCAGACGGATAAGGAGGTAGTAGCAACCGTCGAATTACCCGGCCTGATTTCCAGAGATGACGTGGAGATAACGGCTACTGACGATGCCCTGACCGTCCGGGGCGAGATTCGCCGGAACGAAGAAGGCGAAGAGCGCAACTACTACCACTCCGAGCGCTTCTATGGTACCTTTTCCAGGACAGTTAGCCTGCCGGCCCAGGTGCAGCCGGAAAAGGCTACAGCCACTTACAAAGACGGCATCCTGGATATTCGCATCCCTAAAGCCGCAAACCAGAAACAACGACGCATCCCTATCGATCTGCATTAGTGATTAAGGGGATTGAGGAGTTCCGGCCTGGACAGGGGTTTATCGATAGCCGTACCTTCAGGTAAATACTCCTTCTTCTTCCCGTCAATAAGAATCTGTACCCGGTCAATATCTGGGAACTGGGTCAGGGTAAAGAGGAGGGATTTTAGCAGGGCGGTCTCGGCGGCACTGCCTCCGCCGTAACCGGTGACCTGGCGGCTGAAATTAACCGTGGCCAGGCCTCCCTCAACCTTAAAGTCCAGGAGCCTGGTCCCGGGCCAGATAGTCCGAATAAGACCGCTATCTGCAGGAGGACCGGCCAAGAGGGCCAGAACTGCCGCCCGGGGTAGATTATCTGCACTGGACCCCGGCGGCATAGCAACTGTTACCGGGACGAAAAAGCGGGCATCAGCATCGTTGAAAAACACCTGAACCCCCTTTTGATTGCCGTCCTTCAGCAGGCTATTAACACTGTCAGGGCGGTGTAGAGGGGCATCCAATTTTACCCCTGCTACCTCAGGTACTTTATTGCCCTCTACCAGGATCTGAACTTCCTTGACGTTGGTGAGGTTCGTCATCGTTAGAACCAGGGCTTTAACGGCTAGGTCCGCCTGCCTGGCATCTTTGATATCCAGAAATTCCCTGGTCAAATTTACATAGACAGTTTGCTGGTTGTTTAAAAGATAGATATCTTAAAGCTTGACACCCTCAGGAAAGACCGGTTTCAGCCCGTCACCCTGGGGGGCCGGCCAATAACTTCTCTACTGCTATCTTGGCAACTTCCCTGGTCGGATTAAAATTAACGGTCACCGGTACCAGGTAGCGACCATCTCCGGTCAGGTAATAGACGATGACCCGGTCCAGCTCCCGGTCATAGAGCAACGGTCTGATTTCCTTGGGACCTTCGCTGGCACCAGGATTAATTGCTGCAGGAGCTTGAGCTTTCCTACCACAACCATTAATAACTAAAACCAGGCTTAACAGCAGGACTGTGAAAAGTACCATCCGGGGCCACCCCCTGCGCCAATTACCCGGGGGGGCTGATGCCATATCCTTCACTCCTTTCCATAAGATTTTACTAGAGTTTTTCGACAGGCTGAAGCTAAAATCCTTCCTGGTTTCCCTTAAAAATAAGCCAGCTGGCTCCCTATCCATGCCTGCCGCAGCCACCGGCAGCACGGATGCCTAAAATCTCAAAAATAACAGGAGCCTTCGCCCCATGACCAGGATTAACAATAGTAACCCCAGGTAACCAAAAAAAGGATAGATAAGGCCCACCAGGTTGGCAAAACCAAAACTTGCCATGGGCACTGCCAGGACAAGAACCGGTACGGCAGCCGGCAAAGGCAGGCGGGATGAACTACCCAGCCTTTCTGCCAGGCCGTAGAGATTGCTGGCGGCTGTTGTTACCATCGCCAGCCATAGGGACAGGGCATAGGCACCCTGTAACTCGGGATGACGGCTCTTCACCAGGCTCAGAAGGGGTAATTCAGTTACCAGGATTTCCTTGGGCAGCCGGCCCAGGGCCTGCACCAGCACGAAGACCAGTATTCCCAGCAAAAGCCCCCCCAGGGCCGCGCCGGCGGTGCCCCTCCTGGAGTTAGGCAGGGAAGCGAGCAAAACCATAAGGCCCACCATGTTATAAGTTACATAGAGGCAGGCATTGAGGACCCAGTTGCTCCCGACCAGAGGGCCAGCGGGGACGGTGGTTAAAGGCCCAACAGTTGGTGCCCAGTTGAGGCCTACTATCAAAACTATGATCCCCAGCATTACCGGTACCAGCAAAGAATTAAGGATCAACACACCCCGGCCCCGGCCCAGGCTCCCTAAAAGGGCTAAACCGCTGCAGGCTAAAATACCGGCAAGGGGAGGCCAGCCAAAGTATTGCCGGGCGACAGCCCCGGCACCGGCCAGCATAATGGCCAGCCCGCCGAAAAGGAAGGCGGTGATGGCCACGTCTGCCGGCCGATACCAGTTACCAAGCAGCATGATCATCAAATCACGATAAGAAGCAGTCCGCCACTTGAGGGCCAGATGGCGCACCAGAAATGAACTAGTCATCAATAAGCCGGTCATAAGGACCACAGCCGCGGGAGCCCCGGTGCCAAGGGTGAGAAAAAATTGTACCAGTTCCTGGCCGGAAGCAAAACCGGCCCCAATCATCGTACCCATCAGAGCCCCGGCTACTGCCAGCTCCATAAGTAGCGCCACAGGCCGCCCCTCCCACCCTCTACATTATATGAAGGAGAGACAGACCTTTAGTATAAAAAAACCTCATCTGGCATATACTCTAGCCACAAGGATTTCCAGGAGGTTAGGTATGGCACCAATTCCCTTTATCTCGCGTTCCTCAAACGAAAAAAACCTGCCACCAAAGTTAAAATACAACTACCAGGACCCCCTGGCAGTAGAAAAGCTGAGCGAAGCCCTGGCCGAACACCTCCAGTGGCTCAACCCCGATGGTAGTCGCCCTCTGGTAGTGGTCGGTATAGGTACCGACCGTTCAACCGGAGACTGCTTGGGCCCCCTGGTCGGCAGTAATTTATTACACCGGGCTAATTTACCTTTTGCTGTTTACGGGACCCTGGATGAACCAGTTCATGCCAGCAACCTGGCTGAAAAAATGACCCAGATCAAGACCCTCTACCGGGACCCCCTGATCATTGCCGTCGATGCTTGCCTGGGGCAATCGGAAAATGTCGGCGCCATTACCCTGGCCCCCGGGGCTTTAAAACCTGGTGCCGGTGTTAATAAAAATCTCCCAGCGGTGGGAGATATTCATTTTACGGGAATAGTCAATGTAGGAGGGTATATGGAGTATTTTGTCCTCCAGAATACTCGCTTGAGCATTGTCATGGGCATGGCCAGGCAAATCGCTGCCGCCATTTATCAGGGAATAAGCCTGGTCTATCAGTACCGCAACCAGGCCGTTGCCCAGGGGTTACAATAGTTATCAACATCCCTCCAGGCAGGCCTTTACTTCGGCATCAGATACCTGGCGAAAGTCCCTATAAAACTGGCCCACGGCGTAAAAGGGCTCCGGGGCGGCCAGGCAAACCAGGTCTTCAACCATGGGCCTGAGGACTGTCAGGGTATCCGGCGGCGCCACGGGAACGGCCAGAACCAGGCGACGGGGTTTATACTTGCGTACGGACTTGAGGGCCGCCTTTATTGTTAACCCGGTAGCTATTCCATCGTCAACAATTATAACAAGGCGCCCCCTCATGACCGGAAGAGGCCGGTTTCCCCTGTAAAGGGTCAGCCGGCGTTTAATTTCTGCTAGTTCGCGGTCAACGGCTGCCTGCAGGTCGGCTGGTGTCAGATGACAGGCCTCAAGGACTTTATCGTTATAGAGAACCGTCCCGTCCGGGGCCACGGCTGCCGCAGCCACCTCAGGGTTGGCCGGCAGGCCAACCTTGCGGGGGATAATTAAATCCATTTCCGCGTCCAGGGCTTTAACTACTGGTACGGCTACCAGCACACCGCCCCTGGGAACAGCTAGGATCAAGGCCCCCTGGCCCAGGTAACCCTGCAGGGCGCCAGCTAACTGCTGGCCGGCATCCCGGCGATCTTTAAAAAGCATAGAAAACCTGCCTTCGTCCCTTCAAACTATTGCCCTGACTGGCGGGACAGGTCACCTTCAGGCACCGATTACGCCCTTAGCGTCATACAACCGGCTAGCATCGTTTGATCTCATTCCATGGTCTTGGCAACAAGCGAAGACCGGCTCGGATTTCTCCAGCTTTAGCTGCTGGCGCTACAGCGCCCCATTGGGGACGCTTCCTCTTGGGCTTGACGCAGAAAGTAGACCTGCCTAAAGGTAGTTTGTCCACATAGTTCCGTAATTATGTAACGCCGGCGTGTATTTTTTCTGCTGTACCAGGGTACTGTTTTTACCTCTCTGGACGTCTCCCGTTCCAGGCCACCTCACACAGAAGCGTCTGTCCGTGGCCCAAGAGCAGGCCCACCGCCTCTACTATTAGCCTGGCCGGTCGGAGACCCCCCTCCCCTTCCCGGTGGGGGTAATCTCCGGTTGCCCTCTCGCCCTTACATCCACCTTTGATACTCCCACCACCAGGAGTTGCTGGCCACGACGCTGTCCACAGTTTGCGCCGATTCTTCTACCCCCATGTCCCTGGCGGTGGTTACCTCCCCTTCAAAGGCGCCGTCATTGCGCACGGTCCTTTCGGAAACCAGTAATAACAATCCCTACGGGTCTTCTTCGATCCCCCTCACCCTAACTGGCAGCCTTTTCCGGCGTCAGCAGGCCCAGGGCCATGGCCAGGGCTTTCTCTTCCTCTTCGCTCAGGCGATACCGGGAGCGACCATCCTGGACCGGTTTAATGAAGATACGGGTTTCATCCCTGGCGTAGAGGCTGGTAAGGATAAAGCCGTTCCCTTCATGGGTCAGGAGGGCCAGAGCGAAACTCAGGTCACTGCCTGTATCCGGGAAGGCATTAAAGCGAACCAGGCCCATACGGCTGAGACAACCTTCAAAGCCTACCCGGAGGTCGGCCACCCTTTCCTGCAGTTGGTCCAGGACCTTCCGGACTTCTCCCAGGTCGTGAAAACGCTCCAGCACTTCGGCCAGGTCCTGGCCTTCGCCGGTTTCTGCCAGCCTGCGGATACGCCCGTTCAAGCGACGTATTTCGCCATGGTTATGCAAAAGCCAGAGAATCAATACGACCTGGAAGGCAAGCAGCCCTGCCAGGATGGGCGCATAATAGGGCGACAGGAAAGTATTTAATGATGCCAATTCAACGGCCTCCCCATTAAAGTACAGCAACAGATATATTTCCACGCTAAACGCCATTTTCCTCTCAGAGGACCAATTTTTTCTGGCCCAGCTATACCCGGAAATGTTAATATTTTCTTGCGTAAAAATAGAATTCGAGGAAGGATTTATACCTCAGGGGCGCGAAACAATATTAACTTGCCGTGGATAAAACTCTATTTCCAGGGAAATAATCGCTGTGGCTAAAAAATAAAATTAGAGGGTGATACAAAATATGCTACCCGCTGATTTAACCGCCAAACTGGAACAGTTAAAAAAGAATCTCACGGAATTAGAGAGCATCCTGGTGGCTTATTCAGGTGGCGTGGACAGCAGCCTGCTCCTCAAGGTTGCCAGCACAACGCCGGTAAAAGTCCTGGCTGTAACCGCCGCCTCATCAACTTACCCCCAAGCTGAAATCGAAGCTGCAACCCGGCTGGCCCGGGAATTGGGAGTACAACATATGGTAATAAATACCAATGAAATGGACAACCCGGAATTCTGTGCCAATCCGCCGGAGCGCTGCTATCATTGTAAGAAGGAGTTGTTTGCCACCCTGCAGGAGCTGGCCCGTGAGCATGGGCTGAAAGCCATTGTTGACGGGGCCAACGCCGACGATCGCAGCGACTTCCGTCCCGGCAGCCAAGCCGCCCGGGAATACGGAGTCAAAAGCCCCCTGCAGGAAGCAGGCCTGACCAAGGACGACATCCGGCAGCTGGCTCGGCATCTGGGCCTGCCAAACTGGGACAAGCCATCCATGGCCTGCCTTTCCTCCCGCATTCCCTATGGCCAGGCTATTACCGCGGAGAAACTCAAACAGGTCGCCGCTGCCGAAGACTACCTCCGTCAGTTCGGAATAAAGGAGATCCGGGTGCGCCACCACGGGACCATAGCCAGGATTGAGGTTAATCCTTCCGCCTTTGCCCTCCTTATTGACAGCAAGGTAAGGGCAAACCTGGTCAACTACTTTCACACGCTCGGGTTTACCTATATCACCATGGATCTGGAAGGCTTCCGGAGCGGCAGTATGAATGCTGTCCTGAATAAATAAAACCTCAGTCCCTCATGGAGCTAGCACCCCCGCCGCCACGAACAATAAAATGTGGATGCTAGGAGGGGGTGAGGCAGTTCCCGGTGAGCACTTTTACGCGTGAGTATCACAAATCCGGCTGAGGATAAGCGCGACCATTAAGTTTCTCGGCCCGCAGGGGCCGGGCGGTGCCAAACCCGAAGCCGGCCGGGTCGATACAAGTATAACGGCGAGAAGTGGCGCCCGAAGGGAACCTGCCTCACCCTGGAGGCTGCTTAACCAGCAATCACCATTGGGAGTAGAGCCCTATTTTCGTAGGAGTGAAGCTAATTGAAGATAGCCTACTTTGATTGTTTTTCCGGAATTAGCGGTGATATGTGCCTGGGAGCGTTAATAGCCTGTGGCCTCAGCCAGGACGAGCTAACCTCTGGCTTAAAAGGACTGGGGCTCGAGGGATGGGAATTAAGGGTTAGGGAGGTAAAGCAACACAGCATTGCCGCCACCGATGTCGCTGTCCAGGTGACAGGGAGCCAGCCCCACCGCCACCTGGCGGATATCCTGGGGCTGATCAATAACAGTTCTTTGCCTGCCCCGGTTAAGGAAAAATCTGCGGCGGTATTTAAAAACCTGGCCCGGGCCGAAGGCCAGGTACATGGCATCGACGCCAGCCAGGTCCACTTTCATGAAGTCGGGGCGGTAGACGCCATTATCGACATCGTCGGCAGTATCCTGGGGTTGCACCTCCTGGGTATAGAGAAAGTCATCTCCTCCCCCTTACCTGCTGGTTCCGGCTGGGTGGACTGCCGGCACGGCAAATTACCAGTTCCCGCCCCGGCAACCCTTTACCTTCTCCAGGGCTACCCGGTTTATGGTACTGAAGATAAAGCCGAGCTGGTAACCCCTACCGGCGCGGCCTTGATTACCACCCTGGCCGACAGCTTTGGCCCCTTTCCAGCCATGAACCTGACCAGGGTCGGTTTCGGTGCCGGAAAAACCGAACTTCCCCATCCCAACCTCCTGCGCCTGGCCCTGGGTGAGATCAACAGCGGGCAGCTGGAAGGAGAGGAAAGCAGCCTGGTTATCGAAACAACCATCGACGATATGAACCCCGAATTCTTTCCCGCCCTCCTTGAGGAGACCATGGCCGCCGGCGCTGTTGATGCCTTCTTCACCCCGGTACAAATGAAAAAAGGCCGACCCGGGATCCTCTTTACGGCCCTCTGTCCGGAGAATAAACTGGCCGCTGTTGCGGCTGCCATCTTTACCCATTCCAGCACCCTGGGGTTACGTTTTCGCCGGGACCAACGCCTGGTATGCCAGCGACGGATGGCTGAGGTAGTCACCCCTTATGGCACTGTCCCCGTTAAACTGGGCCTCTACCGTGATCCCACAGGACAGGTTATTACCAACATCGCACCCGAATATGAATCCTGCCGTCAGATTGCCAAGTCTGCCGGCGCCCCCCTGAAGGAAGTCTATGCTGCTGCCCTGGCCGCCGCCAGGGCGCTAAAGGCTTTTTAAATCACGGGAATATAAGATAACCCTACCCGCTCGTGTAGGGTTATCAACGGTCTGAATATAGCGCAAGGGATAAGTTTAACCCCTGCCTTAAAATAGGGCAGGGGTTAAACTTTTATTGCCTTAAAGTTGTTAGTGCCACCATAATGCCAGGAGGGCAGCGAAAAAGAGGGAAGGTAGTAGGTTCCCGATATGTAACTCCTTTATCTTCAGCACCCCCAGGGAAATAGCAATAATCAAGAGACCGCCTGTAGCCGTGATCTCAGTCACCGCTGCCGGCGTGAGGTAGTTCTGCAGCCAGGCAGCCATGAGGGTCAGGCTACCCTGGTAAATAAGAACTGGAAGGGCGGCAAGGGCAACTCCCCAGCCCTGGGTGGTGCTCATGGTAACCGCCAGGATACCATCCAGCAAAGCCTTGGCGTAAAGGATATTGTAATTACCCCGTAATCCAGCTTCCAGGGAGCCCATAACTGCCATGGCCCCCACACAATAGAGGAGACTGGCGCTAACAAAGGCCCGGGTTAATTGCCAGCTACTACCGCTGGTAAACAGACGTTCCAGGCGTCTGCCCAGGCCCGTCAGGTGATCCTCAATATCCAGGGCTTCGCCAGTAATACCACCGGCGGCCAGGCTAACAATGACCAGGACAATATTACGGCTCTGGATGGCCATGGAAAGACCCACCAGTAAAATACCCAGGCCGGTAGCCTGGGTAACTGTAGCTTGTAACCGCTGGGGCAGGTACTTGCCGATAATGATACCAAAGGCTGTACCGGCCAGAATAGCCAGGACATTAACCCATGTTCCCCACAAATTTCTCCACTCCCAATTTAAGATGCCTCTCCCGCCTCCACCCGGAGAGGTCCTGCCAATGGGGCGCCGCCTTTCCTGCACATTGCCGTACACCTTGGGGGCAGGCATCCGGCTTGCCAGCCCCCGTCCTCACCCGTCGCTGTAATTATATCTTTGATACTGGCTTTGGCAACCCACTGCCAGTCCTAAAACTCCCGCGGTTTACAAATAATCTCTTTGATTTTAGTAGCGAAAAAGTCCTGGGAATGGGCCGGGCGTAAAACCAGGGCCGTATCTACTCCCTCACTGCTGCCACCCAGGGAGACGATATCCACCCCTGCCGGTATCAGCCCGGCATCCAGGGCCATGCAGGCTACTTCCACCGCAACTTTGGTGCCCTGGCCGAAGAGGCGCAAGGTATTGGCAATAATCTCAGCCGGATAGATACCCTGAAAGCTAAATCGCAGGGCCCGATCCAGCCCAGCGAGCAGATGGGTGGTGGTCAGAACCTTTATGCCACCATCTTCCAACCGTTGGCGTATAGCTGTATCCATTTCTATTTCTCCCGGTTTTTTAAACCCGGCCTGGTGGGTAACACAAACAATATTCAAATCGTTTATACCCAGGCACAGGTTGGCGGTATAACCACTAACAGAAGGAATAACCACATCCTTCAGGCCGAGCTCCCTGGCACGTTTCAGGGCCAATTTGACTGTAGCTTCGGTATTAGACTTGCCTTTTTGCTGCCAGTAGGTTGTCATGATCGTCATCACCCTCCAAAAGTTTTTTCGTGATTATTTTTCCTGGCGGCGCCGCTTCCCTTTACAAGCTGGTTGGGCTTAACGGTCGTGTCCCTCGCTCACAGGCTATAAATAGCTAAAATGTTTCACGTGAAACATTTTCTCCTGTTAATACCATAATAATTCTCTCCAGGTCTTCAGGTCCGAAATAAAAAATTTCTATTTTACCGCTTTTTTTGCCGTGTTTTAGCTTCACCCTGGTACTTAATACCTGCTGGAGTCTTTCTTCCACCTGGCGTACCTCGAGGCTTTCCCTTTTCTCGGGATTTTGTTTTTTCCGCGCTAATTCGCCTTCGGACTGGATCTTCTTTATTATGGCCTCTGTTTCCCGGACCGAAAGGTTTTCCTCTTTAATTTTTTTTGCCAGGGCAACTTGATGCTCTGCATCCTTCAGGGCCAGCAATGCCCGGGCATGGCCGGAGGATATTTCATTTGACCGGAGCATTTTTTGAATTTCGGTCGGCAATTGCAGGAGACGCAAAGCATTGGCAATTACCGGCCTGCTTTTGCCGACCCGCCCGGCGATTTCCTCCTGGGTAAGGTGATGTTCTGTTATGAGAGCCTCGTAGGCCTCTGCTTCTTCCAGGGGGTTTAAATCCTCTCGTTGCAGGTTTTCAATCAGGGATATTTCTGCTGTCGCCCTGTCGTCCAGGGTTTTAATTATGGCCGGGATTTCCTTCAATCCAGCCTGGCGACAGGCGCGCCAGCGCCGTTCCCCGGCTATAATTTCATACTTCCCACTTCCTGCCGGTTTTACTACAATCGGCTGAATAACGCCATGGACCTTGATGGACTGGGCCAGTTCTTCTAGCTTGGCGTTATCGAAATCCTTGCGGGGCTGATGTTTTCCGGCAACAATCCGGTCAATGGCTATTCTGGTGATTGCTGCGTGGGTTTCAGGGTCGACCTCCTTTGGGGGCAAGAGGGCTTCCAGGCCCCGGCCCAGGCCCCTTTTAGCCATTGGCTATCACCTCCCTGGCTAGTTCTTGATAGGCTTCGGCACCCCGGGAGCGGGGATCGTAAAGGTTTATAGGCTGACCGTAACTGGGGGCTTCACTCAGACGTACATTCCGGGGGATAATGCTCTTAAATACCTTCTCCGGGAAGTGTTTCTTGACTTCATCCACCACCTGGAGGGAGAGGTTGGTCCGGGGATCAAACATGGTTAAAACAACGCCTTCAACCTCCAGACTGGGATTTAAATGACGGGCTACCAGGTGAATAGTATTCATTAACTGGCCCAGGCCTTCCAGGGCATAATACTCGCACTGGATAGGGATGATTACGCCGCCGGCGGCGGTCAGGGCATTTAGGGTCAAAAGGCCCAGGGAAGGTGGACAATCAATGATTATGTAGTCGTAGCGTGTCCTGACCTCATCCAGGGCCCGGTTTAATTTTTGTTCCCTGGCAATGGCAGTTGCCAGTTCCACTTCAGCGCCGGCCAGCTCAATTGTCGCCGGCACCAGGTCCAGATTGGTTATGGCTGTGGCAGTAATGACACTGCCCAGGGGAGCGCCGTTGATAATGACATCATATATACAGTGTTCAATCTTAAACCGGTCAACACCCAGCCCGCTGGTGGCATTACCTTGGGGATCGATATCTACCAGGAGAACCTTCAACCCCTCCTGGGCGATAAAGGCACTCAAGTTTACGGCGGTAGTTGTTTTACCTACACCGCCCTTTTGATTGGCAATGGCTAATACCTTACCCATGGGCCGGTCCTCTCTCCTGTGTTTTTTCTTTTATTCGGCAGGGAATGTCCTACTTCCTCCCAATTAAAAATAACTTTTTATTGCAAGGGGCGTTTAGCCGGGAGACCAGGACGCCTGGGGTAGACCGGGGGAGTTGGATGTTCCTTCTGGATTATAATTAACTGTCTCACTTCCTGGCCTCCCGTCAGGCTACCACGCCAGACTTTTTTCGTCCCACCACCTAAAATCTCAATCGCCCTGGCGGCGGCATTTAATTCTCCTTCCCCGCCGGGCCCTTTATAGGCTATCATGAAACCACCAACCCGGACAAAGGGCAGGCAGTACTCTGCCAGGGTGTTCATCCCCGCCAGCCCCCGTGATACGGCCAAATCGAAACTTTCCCGGTAGTTCTTTTGCCGGCCGATATCCTCGGCCCGTCCCCAGAGGCATTCTATCCCTTGCAGGCCAAGGGTGGCAACTGCTTTTTTAAGGAAGGCCACTTTCTTGTTCTGGGATTCCAGCAGGGCCATCTCCAGGTCCGGCCGGTAAATTTTTAGGATAAGGCCGGGAATTCCAGCCCCTGTGCCTATATCGATAACCTTAGCCGCTGGTGGTATTTCCAGGGCCAAAAAAAGAAGGAGGGAATCCAGTACATGTTTGCGCCAGATTTCCTCCCTGTCTGTTATAGCTGTCAGGTTTACCCTTTGGTTATAGTCCAGCAGCAACCCGGTATAAGCCTCTATCATGGCGATCTGCTCCGGTTTCAAGGTTATACCGGTATCCTTGCTGAAAGCTGCCAGGAGGCGATCCCTATCCCGCACAGGCTTTGGCCCCTTCCCGCTTCTTCTGCTCCAGGTAAACTAAAAGGACACTGATGTCAGCTGGGGTAACCCCGGGGATGCGCAGGGCCTGCCCCAGGGAACGCGGCTTTACCCTTTCCAGGTGGTCGATACTTTCCCTGGAAAGACCGCGAATTTCACTATAATTCAGATCCGCCGGCAACACCCGGGCTTCAAGTTTGGCCAACCTTTCAACCTGGATCTTCTCTTTAGCGATATAACCCTCGTACTTGACCATCATTTCTATCTCCGCGGCAATTTCCGGTGGCAGTTCAGGTACCAGGCCGGCGGCAGCCAGATCTTGATACTTTATCCGGGGCCGCCGCATGAGATCCTTTAAACTCGTGGTACCCTTCAGGGGGGGTTCACCGCAGGCGACTATTATTTCCTGTATTTTTGGGTTATTACCGCCTACATGTTGCTTACCAAGGTAAACAAGGCCGTCATTTATGGCTTTTTCCTTGGCTTCCAGCTTTCGGAAACGCTGCTCATCCAGCAAACCGATCTCATAACCGATTCTACCCAGGCGCAGGTCGGCATTATCCTCCCGCAGGAGCAAACGGTGTTCGGCACGGGAAGTCAACAGGCGGTACGGCTCGGTTACACCCCTGGTAACCAGGTCGTCAATAAGGACGCCAATATAGGCCTGGTCACGCCTTAAAATCAGGGGCTCCTGCTCCCGCACCAGGCGGGCGGCATTGATGCCGGCCACCAGCCCCTGGGCCGCCGCCTCCTCATATCCGGAGGTGCCGTTAATCTGGCCGGCTGTAAAGAGACCGGCGATGTGCTTACACTCAAGGGAGGCCTTGAGCTGGGTAGGATCAATATAGTCATACTCAATAGCATAGCCCGGCCGCATCATCTCGGCCTGCTCCAATCCCGGCACACTGTGGAGCACTGCCAGCTGCACATCCTCCGGCAAGCTGGTCGACAGACCCTGGACATACCATTCTTCTGTCCCCATGCCTTCCGGCTCCAGGAAAATCTGGTGGCCGGGTTTATCGGCAAAGCGCACTACCTTGTCCTCGATGGAAGGACAGTATCTCGGCCCTTTACCCTCTATTAAACCGCTGAATAAAGGTGCCCGGTGGAGATTGTCCTTGATAATATTATGGGTCGTAGTATTGGTATGGGTGAGCCAGCAGGATACATTTGGTCGCTCCGGTCCCTCTTCCCAGAAAGAAAACCGCAAGGGGCCAGGGTCCCCTGGCTGCTCCGTCATTTTATCCCAGTTAATGGAACGACCGCTCACCCGGGGCGGCGTGCCTGTCTTGAAACGTCCCATACGCAGGCCAAGTTCCTTCAAGCTGGCCGCCAGCTCGATGGCCGGGAACTGGCCATTGGGCCCGCCAGCATAGGCTACCTCGCCAATGATAATCCGGCCGCGGAGATAAGTCCCGGTAGTCAAAACTATGGCCCGGCAGGCAAAATAGGCCCCTGTCCTGGTCAAGACACCCTTCACTCGTCCGCTTTCTGTCAGGATGCGGATAACTTCCGCCTGTTTAACATCTAGATGTTCCTGGCGCTCCAGGGTCAGGGTCATTTCCCGCTGGTAGAGTTTTTTATCGGCCTGGGCCCGCAGGGCCCTCACCGCCGGTCCTTTACCGCTATTGAGGCGGCGGATCTGGATACGACTCCGGTCGATATTAAGGCCCATGATACCGCCAAGGGCATCGATCTCCCTTACCAGGTGGCCCTTGGCGGGACCGCCAATTGAGGGGTTGCAGGGCATCATGGCGATACTCTCCAGGCTAATGGTCAGCATCAGGGTCCGGCATCCCAGTTTGGCCGCCGCCAGGGCTGCTTCGCAACCAGCGTGACCGGCGCCGATAACAATAACATCATAATTACCGGCGTTGTACATCCCTTTCACCATCCTTTCTTTTTTATTTTACTTGTTTACTTGCCGATGCAGAAATCGCTGAATATCCGGTCCAGAAGATCCTCCCGGGCAGTGGTTCCGATGATTTCTCCCAGGTAATCTGCTGCTGACCAGAGGTCAATGGCGATTAAATCCTCAGGTAATCCTTCTTCCCAGGCTTTAATGGCGCTGGCCAGGTGCTCCCGGCAATTTTCCAGGGCAGCCCGGTGACGGGCATTGGTGATTAAGGGTTCATCGCTACCTGCCAGGGCTCTTCCACCCAGGACAATCTCCTGGACTTTTCTGGCCAGTTCATCTAATCCTTTACCTTTGAGGGCGGAAACAGCTACCCGGGGATAATTTCCGGCAAAGGATTCGAGGTCAGCCAATTTTTTATTTATATCGTGGGCTACAAGATCCAGCTTGTTGCCTATGATTATCAAAACCTTATCCCTGACACTCTCCAAAACGCGCCGGTCTTCATCCTGGATTCCTGTTTGCAGGTCAACAACCACCAGCACCAGGTCAGCCGCTGCAATGGCCTTCTTACTTCTGGCTACGCCGATGCTCTCCAATTCATCCGCTGTCTCCCGCAGCCCGGCTGTATCTATCAAGCGGCAGGTAAATCCCCCGAGTTGCAGGGTTTCCTCAATGGTATCCCTGGTGGTACCTGGGATGTTGCTGACAATGGCTCGTTCCTGGTTTAACAGGGCGTTTAACAGGCTTGATTTGCCGACATTGGGTCGGCCGACAATAGCTACTTTTAAGCCTTCAGTTAAAAGTCGGCCTTCTTCCCAGGTAGCCAGGAGTCTGTCAACTCCCGCCAGGATGCGGCGCAGGTCAGCTAGATTCTCCGGGTCTACCTCGCCGACCTCCTCAGGAAAATCCATACTGGCTTCCAGGGCCGCCAGGATGCCGGTCAAGCGTTCATTCAGTTCGCCAATCTTCCGGGAGAGGTTACCCCGTAGGTGATCCAGGGCTGCCGTCAAACCCCTGCTGCTCCTGGCGCGGATAATCTCCAGGACCGCTTCGGCCTGGGCCAGGTCCAGGCGGCCGTTGAGGAAAGCCCGGCGAGTGAACTCTCCCGGCTCGGCCAACCTGGCACCGGTTCTCAGGACCAGTTGCAGCACCCTGGACGTGGCCAGGGCGCCCCCGTGGCAGTTTATCTCCACCACATCCTCAGCCGTATAACTATGAGGAGCCCGCATGACACTAACCAGAACCTCGTCCAGACTTTCCCCAGAAACAGGATCAATTATGAATCCCAACCGCAGGGTATGACTCCTGGTTGTGGTTAAATCAGGTCCCTTGACCGGTTTAAAAACCTTTGCTACTATAGCAATGGCCTGGCTGCCGCTCAGGCGAATTATGCTAATACCGCCTTCACCAGGCGGTGTCGCCAGGGCGGCAATGGTATCGTCAAGCACGGGTTACGGCACCTTCTTTACACAATAAGACCCAGTAATACATAAGGTATCACTGGGCCTGCAGGGCAATACTATTGTAGCGCAAAATAGTTAATGGCGCAAGGCAATAACGACCTTGCGGTTCGGTTCCTGTCCCTCACTGAAGGTTAAGATCTGGCTGTCATTTTGCAAAGCTGTGTGGATGACCCGCCTTTCCTGTGGGTTCATGGGTTCCAGAACAATCCGATTACCCGTTTCCTTGACCCTGTTTGACAGGCGCCGGGCTAAATTGATCAAGGTCTGCTCCCGGCGTTTACGGTAACCCTCGACGTCAAGAATTATTCTAATCTTATTTTGCAGGATACGGTTAACGGCCAGGTTAGTTAAATACTGAAGGGCATCCAGGGTCTCACCTCGGCGGCCAATGAGGATGCCCAGATCCTTACCATGGAAACTTACGAAGTAATAGCCCTCCCGTGGCCGGATCTCGATTCCGGCTTCAATCTGCATATCTGCGAGAACCTTGCTTAAAAAATCATTGATAACTTTTTCCGGACTGTCGGGAAGGACCACCTTCACCCGTGCCTGGCGCGAGCCCAGCAAACCTAAAAAACCTTTACTACCCTCTTCCAAAATGCTGATCTCGACTTCTTCCCGCTTAGCTCCCAGGGACTTCAGCGCATTTTCAATAGCTTCTTCAACGGTTTTCCCGCTAACCTCAATCTCTTTCATTTGGCGCTGATTTCCTCCTTTACCAGATGCGGCTGGCGACGGGCTAACCATTGCTCTAAAATGCCCATCAGGCTGAAGGTAACCCAGTAAAGGGACAGGCCGGCCGAAAAGTTACGGCTCATCCACCCGATTATCAGGGGCATGACAAAAAGCATGGTTTTCTGGGTCTGGTCCTGACCGCCGCTAACCATACTCACTTTTTGCTGGAAAAAGGTTCCTACAGCTACCAGCACCGGCAGGATATAGGGATCAGGCTGGCCAAGGTTACTTATCCATAAAAAATTGGCATGGGCCAAATTCACCGTCGGGTTGAGGGCCGGGTTAAAAAAGGAACGCAGGGAGGTAAATAAAGCATACAAGATAGGCATCTGGATCAGCAGGGGTAAACAACCCCCCAGGGGATTTACCTTTTCTTTCTGGTAGAGTTCCATCATGGCCTGTTGGGCCTTCTGGGGATTACTCTTGTATTTTTTCTGCAATTCCTGGATCTTTGGCTGTAGCTCTTGGAGCCGACGCATGGAGCGTAACTGCCTGTATGTTAAAGGATAGAGTATAACTTTCACAGCAATGGTAAACAAAATAATAGCTAGGCCATAGTTGGGTATGCCAATGGCCTTGGTGATATTATATAAAAATTGTATTGATTGTGAAAGGAAATCGACTAATATTCGCAAGGGGAACCTGTCTTTAACTTAACCCTCTACCTGTGAAGTTAAAGACGGGTTTTCACCTCCACAATTTTGTTAGGGAACGGGGTCATAACCACCTGCATCCCACGGGTGACAGTGAAGTAATCTCCTGGTAGCCAGCAATCCGCCCCTTAGCAGGCCATACTTGGTAATGGCTTCGAGGGCATACTGGGAACAGGTGGGATAAAAGCGGCAATGCCGGCCTAACAAGGGTGAGATATATCTCTGGTAAAAGCGTATTGCTAATATAACCCAATTGTCAATCAATGATCTCACTTTCCCGGTTAACTAAAATTTTCCCCCAACGCCCCAGGTTTAATACTTCTTTTTCCAGTTCCTCGTAAGGGGCTTCCACTGCTTGTTCCCGGGCGACAATTACCACATCTAACCCGGGGTGGAAGGAGGCCAGATGCTGCCGGCATATTTCCCGCAGGCGACGTTTTAACCTGTTGCGTTTTACGGCCTTACCCACCTTTTTAGAGATAGAATAACCGAAACGAGTGTAGGGTTGTTGATTGACCAGGTGGTAGAGTTTCAGCAATTTACCGCTTACCTTATGACCGGCCCGGTAAACCCGGCGGAAGTCTTTACTGGCCGTAATACGCCGTACCCTGGTTAGCAAAATACTTCCTCCCCCGTGGGGAAAGGGCCTGCTGCCTTATGCAGACAGGCGTTTCCGGCCCTTCTGGCGCCGTCTTTTGATGACTTCCCGCCCGCAACGAGTGCGCATCCTCTTTAAAAAACCATGAACCCTTTTATGGCGCCGCCGCTTGGGTTGATAAGTCCTTTTCACCATTTTCCCTCCTACATAAAAATATCTTTACTTCCCGCCTATCAGTCCAATTATAGCTGAGGTTTTTTCCATCTGTCAAGGAAAAGGAATTTTCTTGCCTGTTGATAGTTATCCCCAAACCTGTT